>NZ_JBJHAM010000002.1:0-465553 GCF_054051035.1 Blastococcus sp. SYSU DS0619 | reverse complement strand
TCCCGAACGCCTAGCGCCGGCGCCGCCCCGCGACCCCGCCCCCCCCCCCCCCCCCCCCCCCCCCCCCCCCCCCCCCCCCCCCCCCCCCCCCCCCCCCCCCCCCCCCCCGCGACCTGCAGACCCTGCGCGGTTTCGAGGTGCTGCCGGTGACCCTGCGCTAGCTGCCGGGGACCAGCATCCCGGCGCCGACCGTGGCGTTGGTCGCCTCGTCGACGAGGATGAACCGGCCGGTCACCCGGTTGCGGGCGTACTCGTCGACGAACAGCGGCTGGGTGGTGCGCAGCCGCACCCGCCCGATGTCGTTGAGCCCGAGCTCGCCGGCGTCCTGCTCGCGGTGCAGCGTGTTGACGTCGAGCCGGTACTGCAGCTCCTTGACCACCGCGCGCACCGAGCGCGTCGTGTGCTTGATCGCCAGGCGCTGACGCGGGCGCAGCGGCTCGTCGGTCATCCAGCACACCAGCGCGTCGAGGTCCTGGGAGACGTGCGGCGCGTTCGCCGGGCGGCAGATCAGGTCGCCCCGGGAGACGTCGAGGTCGTCGGCCAGCCGGACGGTCACCGCCATGGGGGCGAAGGCCTCGTCGACCGGGCCGCGCGGGCCGTCGATGCCGGCGATCGTCGTCGTCAGCCCGCTGGGCAGCACCTGGACCTCGTCCCCCGCGCGGAGCACGCCGCTGGCGACGGTGCCGGCGTAGCCGCGGTAGTCGTGGTGGGCATCGGACTGCGGCCGGATCACGTACTGCACCGGGAACCGGACGTCGACGAGGTTCCGGTCGCTGGCCACGTGCACGTGCTCGAGGTGGTGCAGCAGCGAGGGGCCCTGGTACCAGGGGGTGCGCTCCGAGCGGCGGACGACGTTGTCGCCCTGCAGCGCGGAGATCGGGACGACGGTGAGGTCGGGGACCTCGAGCTTCGCGGCGAACGCGGTGAACTCGTCGCGGATGGCCTCGAAGGTGTCCTCCGACCAGTCGACGAGGTCCATCTTGTTGACCGCGACGACCAGGTGCGGCACCCGCAGCAGCGAGGCGAGGAAGGCGTGCCGCCGGCTCTGCTCGAGCATGCCCTTGCGCGCGTCGACCAGCACGATCGCCAGGTCGGCGGTGGAGGCCCCGGTGACCATGTTGCGGGTGTACTGCACGTGGCCGGGGGTGTCGGCGAGGATGAACGTGCGCCGGGGCGTGGCGAAGTACCGGTAGGCGACGTCGATGGTGATGCCCTGCTCGCGCTCGGCGCGCAGGCCGTCGGTGAGCAGCGCGAGGTTCACGTAGTCGCCGCCGGCGCTGGCCCGCTCGACCGCCTCGTACTGGTCCTCGAACACGGCCTTGCTGTCGTAGAGCAGCCGGCCGATCAGCGTGCTCTTGCCGTCGTCGACCGAGCCGGCGGTGGCGATCCGCAGGATGTCCTTGCGCGCGGTGGCGATCTCGGCGGCCGCCTCGGCGGCGGCTGAGTGGACGTCGACCGGGGCGTCGGGGTGGCGGCCGGGCTGAGCGGCGGTCATCGGGAGCTCTCCTGGCAGAGGACGGCGGTGGGGCGGACGCTGGGGTCCGACGCCCGGGGAGGGAGCGCATGTTCGTGTTCGCCGCGGCGGTGCCCGGGCTGCTGGTCGTCGTGCTCGGGTACGTCGTGGGCCACGCGGTGGCCGCGTGGATCTGCGGCGTGCTCGGCGTCGAGGGGCAGCGGCCGCCGGAGGTGGCGGGCTGGCTGACCGGGCTGGTGCTGCTGGCCGTCGTCGTGCGCGCGCTGGTGCGCCGGTGGCGTCGCCGTCCCGGAGGGCGTGCGGGCCATCAGAAGTAGCCCTCCTTCTTCCGGTCCTCCATCGCGGCGTCGCTGACCTTGTCGTCGCCCCGGGTCGCGCCCCGTTCGGTCATCCGGGTCACCGCGATCTCGGCGATGACCTCCTCGACCGTGGTGGCGGTGGAGGGGACGGCCGCGGTCAGGTTCGCGTCGCCGACGGTGCGGTAGCGGACGCTCTCCCGGCGGACCTGCTCGCCCTCGCGCGGGGAGATGAACTCGTTGACGGCGTAGCGCATCCCCTGCCGCTCCACGACGTCCCGCTCCTGCGCCAGGTAGAGCGCCGGGATCGCGATCTCCTCCCGCAGGATGTACTGCCAGATGTCCAGCTCGGTCCAGTTCGACAGCGGGAAGACCCGGATGGACTCGCCCAGGTGGATCCGGCCGTTGTAGAGGTCCCAGAGCTCGGGCCGCTGGTTCTTCGGGTCCCACTGGCCGAACTCGTCACGGAAGGAGAACACCCGCTCCTTGGCGCGGGCCTTGTCCTCGTCGCGGCGGGCACCGCCGAACAGGGCGGTGAAGCCGTGCTGCTCGACCGCGTCGAGGAGGACCGGGGTCTGGATCCGGTTGCGCGAGCCGTTGGGCTCCTCCCTGACCGTGCCGGCGGCGATCGCGTCGGGCACCGAGGCGACCACCAACTGCACGCCGAGCTCGGCCACCCGGCGGTCGCGGAACTCCAGGACCTCGGGGAAGTTCAGCCCGGTGTCCACGTGCATGACCGGGAAGGGGATGCGCGCCGGCGCGAACGCCTTGCGGGCCAGCTCCAGCATCACGATCGAGTCCTTGCCGCCGGAGAACAGCAGCACCGGCCGCTCGAGCTCGGCCACCACCTCACGGATGACGTGGATGGACTCGGCCTCCAGCGTCTCCAGCTGGCTGAGCCGGTAGTCGGGGGTGGTCACGCGCGCGAGCTCCAAGGGATCGGGGATCGGGTCGGCACCGGCGGCAACCCGATCGGCTTGGTGCGGATTCCCGCACAGTCTCCGCTATCGGGCCGCGGCGACGGCAGCCAGGACCTGGTCGGCCACCTCCGGCCGCGTGACGACCAGGTCCGGGAGGGCGGGGTCGGGCAGGTTGTAGACCAGCGGGGACCCGTCCAGCCGGCAGGTCACCAGACCGGCGGCGTGGGCGACGGCGACCGGTGCGGCGGAGTCCCACTGGTACATGCCACCGGCGTGCACGTAGGCGTCCACCTCGCCTCGGACGACCGCCAGGGTCTTGTAGCCGGCCGAGCCCAGCGGGACCAGCTGCCCGCCGAGCGCCGTGGCCACCGCCCCTGCCTCGGCCGGCGGGCGGGTGCGGCTCACCGCGATCCGGACCGGTCCGTCCGGGCGGGCCGGCAGCGCGGGCGCCGGGTCCGTGACGTGCACCTCGCCCAGGGCCGGGAGCGCGACGGCGGCGGCCGCCAGCGCGCCCCGGACCCACAGCGCCACGTGCACGGCCCAGTCGGAGCGCTCGGGGTCCCCGTACTCCCGCGTGCCGTCGAGCGGGTCGACGATCCAGACGCGGTCGGCCGACAGCCGCCGGGCGTCGTCGCCGGCCTCCTCGCTGAAGACGGTGTCACCGGGCCGCTCGGCCGCGAGCACGCCGGCGATCGCCCGCTGGCCGGCCGCGTCCCCGGCGTCGCCGAGGGGGCGTCCGGTGAGCCCGGCCGAGCGGAGCGGGAGCAGCGCGTCGGCCGCGGCCCGGGCGGCGAGCGCGGCGATCCGGACGTCGCTGGCCACGGTCAGCCCTGCTCGACGGCGGTGGCGTCCCCGGCGTTCCCCGGCGGGCGGTGCGCGCCGGAGGCGTCGGTGACCGAGCCGAAGTAGGCCGCGAGCTTCTCCGGCCGCGGCATGACGAACAACCCACGGGCCTCCACGAGCGGCCGGTCCGGTGCCTCGTCGAGCGCGATCGAGCCGGCGATGACCGACTTGCGGCCGACGGTCTCCTCGACCCAGCCGCGGAAGCGCAGCGGGCGGTCGAGCGGCACCGGCCCCCGGTAGTCCAGCTCCAGGTGCGCGGTCATGCCCCACAGCCCGTTGACGGCGGCGGTGTCCCCGAGCACCTGGTCCATGAACAGGGCGCTCATGCCGCCGTGCAGGTAGGTCGGCGGGCCCTCGTAGGCCGCGCCGAGCGTGGCCACGGCAGTGACGACGCCGTCCTCGACGGCGAAGCGCAAGGGCGGCGCCATGCCGCTGGCCGAGCCGCTCACCGGGTTGAACACCCGGCGGCCGCGGGCTGGGTCGTCCAGGGGCGGGAGCTGGGCCAGCGGCCGGCGCGGCCCCTCGATGCACGCCACGGCGGACCGCACCCGCTCGGCGGCGGCGGCCACCTCCGCGGCCCCGGCGGTGGTGGTCACCGAGAGCTCGATCAGCTCGCGCACCGCCGCGGCGAGGTCCTCGGCCGCGGCCAGCAGCCCGGCATCAGGGGTCCCGCCGTCGGGGCTGCCGTCGTTCGTCGTCACCAGCAGATGGTCGCAAGCGCCCTCAGGCCTGCGGCGCGCCGCCCCCGGCCGGTCCGCTGCGGGGGAGCCGCACGGTGACCGCCAGCCCGGCCCCGGGTGCGGTCTCCAGCGACGCCGAGCCGCCGTGGGCCGCGGCGAGGGAGGAGACGATCGACAGGCCGAGGCCGGTCCCGCCGGCGGCGCGGGTGCGGGAGGCGTCCGCGCGGTAGAACCGCTCGAACGCCCGCGCCGCGTCCTCGGCGGCCATGCCCGGGCCTTCGTCGGCCACCCGCAGCAGGAGCACGTCGGCGTCGGCCGGGTCCTGGGCGACCGAGACCTGCACCCGGGTGCCCGGCGGCGTGTGCGTGAGGGCGTTGGTCACCAGGTTGCCGACGACCTGGCGCAGCCGGCTCTCGTCCCCGCGCACCACGGGGACGTCGGTGAGCGACTCGTCCAGGTGCAGGCTGATCGGCCGGTCGGGCTGCACCGCTCGCGCGTCGTGCACGGCGTCGCCGGCGACCGCCGCCAGGTCGACCGGCGCCATCGCCAGCGGTCGCTGCTGGTCCATGCGGGCCAGCAGCAGCAGGTCCTCGACCAGCAGGCCCATCCGGCCGCCCTCGGCCTCGATCCGCTGCATCAGCCGGGCGACGTCCTCCTCGGAGCGGACCGCGCCCTGGCGGTACAGCTCGGCGAAGCCCCGGATCGAGGTCAGCGGCGTGCGGAGCTCGTGGCTGGCGTCGGCGACGAAGCGGCGCATCCGCTGCTCGGAGCCCCGCGCCTGCTCCTCGGACGCCTGCTGGGCGCGGAACGCGCTCTCGATCCGGGCGAGCATGCCGTTGAGCGCCGTCGACAGCCGGCCCACCTCGGTGCGCTCGTCACCCGCGGGCACCCGGCGGGACAGGTCTCCGGCGGCGATCGCCCGGGCGGTCTGCTCGACGTCGGCCAGCGGGCGGAGCGAGTTGCGCACCAGCACGTACCCGGCGGCGGCCAGCATGGTCAGCACGACGAACCCGACGACCAGCTCGATGGCCACCAGCCGGCTGATCGCCCGCTGGTCGCCCTCCAGGTCGGTGCCGACGACCAGCGTGTATCCACCGGGGAGCTGGCCGCTCATGACCCGCCACTGGGTGCCGTCGTCGGCGCGGACGGTGACCGGTTGCTCGGCGAGGTCGCCGTCGATCACCCGTTCCGCGTCGATCTCCGGGATGCCTCGCTCCTCGGGTGGCCCCTGGAAGTCGACGATCGCGTCCGCGTCCGG
Source organism: Blastococcus sp. SYSU DS0619 (assembly GCF_054051035.1). Taxonomy (NCBI): domain Bacteria; kingdom Bacillati; phylum Actinomycetota; class Actinomycetes; order Geodermatophilales; family Geodermatophilaceae; genus Blastococcus; species Blastococcus sp. SYSU DS0619. The sequence continues at coordinate 460,082 of NZ_JBJHAM010000002.1, read as the reverse complement.
AGCCAGGCAGCCGGCGTAGGCCGCCCGCGGGGTGGCCCGGTACTCGCCGTCGAGGCAGGCCTCGAAGACCTTCGGGCTGGCCTGGGTGACCGCCGCGCGCAGCGCCTCGTCCTGCTGGTCGGTGAGGTACCGCTCCAGGAGCGAGGTGGTCGCGAAGCCCGTGGCCAGCAGCGCGACGGCGACCAGCCCCACGAGCAGCGCCACGAGCGTGACCCGCAGGGGGACGCGGGGGCCGCCGCGGGGCTGGCTCACGAACCGCGTGGGAGCCGCAGGGTGTAGCCGACCCCGCGGATGGTCTGGAGGAGGCGGGGCTCGGTGGTGTCGATCTTGCGGCGCAGGTAGGAGATGTAGGACTCCACGACGTTCGCCTCGCCGTTGAAGTCGTAGTTCCACACGTGGTCGAGGATCTGCGCCTTCGACAGCACCCGCCCGGCGTTGGCCATGAGGTAGCGCAGCAGCTTGAACTCGGTGGGGGAGAGGCTGATGACCTCGCCGGCCTTGATGACCTCGTGCGACTCCTCGTCCAGCTCGATGTCGGCGAAGGTGAGCCGGGGCGCCTCCACCGTCCGCTGCGCGCCGGCCGTGCGCCGGAGGACCGCCCGGATGCGGGCCACGACCTCGTCCAGGCTGAACGGCTTGGTCACGTAGTCGTCGCCGCCGAGGGTCAGGCCGGAGATCTTGTCCTCCGGCGCGTCCCGGGCGGTGAGGAACAGCACCGGCGTGTGCCGGCCGGTCTCACGCAGCCGCCGGACGACGCCGAAGCCGTCGAGCCCGGGCATCATCACGTCGAGCACCAGCAGGTCGGGGCGGTACGACGCGGCGAGGGCCAGCGCCTGCTGTCCGTCGGCCGCCGTGGCGACCTCGAAGCCCGCGTAGCGGAGGCTGGCCGAGAGCAGCTCCCGGATGTTGGGCTCGTCGTCGACCACCAGGAGGCGGGCCTCCGGGGCCGAGCGGCCGGTGGGCTGGTTCCCCGACACTGCTCCTCCGGTCGCGTGCGCCGTTGCCGTCGTCATGCACCCAGGTTCGGGGCAGCAGCTGCGGTCGTCCTGGACGCTACCTGTGAACTGGCTGGGAGGGCCGCAACGGCGCGTTGGCCGGCGGTGCTCAGCCGGCCGTGCACCTGGCGGCTTCCGCGCTCCGGTCCGCTCCTCGCTCGTTCCTCGCTGCGATGCTCCCGGAGCTGTCAGCCGCTGGGGGACATGGCGCGCCCGCGGCGCCAGTAGCCGATGGCGTGGTGCTGCGCCCGCCCCAGCCCCCAGCGGCCCCGCAGGTCCGCCCGGATGGCGCGGACGGCGGCCGACTCGGCGCCCACCCAGGCGAAGACGTCCTCGCCCGCGGGCCGGTCCAGGGCGGCGACGGCGTCGACCAGCAGGGCGCTCTCGCCCGGGGGCGTCGCCCCCCGGTGCAGCCAGCGCAGCTCGACGCCGGGCGGCGCGGCCAGCTGCTGCTCCTCGGCCGGCCTGGCCACCTCCAGCAGGGCCACCCCGGCCGTCCCCGGCGGTGCCGCGGCCAGGATGCGGCTCACCGCCGGCAGCGCGGTCTCGTCGGCGGCGAGCAGCAGCCAGCGCGCCGGGCGCTCGGCCAGGGAGGCGGCGCCGGCGATCCCGAGCAGCGCGCCGGGCCGTGCCGCGGCGGCCCAGGCGGCGGCCGGCCCGTCGCCGTGCAGGACGAAGTCGATGTCCAGCTCGCCGACGGCCGGGTCCTGCCGCCGGGCCGTGTAGCTGCGCAGCGCGACCCCGTGGCTCCCCTCCGGCCACACGATGCGGCCGTCGCGCTGGATACCCGGCCAGCGGGGGTCCGGGTCGTCGACGCGCGGTACGAGCAGGTTCACGGTGGGCCCGGCGGCGGCCACGACGGCGGCGTCACCGGACAGGGTCACCCGGCGCACCGAGGGCGTCACGTCGGTCACCGCGACGACGGTGAGGACGTCGACCGGTCGCAGGCCGTCGGTGAAGACCGGGCCGTCGGGGGAGGTCACGTCGGTCCAGCCTAGGCGTGCCCGGTCGCGTCGGACCGATGTGTGCCCGGAGTCCTCGGCGGGCACGGCACGGGCAGCACCGTCCGCGACCGGGGAGAAGCCATGTCCGATGACCTGAAGAAGGGTGACCACGTCACCTGGAACAGCCACGGCAACACGGTGGAGGGCACGGTGGAACGGAAGATCACCTCCGACACCGAGGCCTCCGGCCGCACCGTTCGCGCCAGCAGGGACGACCCGCAGTACGAGGTCCGCAGCGACAAGAGCGGGCGCACCGCGGTGCACAAGCCGGACGCACTCGACGAGGCCTGAGCCCTCGCGGACGGATCCACGGCCCGGCGGCGCCGGGCCCGAGCAGCAGGAGGCACACGTGACCGAGTCCGCAGGCGAATTCGCCGGCTCGCGCAGCACCAAGCACAACCCGCGGCTCGACGAGGAGCTCGAGCACGAGACCCAGGGGATGATGAAGGCCGAGCGGGCCACCCGCGCGCACGAGTGGCGCGAGGTCGAGCCGGTGGCCGAGGGCGACCCCGACATCGACTCGGATCCCGCGGGCACGTTGACGGGCGGGGTTCCCGAGGGGATGACCGGTGGCGCCGTCGTGGCGCGGGCCGAGCTGGCGCGCTGGCTCGACCGCGCCGATTTCCCGAGCACCGGCCCCGAGCTCGTCGAGGCCGCCCGGGACCACCGGGCTCCCGACGTCGTCGCCGCCGAGCTGGAGCGGCTGCCGGAGGGCCAGACCTTCGAGCGGATCGGCGACGTCGTCCGTGCGCTCGGCTACCCGACCGAGACCGGCCCCGGGCCCGGGGCCACGGAGTAGTCCTCACCTCCCGGCGGGGGAGGGCGCCGGCTCACGCGCCGGCGTTCTCCCTCGCCTCGTCGTCCGCGATCTCCTCGGCGCCGCGACGGCGGAACAGCTTGGATCCGGGGAAGCCCTTCACGATCTGCCGCATGTCCTGGACGGTGTCGACCAGGTCGCGGACGTCGGTCCCCACGTTCTCCAGCCCCTCCAGCGCGGGCAGGACCTGGTCGTCGAGGTGGCCGAGCACCTGCGGCAGCCGGTCGATGAGCGTGATGAGCGCGTCGACCTCCGTCGCGTCGAACTCGGCCGCCAGCCGGCGGATGGCCGGTGCGAGGGCGGTGAGGGCCGGCTCGTAGTCGGTGAGCAGCGGCTCCACCCGGCCGACCAGCCCCTCGGCCCGGCCGACCAGCCCCTCCGCACGCCCGACCGTGGTGCCGACCGCGGCGATGGCGTCGTCGGCGTTCTGGCGGGTGGTGCCCACTGCGGCGATGGCGTCGTCGGCGTTCTGGCGGGTGGTGCCCACTGCGGCGATGGCGTCGTCGGCGTTCTGCCGGGTGGTGCCCACTGCGGCGATGGCGTCGTCGGCGTTCTGCCGGGTGGTGCCGACCGCGGCGATGGCGTCGTCGGCGTTCTGCCGGGTGACGCCGACCGCGGCGATGGCGTCGTCGGCGTTCTGCCGGGTGACGCCGACCGCGGCGATGGCGTCGTCGGCGTTCTGCCGGGTGGTGCCCACTGCGGCGATGGCGTCGTCGGCGTTCTGCCGGGTGGTGCCCACTGCGGCGATGGCGTCGTCGGCGTTCTGCCGGGTGGTGCCCACTGCGGCGATGGCGTCGTCGGCGTTCTGCCGGGTGACGCCGACCGCGGCGATGGCGTCGTCGGCGTTCTGCCGGGTGACGCCGACCGCGGCGATGGCGTCGTCGGCGTTCTGCCGGGTGACGCCGACCGCGGCGATGGCCTCGTCGGCCTTCTCCCGGGTCGCCCCGACGCCGGCGATCGCCTCGTCCGCGCTGGCGCGGGTGGCGTCGATGCGCGTGATCGCCCCGTCGGCGCGGTCCAGCAGTGACTCCACCCGGTCGACCGCGCCCGACACCCGGCCGAGCAGCGCCTCCAGTTGGCCGAGGGCGGCCGCGGCGCGAGGCACCAGCGCGACGACGTCACCGACGCCGTCCCGCACGCCCCCTACCAGCGCGACGACGTCGGAGGGGCCGGGCACGGAAGGAAGGCGCACCAGGGGAACGCTACGCAGAACGCCGGCGGGCCACCATTCGGTTGACCCCGTCGTGTCCCGGGCTGCCGCGCGTCGGCGTGGCGCGCGCCCGTCCGCCCGTATCGTGGCACGACGGGACACGGACAATCGGACGACGAGAAGGTGTCGACACCTGTGGGGGATGAGCCGACGCGCGGCGGCGCGGGCGACCGCGACGCCCCCGGACGCACCCGTCACGGGCGGGCGACCCAGAGCGGCGCCGCCGAGCCGGTCACCGTCGAGCAGCTGATCGCCCGGCAGGGCAGTGCGGTCGGGGGCCGGCGCGCGGCTCGCCGAGGCGCCGAGACGGGCAGGTCCGTCGGCACGACGCGCGCAGCCGGTGAGCCGGCCGGCCGGCCGGGCCACCGCCCCGCCGCGGCTCCGGACGCCGGCACCGCCCGGCCCGACGACGTCCCTGCCGTGCGTGCCGGGCTGCCCCCCGTCCCGGGAGCGGCCCGTTCCCCCGGGGCGCAGGCGGGCCTACCGCCGGTCCCGTCGGCGCAGCCCGGGCTCCCACCCGTGCCCGGGGCCCAGCCGGGGCTGCCGCCGGTGCCACCGGCTGGCGCCAGGGGCCCGGCCGACTGGGCACCGGACGAGCGCCCGTCCCGGCGCAGCGGCCCGATCCCGCCGCTGCCCGGGCTCGCCGCCCCGCGGGTCCCGTCGGGAGCCACCCGGTACCGCCCGGCCGCCGCCCGGCCGCCGCGCAGCCCCGCACGTCGCCGCCTCGGCCGCGCGGCGATCGCCCTCGCCGGCATCGTGGCCGTCGTCGTCCTGTACCACCTGGCCCTCTACTTCTACGTCGACCAGCGCATCGACCGGGTGGACGTGCTCGCCGTCGACGGCCCCGAGGTGCTCGCCCCCGACCTCCAGAAGGCCACCCAGACGTACCTCGTCGTCGGCACCGGCGTCCCGGGACAGACCGGAGCGGCGTCGGTCGCGACCCTGGTCGTCTCGGTGGCCGCCGAGGGTGACCGCGCCGTGCTGGTGAGCGTGCCCCCCACGGCGCTGGTGGACACCCCGATCTGCCGTACGCCGGACGGCGAGCTGCGGGACCCGGTCACGGAGGCGTTCGCCAGCGCGCTGCTCGAGGGCGGGCCGGCCTGCATGGTCCGCGCCGTCCAGCAGCTGTCCGGACTGCGGATCGACCACTACCTCGGCGTCGACCTCGCCGACCTGCCCGGCATGGTCGACGCGCTCGGCGGCGTCCCGGTCTGCGTCGTGCCGTCGGAGGCGACCGCGGCCGCCGCCACGCCGCCTCCGCCCGGTCCCTCCGAGCTGTCCGGGTCGGCGGCGTCGGGTTTCCTGCAGCCGGGGGACAGCGGTGCCGACGTCACCGGGGCGGCCGTCGCCGAGCGGTCCCAGCGACTGCTCACCTCCACGTTGCGCGCGGCGATGTCCGCCGACACACTGCTCGACCCGGTGACGCTGACCCGCTTCCTCGCCCGGGCCTCGGAGGCGCTCACGGTCGACGAGCAGACGACGCTCGGCGACCTGCGGGTGCTGGCCGGCACGCTCGGCGACCTCTCGGGCGACGCGGTCCAGCGGGCCGGGCTGCCGGTCGCTCAGGTCGGGTACGTGCCTGCGGGCACCGAGCAGGCTTACGTGATCCTGGACGCGTCGGCCACCCGGGCGCTGTTCGACGAGATCATCGACGGCGCACGGCTGCCGGCCGAGGTCGTGGAGGGGCAGCGCGCCGAGCAGGCGGCCGTGCCCGAGGACGTCCCCCCGTCGGAGGCCCCGGCCGGTCCGGAGCCGCTCGTCGTCGCCCCGGCGGAGATCACCGTCGACGTGCTGAACGGGACCGGCACCACCGGGCTGGCCGCGACGGTCGCGGACGAGCTCCGTGGCCAGGGCTACGGCATCGGCACGGTCGGCAACGAGGCGGGCACCGTCGGCGAGAGCGTGGTGCGGTACGGCCCGGCGGCGCTCGAGCGGGCCCGCACGGTGGCCGCCGCCGTGCCGGGTTCGGTGCTCCAGGCGAGCGACACGATCGGCGACTCGGTCCAGCTGGTGATCGGCCCGGGCTACTCCGGCGTCGTGCCGGTGGAGATCGGCGGCCCGGTGGCCGCGGAACCGGCCCCGGACACGGCGGTGGCCGCCCCGCAGCGGGAGGCGGCCACGGTCAGCTGCGCCTGAGCGCGGCTGATGAGGGTGGAGCGAATCGCCCGGCACCTACGCTGTTCGGCCGGTCGTCGCACCCGGCTGCCCGGCCGGTCCGCAGCTGATGCACGGTCCGGAAACGCGCAGGAGCCCGCCCCCTCCGGGGGCGGGCTCCTGCGGACCGGGGCTGTACTGCTCAGCCGAATCGTCCGGAGATGTAGTCCTCCGTCGCCTTCTGGTCGGGGTTGCTGAAGATCTTCTCCGTCGGGTTGAACTCGATCATCTTGCCGGGCTTGCCCACGCCCTCGAGGTTGAAGAAGCCCGTCTGCTGGCTGACCCGGGCCGCCTGCTGCATGTTGTGCGTCACGATCACGATGGTGTAGCTCTCCTTGAGCTCCTCCATCAGGTCCTCGATCGCGAGCGTGGAGATCGGGTCCAGCGCCGAGCAGGGCTCGTCCATCAGCAGCACGTCGGGCTCGACAGCGATCGCGCGCGCGATGCACAGCCGCTGCTGCTGACCACCGGAGAGCCCGGAGCCCGGTCGGTCGAGCCGGTCCTTGACCTCGTTCCACAGGTTGGCGTCGCGCAGCGAACGCTCCACCAGGTCGTCCATGTCGGACTTGCTCATCTTCCGGCTGTTCAGCCGCAGCCCGGCGGCGACGTTCTCGTAGATCGACATCGTCGGGAACGGGTTCGGCCGCTGGAAGACCATGCCGATCTGCCGGCGCACCATGACCGGGTCGGTCTCGGGGGCGTAGAGGTCCTCGCCCTCCATGACCACCTTGCCCTCGACGCGGGCGCCGGGGATGACCTCGTGCATCCGGTTGAGAGCCCGCAGGAACGTCGACTTGCCGCAGCCGGACGGACCGATCAGCGCGGTGACGCTGCGCGGCTCGACGGAGACGTTGACCCCCTGGACGGCCAGGAAGTTGCCGTAGTAGATGTCGAGGTCGGACACCTCGATGCGCTTGGCCACGTGGATTCCTCCGGTCGTCCGGTCAGTTACTGGTCTTGGGGGCGAAGTAACGGCTGATCAAGCGGGCGACCACGTTGAGGCCCATGACAATCATGATGAGGACCAGGGCTGCCGTCCAGGCGCGGTCGATACCTTCCGACGGCGGGGTGCCCGGCTGGGTGAGCTGGTAGTACGCGTAGACCGGCAGCGTGGCCATCCGGCCGTCGAACGGGTCGAAGTTGGTGGCGGCGGTGATGCCGACGGTGATCAGCAGCGGTGCGGTCTCACCGATGATCCGGGCGATGGCCAGGGTGATCCCGGTGCCGAGACCGGCGATGGCGGTCGGGATGACCACCTTGGTGATCGTCCGCCACTTGGGCACGCCCAGGGCGTAGGCGGCCTCGCGCAGCTCGTGGGGGACGAGCTTGAGCACCTCTTCCGCGGAACGGACGACGACGGGGATCATCAGCACCGACAGCGCGACCGCGCCCATGACGCCGAGCCGGATGCCCGGCCCGAAGATGAGCACGAACAGCGCGTAGGCGAACAACCCGGCGACGATCGACGGGATGCCGGTCATGACGTCGACGAAGAAGGTGATCCAGCCCTTGAGCCGGCCGCGGGCGTACTCGACCAGGTAGATCGCGCACATCAGCCCGATCGGGACCGAGATCAGGGTGGCGAGCCCGGTGATGATCAGCGTGCCCATGATCGCGTGGTAGGCCCCACCACCCGCGTCGATGACGCCCGCCATCGACGCGGTGAAGAACTCCCCGTCGAAGCGCTCGGCACCCCGGCTGACGACCTCCCAGATCAGGGAGGCCAGCGGCACCATCGCGATGCCGAAGGCGCTGGTGACCAACGAGGTGACCAGCCGGTCGGCGGCCTTGCGCCGGCCTTCCCTGATCCGCGACAGCAGGTAGACCGCGACGGTGCCGAGGACGACCGCGTAGATGACGAACAGCGCGATGTTGAAGCCGGTGAGCGCGCTGAAGACCGCGGCCAGGGCGGCACCCGCGGCGAAGGCGGCCACCGGCTGCCAGGCCGGGAGGCTTCCCTCCGGGCGCTGGGTCTCCCGGGTGGATGCGGAGGAACCCGTCGGGGTGGGGGTCTGGACGGCCATCAGTTCGCTCCGGAGAAGTCGGCCCGGCGGTTGACGATCCAGCGCGCCAGCATGTTGACGCCCAGGGTGATGATGAACAGCGCGAGGCCGCTGGCGATGAGCGCGTTGACGTCCAGCCCGGTCGACTCCGGGAACTGCAGCGCGATGTTGGCCGCGATCGTCGCCGGGTTCGCTCCGCTGATGAGGTTCAGGGTGAAGCCGCCCGACACCGAGAGGATGATCGCGACGGCCATGGTCTCTCCGAGGGCACGGCCCAGGCCGAGCATCGACCCGCCGATGATGCCGCTCTTCCCGTAGGGGAGGACCGCCATCTTGATCATCTCCCAGCGGGTGGCGCCGAGGGCCAGCGCCGCCTCCTTGTGCAGGGTCGGGACCTGGGTGAAGACCTCGCGGGAGATGGCGCTGATGATCGGCAGGATCATGATCGCCAGGACCAGACCGACGGTGAGCATCGTGCGGCCGGTGATCGACGCCGGGCCGGCGAAGAGCGGGATGAACCCGAGGTTCTCCTCGAGCCACTGGAAGAACGGCACCAGCTGCGGGGCCATCCAGAACAGCCCCCAGAAGCCGTAGACGATGCTGGGGATCGCGGCCAGCAGATCGACGACGTAGCCCAGGGCGAGCGCGAGCTTGCGGGGCGCGTAGTGGGTGATGAACAGGGCGATCGCCACCGCGAGGGGTGTGGCGACGACGAGCGCGATCGTGGCCGAGAGCAGGGTGCCGAAGAGCAGCGGGCCGATGTAGGCGAGCAGCCCCCTGTCCCCGGGGAGATCCTCGGCCGATGCGGTGATCGCAGGGAAGGCCTCGATGAGGAGGAAGGCGGCGACCCCCGCGAGGATCACCAGGATCAGGATGCCGGCGCCACGAGCGGTGCCTGCGAAGATCCTGTCGCTGGTCCGGGTGCCCGCCCTGCGGGGTTGCTGATCGGTCGGCGTCCGGGTGGCTGTCACCGCTGCTCCGTGGGTTTCCGGTTCGGGTGGTACGGGAGATGCGCCGCCGGGGCGGCGCAACGGCCCGGGACGTCGGAGGACGCCCCGGGCCGCTGTCGCTGGTGCGGTGCCGTCAGGGTGTCAGATCACTCGGCGCTGATCGCGTCGATGGCCTCCTGGGCCTGCGAGCGCAGGTTGTCCGAGATCGGCGCGGACCCGGCGTTCTCGGCGGCGGCCTGCTGGCCGTCCTCGCTGATCACGTACGACATGAAGGCCGAGACGAGGTCGGCGGTCTCCTGGTCGTCGTAGGTGATGCAGCCGACGTGGTAGCTGATCAGCACGATCGGGTAGTTGCCCGACTCGGTCGTGTCGCGGGCCAGCTCGATGGCGTAGTCGTACTCGCCACGGCCCTCCAGCTGCTCGGAGTTCTCCACGACTGCCGCGGCCGCCTCGGCGGTGGGCTCGACGAACTCCTCGCCCACCCCGACGCTGGCCACGCCGAGGTCGCCGGCCTGGCTGAGGTCGGCGTAGCCGATCGTGCCCTGGCCCGCGCTGACCGCCTGGACGACGCCCGAGGTGCCCTGCGCTGCCTCGCCGCCCGCCACCGGCCAGTCGCCGCTGGGCTCGTGGGGCCAGGCGTCGGGGGCGGCCGCGGCCAGGTACTCGGTGAAGTTCTCCGTCGTGCCGGACTCGTCGGACCGGTTCACCGGGGTGATCGCCAGGTCCGGCAGCGTCGCGTCGGGGTTGGCCTCGGCGATCGCCGGGTCGTTCCAGTTGGTGATCTCCTGGTTGAAGATCCCCGCGATGACCTCCGGCGGGAGGTTCAGCTCGTCGACGCCCTCGAGGTTGTAGACGACCGCGATGGGCGAGATGTAGTTGGGCAGCTCGAAGATCTGCCCGTCGCCGGCGCAGCGCTCCTGGGCCTGCGCGAGCTCCTCCTCGTCGAGGGCGGCGTCGCTGCCGGCGAAGCTGGTGCCCCCGGAGAGGAACTGCTCGCGGCCACCCCCGGAGCCGATGGGGTCGTAGTTGACGGTGACGTCGGGGTACTCGCCGAGGAACCCTGCGCTCCAGCCCTCCATCGCCGCCGTCTGGCTGCTGGCGCCGGCGCCGACGAGCGTGCCGCTGAGCTGGCTGCCCGTGTCACCGCTGCCGCCGTCGCTACCACTGGCGTCGTTCGTGGACTCGTTGGACGCGCCGCAAGCGGCGAGCGCGAGGGTGCTGGCGAGCGCCACGGAGAGCGTGGTGGCGCGCGTCTTGGTGCTGAGCTTCAACTCAGGGCCTCTCAGGTTCGCCCGGACCGTTTCCGGGCAGCGTGGGACCGACGAGAGCGACGGTAGGGAGCGCAAGTGGCGGCGCGGCCCAGGTGAGGTGAACGGACGGTGAACGACCGCCGAGGACTCAGATGATCATGGGTGGTGCGGATCACGCCGGGGGACGATGAGGGGTCGCGGTGTCGCCCGGACGGGCGAACGGGGGTCACGAGGCCGCCTGTGGTGCCCGGGGACGGCAGCGGTGCGCCCGGTCCGCGGACGTGACTGCGCCCCGGCTCCGGGAGAGGAGCCGGGGCGCAGCCGTCGGGTCACCGCACCGGCGCACGGGCGGGGAGCCGCCCGGATGCGCCTGCGATCAGATCGCGCCCTTCTCCCAGGGACCGCGGATGGCGAAGCTGACGCCCGGGGTCTGGATGTTGACGAACATGACCTCGCCGTCCGGGCTGAAGCAGGCGCCGGCGAACTCGTTGTTCATGTCCGCGTCCTCGCCCTCGATGCTGTTGCGCGCGAAGTCGAAGATCTCGCCCCGCTCGTTGAGCGCGCGGACGTACTGCTCACCGCCGCCGTCCTCGCACAGGACCAGCCCGCCGCGGGGGCTGACGGTCAGGTTGTCCGGGGCGTCGAGCACCTCCGGGGACGGGGACTCGAAGAGCAGGATCAGCTGGCCGCCGGAGCGACCGCGCGGCCGGAACTCCCACACCTGGCCGGCACCGACGTCGCCGCCGCTGGTGGCGTTGAAGAAGATGCTGCCCCCGTCGTACCAGCAGCCCTCGAGACGGGCGAAGGCGGCGCCGCCCTTGGCGAAGCCCTGGTTGAAGACCGACTCCGTGGTGATGTCGGCCGGGTCCGGGTCGTCGATGGTGACCCACTCGACCTGCATCGGCTGGCCCACGCGGTCGCTGTGGCCCTCGTACGTCTTCAGCTGGGGCGAACCCTTGACGGCGAGCATCTGGAGGGTGCCGCCCTCGGCCAGGTAGCCCGGCTTGTTCGGGAGAAAGCGGTAGAACCCGGAGGTGTTGCCGCTGTCCTCGGTCTCGTAGACCGTCCCGTTCGCCGGGTCCACGGCCACCGCCTCGTGCGCGAACCGGCCCATCTCCCGGAAGGGGCCGCGGCTGCGCTTCCGGTCGGGGGCGTTGGCCGGCACCTCGAAGATGTAGCCGTGGTCCTTCGTGAACCCGTTCTGGGTCCCGTTGACCGTCTCCTCGCAGCTCAGCCAGGAGCCCCAGGGCGTCGGGCCGCCGGCGCAGTTGACCGACGTGCCGTTGAGGCTGATGAAGCTGTCGACCAGCGTCAGCGAACGCGTGTCGAAGGTCAGGGTCGTCGTCCCGCCGGCGGCCATCGGGTCGTACGCGGTCGCCGGGTCACCGATCAGGTCGCGGTCGTAGTCACGGCCGGTGTAGTCCCCCGGCTCCTGTCCCGCGTCGATCGGGGAGTAGCCCTGCTCGTGGTTGCGGACCAGCTTGATGATGCCCCGGTAGCTCTGGGGCTCGGTGAAGGTGGCCATGCCGTCGTGCCGACCGGGGGTGGGGTACCCGTCGGAGCCGACCGCGGCCGGCAGGCCGAGGGCGGCGGCGTACTCGGCCGCGTGGCCGAACGAGGCGTACTCGAAGCCGGCCGGCAGGTGGAGCAGGGCCCGCCCGGTGGTCCGGTCCTTCGTGGGCTGCAGCGGGCCGTAGCCGCCGTTGTCGGGGGCCTTCAGCTGCTGTCCGCGGGCGCCGGGGGCGGCGAGCGCGCCGTGCGCCCCCAGGAGCTGGGTGCCGCTGGCCAGCATGGTGCCGGCGGTCACCGCTGCGCCGCGCTGCAGGAACTTGCGTCGATCGAACGAGATGGTCATGAACCGCTTCTCCTTGGGTGGTCCGAGGGGCTGGTGTGGCCCCAGGGCCTGACGGACGTTAGGCACGGGAGAAGGCGGTGGAACGGCCCGCGAGCGAACCCCCGGCCAACGGTCGGCGTCCCGGGTTCACCTTCCGGCGACGTGGCCGACAGCGTGTCCCCGCTCACCGCCTGGCCCCCGTCGCGGACCGGCCGCGGGAGGCGATCGGGCCCCGCCGCGGGCGGTCGGCGGGTGTTCCCCCCGAGTTCACGTCGACGCCGTCCGGGGCCGCATAGCGTCCACGGTCATGACCGATCTCCTGGCGACGAGCGGCGCGGCGGCGTCCGCTGCCACGCCCGTCATCCACGACCTCCGACCCGGGACCACGGATCTCCTGACCCCACCCGCGGCCGGGACCGGGTCCGGCGGCCTCCGCGTGCTGGTGGCCTTCGCCAGCCGGCACGGAGCCACCCGGGAGATCGCCGCCGAGCTGGCCCGCTCGTTGTCCGCGTCCGCAGCGGGACGCAGCGGTCGGTTGTCGGTCACGCTGGCCCCGGTGGAGGTGCAGCCCGATCCGGCACGCTTCGACGCCGTCGTGCTCGGGAGCGCCGTCTACTCGGGGCGCTGGCTGGAGCCGGCCCGGCGTTACGTGGAGGCGGTCTCTCCGGAGCTGAGCCGCCGCCCGACGTGGCTGTTCTCCAGTGGCCTCGGGCAGTCGCGCGGGTGTCCCGGGAACGACGACCGGGACGCGCTCCCGTTCGGGCAGTGGATCGACGCGCGCGGGCACCGCACGTTCCCCGGCCGGCTCGAGCGACGGCTGCTGTCGGCCGCCGAACGGAGCACCTGGCCCGCCGGTGGCACGGCGGGTGACCTCCGGGACTGGCGGGCGGTCCGCGCGTGGGCGGAGGAGATCGCCGTCGAGGTCGTCCACCGCCACGCGGTCCCCGTCCCGGGGTGAGTCCGGTCCGCTGATCGATCCCGGGAGGAGCGCGGGTGTTCAACTCCATCGGCTGGGGCGAGATCGTCGTCCTCGGTCTGGCCGCCCTGTTCATCTTCGGCCCGGAGCGGCTGCCGGACCTGGCGAAGGACGCCGCGAGCGGCCTCAAGCGGGTGCGCGGTGCGGTGACCGGGGTGCGGGGACAGCTGCACGACACCCTCGGCGAGGACTTCGACCACCTCCGGGACGTCGACCTGCGCCGGTACCACCCGAGGGCGCTCATCCGGGAGCACCTCATCGGCGAGGACGACGCCGTCCCGCCGCGGCGGGGAAGCCATCCGTCCGGGGGTGCCGGCCCGTCCGCCTGACCGTCGCAGTCAGGTGCCGGAGGGCCTCAGGAGCCCTGCGGCTCCCGGTGCCAGGAGACGTCGACGGCGAACCGGGTGAAGCCACGGTTCTCGTACAGCCGCACGGCCGCCTCGTTGTCCTCCTCGACGTAGAGCAGGACCTGGCCGAGACCGCGACCGCGCAGGTGGGCCAGCCCGAGGTCGGTGAGCACCCGCCCCAGCCGCATGCCCTGCGCGTCCGGGTCGACGCCGAGCACGTACACCTCGCCCACGGCCTCGTCGTCGGCGGCGCCTCCGACGCTGCCGGGCGGGTGCACCTTCGTCCAGTGCGAGCCGAGCAGCGCCCCACCGGCGTCGGGGTCCCCGCGCCAGGCCATGAGGAAGCCCTCGGGGTCGAACCACGGCTCGGCCTCGCGCAGCTCCAGATCCGCGCGGGTCATCCGGCCCTGTTCGGGGTGCCAGTCGAAGGCGCGGGCGTTGACCCGCAGCCACGCCTCCTCGTCACGGCCGGGCCGGAAAGGCAGCACGCGCACGTCGGCGGGCAGCTCCGGCCGGGGAGCCGGGTCGATCCCGGCCAGGTCCTCGTCGTCCAGGCGCAGGCGCATTTGCAGCAGCACCCGGGCACGGTCGAAGCCGTGCGGGGCGAGCAGCTCGGCCGAGCCGGGCAGGTCGCCGTGCGCCCAGATGTCCAGCGTCCGGTCGCCGGCCAGGTCGAGGAGCCGGCGCAGCAGCGTCGTGCCGTGCCCGCGCCGCCGCAGCTCCGGGTGGACCACCAGCTCGGCGGTGCCGTCGTCGAGCCGTGCGTAGCCGGCCAGGGCGCCGTCGGCGTCGTGGACCACGACGTCGTGCCCGTCCCCGCCGCCGTGCTGGAGCCGGAGCTCGGCCTCCTCGGAGACCGGACGCACGCCGTCGGCCGCCGTGGCCGCGCGCAGCAGGGCGAGGACGCCGTCGACGTCGAGAGGTCCGCTCACCCGGTCATCAGACCAGTTCGGCGTCGGTCTCCGCCCGGGCGGCCCTCGCGGTGGCGTCGGCCACCTGCTGGTCGAGCTTGTAGCCGACGTTGCGCACGGTGCCGATCAGCGCCTCGTGCTCGGTGCCGAGCTTGGCCCGCAGCCGCCGGACGTGCACGTCGACGGTGCGGGTACCGCCGAAGTAGTCGTAGCCCCAGATCTCCTGCAGCAGCTGCGCCCGCGAGAAGACCCGGCCCGGGTGCTGGGCCAGGTACTTGAGCAGCTCGAACTCCTTGTAGGTGAGGTCGAGCGGGCGGCCGCGCAGCTTGGCGGAGTAGCTGTGCTCGTCGATGACCAGTTCCCCGGCCTGCGTGACGCCGCCGTCGCCGCCGTCGGCGGGGGTCGCGGCGGCCAGCCGTCGGGCGGTCGCCCACTTGAGCCGGGCGTCGACCTCCGCAGGGCCGGCGGTGTCGAGGAGCACGTCGTCGACGCCCCAGTCGGCGGAGAGGGCAACCAGGCCGCCCTCCGAGAGGACCGCGACCAACGCCGCCGCCACGCCGGTGGAGGAGAGCAACCCGCACAGGGTGCGCGCCTGGATCAGGTCGTGCCGGGCGTCGACCAGGACGACGTCGCCGGAGTCGCCGTCGAGGAGGCTGGAGAGCTCGGGAGCCACGATGCGGACCTGGTGGCCGAGCAGCCCCAGGGCGGGCAGCACCTCGGTCGTGGCCTGACGGGCGGAAGTCATGAGCACGAGTCGCATGTCGTCTCCTCAGGGGTCCAGGGCCGGCGGGCACCGGCCGGACCTACGACAACGCTGTCGAGGTGGAGTGCAGGATAGCGGACGTGCCTGCCGTGGAGCCGGATCTGCCGGGAACCCGGACGGTGGAGGTGTGGACCCCCGACGGCGTGCTCCTGTCGGGCTTCGTCGTCCCGCCGGCTCCGCCGGGGCCGCTCCCACCGGCGGCGCGGCCCCTGACGTTCGTCGTCGCCCACGGCTTCAGCAACTCCGTGCGGTACCCGCCCTTCCTGCGCCTCGCCGCCCGGCTGCGCCGGTTCGGCGAGGTCCGGGCCCTGGACTTCCGGGGGCACGGCCGGTCCGGCGGGCGCTCCGGTGCCGGCGGCGACCAGGAGATGGCCGACGTCGACGCCGCGGTGGGCGCGGCCCGGGCCGACGGGGCGGGGGCGGTGGTGACCCTGGGGCTGTCCATGGGCGGCGGGGCGGTGCTGCGCCAGGCGGCGCTGGGCCGGCACCGGCCCGACGCGGTGGTCAGCGTCAGCGCGGTCAGCCGCTGGTACGTCCGTGACACCCGGCCGATGCGGCGGGTGCACTGGCTCCTGGAGACGACCGCGGGGCGGCGGCTGGCAGGGCGGCTCGGGGTGCGCCTGGGCGACCCGTGGCTGGTCCCGCCGCCGGCACCGCTCGAGGTGGTGAGCGCGATCGCGCCCACCCCGCTGCTGCTCGTGCACGGCGACCGCGACGAGTTCTTCCCGCTCGAGCACTTCCGGACACTGGTCCGGGCAGCCGGCCCGGCGGCCACCGCCTGGGTCGTGCCGGGATTCGGACATGCCGAGAACGGCGCGACGGCTCCGCTCGTCGAGCGGATCGGGCGCTGGGCTTCTGACACCATCGGGCCGTGAGCTCCAGCGCCGCCCCGTCCCCGACGCCGGCCCTGCCGCACCACCTCCCGGCCGCCGGCCTCGCGGTGGTCGCGGCGGGCCTGCTCGCCGGGCTCACGGCGGTGCTCGGCGACCTGGGGGCCCTGGCGGCCGTGCTCGTGCTGCAGCTGGCGCTGGTCCTCTCCTGGGTGCTGGCCACCGGGATGCAGGGGTTCGCGGCCTCGCTGACCGTCGGCACGGCCGCGGCCGTCGGGGCGGACCTGGCCATGGTGCTGCCCGAGGACCCGGTCCTGGGCGGGCTGCTCGCCGTCCTCGGCCTGGGCTTCCTCGCCGCCGTGCTGCAGCAGATGTTCCGCTCGCCCCGCTACGACCTGGTCGACTCGCTGGCCGGATCGGCGGTGCTGATCACCGCGGTGGGCGCCCTCGCGGCGCTGCTGCTCCTCGCCCGCTCGGACGACGGCCGGCTCGCGACGACCGCGATCGTGGCCGGCGCCGCTCTCCTCGTCGGCCACCTCACCGACCAGGTGCTGCCGCGGCCGCAGCTGGCGCCCGGGGTCCCCCGGGGGCTGACCGGTGTCGTCCTGGCGGTGCTCGTGGGCGCCTCGACCGCGTGGGCCGCCCGCGACCTGGCCGACCTGGGACAGCTGCGCGCGCTGGTCGTCGGGGGAGCCGTCGCCGGGGTCGTGGCGCTGGTCGCCGTGGCCGGCAGCTACCTCGCCGTCGAGACGACGGCCGACGGCGAGACGGAGGCGCTGTCGCCGTGGGCGCCGACGGTCGTGCAGGTCGTGCTGCCGTTCGCGGCGTGCGCCCCGGTGGCGCTCGGTCTGCTGACGGTGTTGTGAAGGCGCTCGCCGTCGTCGTCGTCCTGCTGGTCGGGCTCGGCGTCCTGCTCGACCGGATCGCGGTGGGCCTCGCCGAGGACCAGGTCGCCGAGCAGCTGGTGGACCAGGGGTTGCTGGCGGGCCGGCCCGAGGTGGACGTCCGGGGCTTCCCGTTCCTGACCCAGGCGGTCGGCGGACGCTACGAGGACGTGCGCATCGTGCTGACCGCCGAGCAGCTGGGGCAGCCGGAGGGGACGCGCGCCGACATCGCCCTGCGCGGGGTGCACCTCCCGCTGTCGGCGGTGCTCGCCGGGGAGGTGACGGAGCTGCCGGTCGAGCGCATCGACGGCACGGCGACCCTCTCCTACGACCTGCTGGCCCGCGAGCTCGGTGGGAACACGACCCTGGAGCGGGCAGGCGACGGGCTGCGGATCACCCGGACGGTCGAGCTGCTCGGCCACACGCTGCCGCTCACCGCCAGCGGCACGGTCGCCGTGGACGGGAACGAGCTGGTCGTCGACGTCGATCGGGCCGCCGGTGCCGGGGTCGACATCCCCCGGGTCCTGGTCGGCCGGGTCGCCGACCTGCTCGACCTGCGTTACCCGGTGGAGCTGCCGTTCGGCCTGCGGCTGACCGGTGTCACCCCGGCCGAGCGCGGCGTGGACGTGCGCGTGGCGGCCGACGACGCGGTGCTGCGGGCGGAATAGCCCGCCGGAGGGCACCGGTTGCACCCCGGGTGGACGGAGACGGTGCGGACCCGGCGGTGGTGCTCGCGCGCCTGGGCGTGCGCCCGGCCGAGGCAGAGCTCACCGTCGTCCAGTTCTCCACCGCGTTCTGCGGCCCCTGCCGGGCGACGAAGGCCCGGCTCGCGCAGCTGCAGGCCACCCGCCCGGGGCTGGCCGTCGTGCAGGTCGACGCGGAGAGCCACCTGGCGGAGGTGCGGGAGCTCGGCGTGCGCCGGACGCCGACGCTGTTCTACCTGGACCGCGCCGGCCGGGTCGTCGGCCGCAGCAGCGGCGCGCCGCGTCCGACGGAGCTGACCGCTCTGGTAGACGCCCGTGCGGGAGCGCGGGCGTGATCGGCTACTCTCGCGCCGTGGGCACCCTGCTGACCTCGCGCCGCACAGTCGACCTGTGCCGCGTCGGCAGCTCCCTCTGTCCGACCCCCTGAGGTCGGTTCCGACCGTCCAGACGCGCCCGTCCGCCGTCCGGAGGTCTTCCCGCACACGACCGCACCGTCCTGCCGCACCTGCGCGCGCGGTGAGCTGCACCTGATCCCCGGCGGGCCCTGCCGGCCCGCGCCGACCACCCGCACACCGATCCACGGAGGAACCACATGAGTCGCACCGACGTGCTCGTCACCGTCGACTGGGCCCAGGAGCACCTGGGCCAGCCCGGCATCGTCTTCGTCGAGGTCGACGAGGACACCAGCGCCTACGACGGCGGCCACCTCGAGGGCGCCGTCAAGCTCGACTGGAAGACCGACCTGCAGGACCCGCTGCGCCGGGACTTCCTCGACAAGAGCGCCTTCGAGCAGCTCCTGTCGGCCAAGGGCATCGCCAACGACGACACCGTCGTCCTCTACGGCGGCAACAACAACTGGTTCGCCGCGTACGCCTACTGGTACTTCAAGATCTACGGTCACGGCGACGTCAAGCTGATGGACGGCGGCCGCAAGAAGTGGGAGCTGGACGGCCGCCCGCTGTCCAAGGACGTTCCTCAGCGCCCGGCCACCTCGTACCGGGCCGCCGAGCCGGACCTCTCGATCCGCGCGTTCCGCGACGAGGTCGTGGCCTCGATCGGCAGCAAGAACATCGTCGACGTGCGTTCGCCCGACGAGTTCTCCGGCAAGATCCTCGCGCCCGCCCACCTGCCGCAGGAGCAGTCGCAGAAGGCCGGCCACGTCCCGGGCGCGATCAACATCCCGTGGAGCAAGGCGGCCAACGAGGACGGCACGTTCAAGTCCGACGAGCAGCTCGCCGCGCTCTACGCCGAGCAGGGCTACGACGAGAGCAAGCCGACCATCGCGTACTGCCGCATCGGCGAGCGTTCCAGCCACACCTGGTTCGTCCTGCGCGAGCTGCTCGGCAAGACCGACGTCAAGAACTACGACGGCAGCTGGGTCGAGTACGGCTCGCTCGTCGGCGTCCCGATCGAGAAGTGAGCTGACATGTGCGGAGCCCCGAAGCAGGGCGGTGCCCTCGCGGGCATCGACCTGAGCACCCAGACGGTCATCCAGGGCTCGGTGTGGCACGACGGCGCGCCGGTGGCCGGGGCCTACGTCCGGCTGCTGGACTCGACCGACGAGTTCACCGCCGAGGTCGTCACCAGCCCCGAGGGCGAGTTCCGGTTCTTCGCCGCGCCGGGGCAGTGGAAGCTGCGCACCCTGGCCGCGGTCGGCAAGGGGGAGCGCGTGCTCGCCGCCGAGGTCGGCCTCAACGAGACGACCGTCGCCATCTCCTGAGGTCGCCCCTCCCCGGAGGGCCCTGACCGACGACAGCGCCCGTCCCCCGTACACCGGGGGGCGGGCGCTGTCGTCGTCGCCGGCTCAGTCGACGCCGGGCGGCAGCCGGTTGGGCCCGGCCTCGGCAGGGCGCGGCCGGTCCTCGGGGAAGGTGCGGACGGCGACGATGGCCACGTCGTCGGCGCCGGCCTCGGGCACCAGCCGGGCGAGGACGGTGTCCAGCAGCTCCTCCAGCGGCGTGGACCCGAGGTCGCGCAGGGCGTCGAGGAGCCGCTCGATCCCCTCGTCGAGGTCGATGTCGCGGCGCTCGACCAGGCCGTCGGTGACCAGCAGCAGCGTGTGTGCGTCGGGCAGGTCGACGGACTGGTCGCTGCGCGGCGCGTCCGGGTCGATGCCCAGCATCAGCTCGGGCTTGCTGGTGAGCAGGGTGCTCGTGCCGTCGGGTGCCAGCAGGATCGGCGGCAGGTGCCCGGCGTTGCTCCAGCGGAGCAGCCGGCGGCCGTCCACCGGCACGTCGGGATGGCGCTCGATCCGGGCCAGGACGGCAGTGGCCAGCGTCGCGACCGCCAGGCCGCGCGCGGCGTGCTCCACCCGGGTGAGCGTCGCCGCGGGGCCGTTCTCGTCGGCGTAGGCGAGGGCGCGCAGCAGCCCGCGGACCTGGCCCATCGCCGCGGCCGCGCTGCTGTCGTGGCCGACGACGTCCCCGATCACCAGCATCGTGGCGCCGTCCGGCTGCAGGAAGGCGTCGTACCAGTCGCCGCCCACCTGCGCCTCGTGCGCCGCCGGGCTGTAGCGGACGGCGATCTGCAGGTGGTCCGGCTCCGGCGGCGGCGTGAGCAGCGACTGCTGCAGCCGGTCGGAGAGCGCGCGGTCGGCGGCCACCCGGTCGGCGAGCGCCTCCAGCTCCGCCGCCTGGCGTTGGGCAGCCAGCCGGTCGGTGAGGTCGCGGAAGGAGACCACCACGCCGGTGTGCACCCCGTCCTCGACGGTGGGCACGACGACCATCTCGACGGGGAAGGGCGTGCCGTCGCTGCGCCAGAGGGTCTCGTGGTCGGCGACCACCGTCCGGCCGGTCTGCAGCGCCCGCCAGACCGGGCACTCCTCGCGGGGGTACACCGTGCCGTCCGGGCGGTGCCCGTGGATCAGGTCGTGCTGGTCCCGGCCGAGCTGCTCCTCGGGCCGGTAGCCGGTCAGCCGGGACGCCGCGGGGTTGAGGAACTCCACCCGGCCGTCGATGTCGAGGCCGTAGATGCCGTCGGCGACGTTGGCCAGCACCCGCTCGGTGATGGTCAGGGCGCGCGACAGCTTGGCCTCGGTCTCGCGGAGGACCTCCAGGTCGCGGGCCCGGGCGGCGGCGATCTGGCGGAGCGTGGAGGCCTCCATGCCCGCCGCACGCGCCTCGGCGGTGACCCGCTCGGCCTGCAGCCGGTCGGTGATGTCCATGCCGGTGACCAGGAGGAACTCCTGCTGCTCACCTTCGCGGACCAGCTGCAGCGTGAGGTCCGCGGTGCGCCGCCTGCCGTCGGCCAGGAAGAAGCTGGTGACCGCGCGCACCGGCTCGCCGCCGGCAGCCACCTCCAGGCACCACGCGCGCACCGTGGCGATCACCTCCGGGTCGCCCGCCCACCAGTCGGCCTCCCAGAAGGGGCGGCCCAGCTGCCGGCGCCGGTCGAAGCCCCGGCCCTCCACGGCCAGGCGGTTGGCGGTGAGCAGCGTCCCGCCGGTGTCGCAGACCGCGGCGAACATGAACGAGGAGTCGTGCAGCACCGAGTACCACGAGGGGGTGCCGGGGAGCGCCTCCTCGTCCGGGGTCGGCGTCGCGCCCGGGCCGGCCTCGGCCTTCTCGATGACTACTCCTCCCGCCTGCATCCCCGCCGTCCGGGGTCCGTGCCCAGCCTGCCGTACGACCCCCCGGCCCCACCAGCGACCGCGCCTGTCGCGTCCGCCGCACTCCCGGTGAGCGGTGCCCGCGCACGGCGGCGCCCGCCCCGGCCGGTGGCCGGAGCGGGCGCCCGGAGGTGGTGCGCGGGCTCAGTCGCAGAGCCCGTCGGGGATCGAGGTCCGGCACCGGTTGTCGTCGAACGCGACGCTCCCGGTCCCGTCCCAGGTGATGTCGGCCGGCTCGTTGCCCTTGGCCTTGTTGCGCTCGACCGCACCGCTGGGGTCGTACGGCGCGAGCCCCGGAACGGAGCCGCTCGAGACGACCACGATGCCGCCCTGCAGCGCGCTGTCGGCCGCCGCCGGGACGTTGTCGGTCACCCGGTTGTCCCTGACGCGGAAGTCCTGGGCGCCGACCAGTGCGATGCCGGCGCCGGTGAGGGTCGGGTCACCCTGCTCCGCGTCACCCTCGCACAGCCTGTTGTTCGCGGAGACCTCGTTCTTCCGCAGCTCCCAGTCGGTGACCGGCCCGGGCGCTCCGGCGAGCAGCAGCACCCCGACGCAGTTGCCGACGGCGACGTTGCCCTGCATCTTCCCGACGCTGGCGTTGCGGTAGAAGAAGCCCATCTGGTTGTCCGCCGAGTAGTTCCCGCGGACGTCGGCGTCGGCGTGCTCGCTGTCGCCGATGTAGAAGCCCGCCTCGGCGTTCCCGGTCGCCTTGTTGTCGCGGAAGCTGACGCCCTCGGTGACGAAGGCGGCGGCGCCGTACCCGCCGTTGCCGGTGAACCGGCTGTCGCGCACCCTCAGGTCCTCGGTCGCGAGCCCGACCAGCCCGTCCCCGGTCGCGCCGGTGACCGTGATGCCGCGGACGCTGACCCCGCTCACCCGGTCGAGGGCCTCG
Organism: Blastococcus sp. SYSU DS0619; assembly: GCF_054051035.1. Taxonomy (NCBI): domain Bacteria; kingdom Bacillati; phylum Actinomycetota; class Actinomycetes; order Geodermatophilales; family Geodermatophilaceae; genus Blastococcus; species Blastococcus sp. SYSU DS0619. Next base: position 437,951 of record NZ_JBJHAM010000002.1, on the reverse strand, counting down.
AAGGTCTCGGGGTCGATCTCGCCGATGACGCAGATGCCCGACACGCGGTCGGTGTCGGGACCGTCCAGCGTGTCGCAGGCGGTCGGATCCGCCCCGGACGGTTCGATGACCACCCCGCGGCCACCGTGCAGGGAGATGCCGTCCTGCTGGATGGTGACCGATTCGCGGTAGGTGCCGGGCGGGATGCGGACGGTGTCACCGGGCGCGGCCGCATCCACTGCGGCCTGGATGCTGAAGCCGGCGGGTGGGCCGTGCTTCTTCCCGTCCCCGCCGTCCGCGGCCGCCGGCCCGGCTGCGCCGAGAGCGACCAGGGTGGCGGTGGACGCCACCGCCAGGAGTCGTGCCGTGTGGATGTGCATGGATGCTCCCCGGGTCCTGGCGCATGCCCCCGGCCGGCGGACGTCGGTGTCCGCCGCTGCGCCCTGAGGAGGGCAGCGTGCTCCGGGCTCCGGCGGAACGGAATCCCCCGATTCCGGGGGGTGGCCCCGCGGGCCCGGTCAGAGGCCGAGCGTCCCGGCCAGTTCGCCCACCGCGCGGTCGAACCAGCGGTCGTTGTCCGTCACGGAACCCACGAAGTGCCCGAACAGCTCGAAGCTGATCACGCCGAAGAGGGAGCTCCAGGTGAGCAGGGCCCGCACGCGCACGTCCTCGTCGATGGCCGGGTGCGACCCGCCCAGGATGGCGGCCGCCTCGTCGCTCACCAGCCCCGGATCGCGCTCGCCGGAGCCCTCCGGCAGCGCTCCGGCCTGGGCGGCGTCGCCGAGGATCCGGCCCAGGACCACGCCGACCCGGGCCGCGGCGGGAACGGTGTCCTGTGGCGCTGTGTAGCCGGGCACCGGGGACCCGTAGAGCAGCGCGTACTCATGCGGGTGCGCGAGCGCCCACGCCCGGACCGCGCGGCACACGGCGAGCCAGCGCTCCCGTGGCGCCGCCGCCGGGTCGTCCGCCGCCTCCGCGGCGGCACCGAGGGCGTCGTAGCCGTCGATGATCAGCCGGGTGAGCAGGTCGTCGCGGCTGGGGAAGTAGCGGTAGACCGCGGACGACACCATGCCGACCTCGCGCGCGACGGCGCGCAGCGAGAGCGCGGCCGCACCCACCTCGGCCAGCTGGCGTCGCGCGGCGCCGGTGATCTCGGCGGTGAGCTCGGCGCGGACGCGGTCGCGAGCGGTGGTCATCGGAGCAGCCTGCCATGAGAGAGCGGTGCTCACAACGCGGATCGATGCTCTTGACGCCTGCCGACCGGAGGTGAATGGTGCTCACATCCGAGAGCACCGCTCTCGCCGGATCGAGGAGCTGTCATGGCACTGCACGTGATCGTCGGCAAGGGGCCGGTCGGCCTGACCACGGCCGCGGAGCTGGTGGCGCGCGGCCACCGGGTGCGGGTGCTGTCCCGCAGCGGCGGCCGGTCCACCGGGGCGGTGGAGCACCGGCAGGTGGACGCGGCCGACGCCGACGCGCTGACCGAGGCGGCACGGGGAGCGGCGGCCCTCTACAACGCGGTCAACCCCGCCTACCACCGCTGGGCCGACGACTGGCCGCCGGTCGCGGCGGCCCTGCTCGCCGGGGCCGAGCGCACCGGGGCGGTCCTCGTCACCATGTCCAACCTCTACGGCTACGGCCGACCGTCGGGCCCGATGACACCGGACACCCCGTTGGCGGCCACCGACGTCAAGGGGCGGGTGCGGGCCCGGATGTGGGCCGACGCCCTGGCCGCGCACGAGGCCGGCCGGGTGCGCGTCACCGAGGCGCGGGCCGCGGACTTCGTCGGGCCGCAGGTCCCCGCGGCCCAGTCGCACCTGGGCCGGCAGCTGCCCGCCCTGCGCGCCGGTCGCCGGGCCTGGGTGGTGGGCGACCCGGACGTCCGCCGCAGCTGGGCGTACCTGCCCGATGTCGCCGCCACGCTGGCCACCCTCGGCACCGACGAGCGGGCGCTGGGCCGGGCCTGGCACGTGCCCACCACGGCGCCGCGCAGCCAGCGCCGGGCGCTGACGGACCTTGCCGAGGCGATGTCCCTGCCCCCGGCGCGGGTCAGCGGGATCCCGTGGCCGGTGCTGCGCGCGGTCGGGCTCGCCGTCCCGGTGATGCGGGAGGTGGTGGACATCCGGCACCAGTGGGACGCCGACTACATCTGCGACGCTCCCGCGACGACGGCCACCTTCGGGCTGACCGCGACCCCGTGGGAAGAGGCGGTGCGCGCGACGGTCGCGGGTGCCCCGGTGGCCGCCTGAGGCCGGGCGGTGGCGCCGTCACTACGGTGGTTCCCATGGTCTCTGCCTGGATCCTGGTCACCCTGACGGCGCTGTCCGCCCTGGCCCTGGGGTACGGCGCGGTCCGCCTGTCCCGCCGTCCCGAGGGGGCCCGGCGATGAGCGGGGAGACCGAGCTGCCGGTGCCCGACACCGCCGACGTCCGCAGCGGCCCGGAGGTCTCCGAGGAGATCCTCTCGGTGCTGCCCCTGCTGGGGGAGTGGCACGGCGAGGGACAGGCGGCCGGCTCCGGCGGTGACCACCGTTTCGGCCAGTGGATCCGGTTCAGCCACGACGGGCGGGGCTTCCTCGCCTACGAGTCCCGCACCTGGCGGCTCACCGACGACGGGGCGATCGTCGGTCCCGACGTCCGGGAGTCCGGCTTCTGGCGGCCCCGCGGGAACGACGACGTGGAGCTGCTGGTGGCCGGCCCCGAGGGGCTGGTGGAGATCTACGTCGGGACGGCGCGCACCACGACGAGCTGGGAGCTGACCAGCGACGTGGTGGCCCGCACCCCCGACGCGCCGGAGGTGACCCGGGCGGTGCGGCTCTACGGCATCGTCGAGGGTGCGCTGATGTACGCCATCGACCGGGCCGTCGGCGAGCAGCCGCTGCGCCCGACGATGTCGGCCCGGCTGGAGCGGCTGCGGTGAGCGCTCCGCAGCCACCCGCCCACCCCACCTCTCCGCAGTCACCCGCCCACCCCGCCACCCCGCGCGCGGTCGCCGACCGCTACGTCGACGCCGTCTGCGACCTCGACCCGATCGTGGCGACGTCGCTGGGCACCCGCCCCGGCGACGACCGGCTGCCCGACTACGGCCCGGCGGGGCTCGAGGCCGACGCGGCCCTCGCCCGCACCACGCTCGCCGAGCTGGACGGGGTGCTGGCGGCCGACCCCTCGCTCGACGACGACCCGGTGGAGCGCCGCTGCGCCCGGCTGCTCCGGGAACGGCTCGGCGCCGAGCTCGCCGGGCATGCGGCGGGCGAGGGCTACCGGTCGCTGAACAACCTGTTCAGCCCGCTGCACTCCGTCCGGCAGGTCTTCATGCTCATGCCGTCGGCGACCGAGCAGGACTGGTCCGTCCTGGCCCGCCGGCTGGCCCGGGTGCCCGAGGCCTACCGGGGGTACCGTGACACCCTCGCCGAGGGTGCGCGCCGCGGCCTGCTGGTGGCGCCCCGGCAGGTGCGCACCGTCGTCGCCCAGCTCGACGAGTGGCTCGCCGGCCCCTTCTTCACGACGTTCGTGGCCACCGGGCCGGCTGCGCTGCGGGACGAGCTCGCCGCCGCCGCCCGCGCCGCCGACGGTGCCGTGGCGGAGGTGCGGGACTTCCTGCGCGACGAGTACGCGCCGCGGACGGAGGGGACACCGGACGCGGTCGGCCGGGAGCGGTACGCCGTGGCCGCGCGCCGCTGGACCGGATCGGACCTGGGCGCCGGGCAGGGGCTGGAGGAGGCCTACGCCTGGGGCTGGGCCGAGCACCGCCGGATCCTCGCCGAGCAGCGGCTCGAGGCCGAGCGGGTGCGCCCCGGCGCGACGCCGCTGGAGGCGATGCGCTGGCTGTCGCTGAACGGCCCGGCGGTCGAGGGCGCCGAGGCGATCCGCGAGCGGCTGCAGGCGATGATGGACGAGGCGATCGCGGCGCTGGACGGCACGCACTTCGACCTGGCAGAGCCGGTCAAGCGGGTGGAGGCGATGATCGCGCCGCCCGGGAGCGCGGCGGCGCCGTACTACACCCGGCCGGCGCAGGACTTCTCCCGGCCGGGCCGTACCTGGCTGCCCACCCTGGGACGCACCCGTTTCCCGCTCTGGGACCTGGTCTCCATCTGGTACCACGAGGGTGTCCCGGGCCACCACCTGCAGCTGGCCCAGTGGGCGCTCGTCTCCGGGGAGCTCTCGACCTACCAGACGTCGCTGGGCTCGGTCGGCGCGAACGTCGAGGGCTGGGCGCTGTACGCCGAGCGGCTGATGGACGAGCTGGGCTACTTCGCCGATCCGGCGGAGCGGCTGGGCTTCCTCGACGCGCAGCAGCTGCGCTCGGTGCGGGTGGTCATCGACATCGGCATGCACCTGGGGCTGCCGGTGCCCGACGACGCCGACGGCGTGCTGGCCGGGCACCGCGGGCAGCCGTGGACGCCGGAGCTCGCCCGTGCCTTCCTCGGCGAGCACTCCGGCGCCGACGTCGCCTTCCTCGACAGCGAGCTGGTGCGCTACCTCGGCATGCCGGGGCAGGCGATCAGCTACAAGCTCGGTGAGCGCGCCTGGCGGGAGGGCCGGGCCGCGGCCGAGCAGGCCCGGGGCGCCGGCTTCGACCTCAAGGCCTGGCACATGGCCGCGCTGTCCCAGGGGTCGCTGGGCCTCGACGACCTGGCGGCCGAGCTGGCGCAGCTCTGAGCGCCCGGGTCCGAGCGCCGCGGTCCGACGGCGCGGACCGGTAGGTCAGTCGGACGGGGCGGTCGTCGTGGACGACCCGGAGGGCTCGGTCGTGGCGGAGGGGTCGGCCGTGCCGGAGGGCTCAGTGGTCGTCGTCGACGACAGGTCGTCCGGCAGCGTGGTGTCGGTCTCGCAGCCGTCCAGGTCGTCGCGCAGCCGCGCCTCCAGCGGCTGGAGCTCCCGGATCGACTGGTTCAGGCCGGAGATGTCCAGACCCGCCGCGGCATCGCCCAGGTCGCCGATGACGTCGACCAGGTCGCTGGTCCCGTTCACGACGCGCAGGCAGGCCTCGTTCACGGTGATCTCGGCGCTGGCCCCCGGGCCCTCGCCGTCACCGCCCGGCTCGGACGTCCCGGTGGCCGCGGTCGGGGACCCGGCGGCCGGGGTGGGCGCCGGCGGGTCCTCGCGGAGCAGCCCGAGGAGGATCGCGCCCGCGAACAGGCCGATGACGAAGGCCGGGGCGACCAGCCACCAGGTCTTCGGCGTGCTCCGCCGGGCGCCGGGCTCCGCGCGGTCGGCGTCGGGTCGGTCGCCGTGCACAGCGGGTCCGGTGGCAGCAGCCGGTGCTGCCGAGGCGCCGGCCGTGGGCTCGGTGCGGTCCTCGGGCATGGGGGGAGGTCCTTCCGCCTGCGGTGGGTCTCGGTTCGCCCTACCCTCCTCCCACCACCGGTAGTCGGTGCCGGTCGGAGGCTGGGGAGGCCGTGTTGACTGCACGGTCGGCGGCGCAGGCCGCGCTGCGGGGGCCGGTCCGGGGCCTGTCCGCCGCCGGCCGGGGTCTGTCGGCGGCCGGCCGGGGCTTCCGGTCCGCCGTGGTGGCCGGCCGGTGGGTCGTCATGGGTCTCTGGATCGCCGCCGCGATCGCCGCCGTGCTGCTGCCGACGCCGTCGGGCGGCGGGGGCAGCAACAACTTCGGCGGCCTGCTGCCCCCCGGCAGCGAGGCGGTCCAGGTGCAGCAGCGCTCCCTCGCGGAGTTCCGCGTCCCGGTGCTGTCCCAGACGGCGGTCGTCGTCCACGATCCCGGCGGGCTCAGCGCGCTCACCCGGGCCGACGTCGCCCTGTGGGCGCTGCAGCACACCCAGGCGACCCTCCGGAGCGAGGCTCCCACCGCCGACGGGAACATCGTGGCCGCGGTACCGCTGCCCACGAACACACCCGAGACCGTGGTCACCTACCTGTACACGACCGGTGGCACGTCGCTGGTCGACGGCACGGCGCTGGCCCGCCAGTACGCGCAGCACTTCCGCAACCAGGCGGACGTGCAGACCTACGTGACCGGCATGACCCCCGCCCGGGTGCAGCAGGCCGAGCACCTCGAGGCGCGACTGCACCTGTTCGAAGTGGCGACCCTCGTGCTCATCGCCGTCGTCGTCGGGCTCACGTTCCGGTCGGTCGTGGCGCCCCTGGTCGTGCTGGCCGCCGCCGGGATCGGCTACCTGCTGGCGACCCACCTGCTGGCCAGGGCGGCCGCGGCCTTCGGCTTCGCGCTGCCCGACCAGCTCCAGCCGCTCACCGCCGCGCTGCTGATCGGCGTGGTCACCGACTACTGCGTGCTGTTCTTCTCCGGCATGCGCCGGCACCTGGACGCCGGGATGGCGCCGCACGAGGCCGCCCGGCGCACCGTGACCACCGACGGCCCGATCGTGGCGGTCGCCGGCATCACCGTCGCGGCGGGGACCGCGGCCCTGCTGGTGGCCGACTTCGAGCTGTTCCGGGCGTTCGGGCCCGCGCTGTCGCTCACCGTCGTGGTGGGTGTCGTGGTGTCGCTGACCCTGGTCCCCGCGGTGATCGCCGTCCTGGGGCCGTGGTTGTTCTTCCCGTCGGGGGTGGGCCGGGGTGGCGCGCTGGACCGCCGCGCCGGGCGGGGCGCCCGGTGGATGGCGCGGACCACCTCGTCCCGCCGCGGGGCCTGGGTCGCCGTCCTCCTCGGTCTGGGCGTCCTCGTCCCGGCGGCCCTGCCGGTGGCGGACCTCCGGCTGGACCTGTCGTTCGTCTCCGGGCTGCCCTCCGACGACCCGGTGCGTGAGGGCGCGGAGATCCTCGACGACGCCGGCGTCCGCGGGGTGGTGGCGCCCACCGAGGTGCTCGTGGAGGCCCCCGGCGTCGCGGGCCAGCGCGCCGCGCTGGAGCGCTTCCAGGGGCTGCTGGCGACCCAGCCGGGGGTGGCCCAGGTGCTCGGTGCCGCCCAGAACCCGCTGCCCGAGGAGTTCGGCATCGTGTTCTCGGCCGACGGCGACCTCGCCCGGTTCGTGGTGATCCTGGACAGCGACCCGCTGGCGGCCGACGCCATCGACGACCTGGAGCTGCTGCAGGACCGCCTGCCCGGCCTGCTGGAGCAGGCCGGCGTGCAGGACGCGACGGTGGGGGTGGCCGGGCAGACGGCGGTCGCCGCGGAGCTGGCGCTGATCACGCAGGAGAACCTCCGGCGCACCATGCTGGCGGCGCTGATCGTGGAGTTCGTCATCCTGGCGCTCTTCCTGCGGGCGCTGCTGGCCCCCTTGCTGCTGCTGGCGACCAGCGCGCTGGGGGTGGCCGCCGCCCTCGGGATATCGGTCCTGGTGTTCCAGGGCCTCCTCGACGACCCGGGCCTGACCTTCTACGTGCCGTTCACCACCGCCGTGCTGCTGCTCGCGCTCGGCTCCGACTACAACGTGTTCGCCGTCGGGTCCATCTGGGACGAGGCCTCCCGCCGGCCGTTGCGCGAGGCGATCGCGGTGGCGATGCCGGCCACCGCACGCGCCATCAGCGCCGCGGGGGTGATCCTGGCGGCCACCTTCGCCATGGTGGCGATCATCCCGCTCGACAGCTTCCGCCAGGTGGCGTTCATCATGGCCCTGGGCCTGCTGATCGACACCTTCCTCATCCGGCCGGTGATCACCCCCGCCGTCCTGACGCTGCTCGGCCGCGCGGCCGGCTGGCCCAGCGGGCGTATCCGGACCTCCGGCGGCACGCTGGACGCGGCGGAGCAGGACGCCCTGCTGGAGCAGCGCGACGCCGGGACCGAGTCGGCACGGCAGCCCGCGGCCGCCGCTGGACCGCGCGCATGAGAGGAGCGGGCGGATGAGGGCACCGGGCCCGGGCAGGTGGCCGGGACGCCGGGACGTGCGGATCGCCGTCGGCCTGCTGCTGGGCACCGTCCTGCTGCTGTGGGGGGCCGACCTGCTGGCCCGCCGGGCGGCCGAGGGGGTCGTCGCCCAGGCGCTCCAGGAGCAGACGGGGACGCTCGAGGAGCCGGAGGTGACCGTGCGTGGTGCCCTCTTCCTCCCGCAGGTCCTCCGCGGTCGCTACGGCGAGGTGGAGATCTCGATGCGCGGGGTGACCTCCGGTCCGCTGCGGATCGAGTCCGTCGACGCCCGGCTCGAGGACGTCTACCTGTCCTTCCACGACCTGCTGCGCGGCGACGCCGACCGGCTGCTGATCACCGGCAGCCAGGCGGAGGCGCTGCTGAGCTACGACGACCTCAACCGGTACCTCGAGCTGAGCGGCCGCACGCTCACGCTCGACGCGGCCGATCCGGGGGAGCTGCGGGTGGTCGGCTCGGCCGACGTGCTCGGCAGCACCGTCGAGGCCTCCGCCGACGTCGACCTCGGCGCGGACGACGGCGCCCTGGTGGTCGAGCCCAGGGAGCTGGCCGGGGTCCCCGGCCTCGGCCGGGTGAGCGAGCTGCTGCTCGGTGAGCGCTTCACCTTCCGGGTTCCGCTGGACCCGCTGCCCTTCGCCCAGCGGATCACCGGGATCGAGCCGACCGACGCCGGCGTGCTCGTCGACGTCGCCGGGGACTGGGTGCTCATAGAGCCCTGAGCCGCGCCCGGCTCAGCCGCGGGGCGGCACGGGGTTGACCGGGTCGTCGGCGTGGCCGACCCGGTCGGCCGCCGCGGCGGGCACGACCTCCAGGCCGGGGGTGGCCATCAGGTCGGCGATGCAGGCCGGGCTGCCCCCGACGTAGGTGCACATCAGGTCGATGTCGGTGGTCACCAGCCAGGCGCGATCGGCCGGCCACCACAGGTTGGCGCTCTGCTCCGACGGTTCCGGCGCCAGGTTGCGGGCCGCATCGGCCGGCTCGCCCCGCACGAGCACGACGTCGCGCGCCTCCGGCAGCGGCAGCGTCGGCAGCCCGCGCACGGCGTCCGCGTCGCTGCCCGTCCAGCGGCCGAGCAGGCAGTCCCCGGGTGAGGTCGTGTGCCGGGCGAGCACGGCGGCCATGCGGGCGGCGACCGTGGTGGGCAGGTGCCCCTCGGCGGGAGCGCCGTCCCAGGTGGGCGGCTGGCTGTCCTCCTGCAGGTACTCCCAGCCGCCGGTGACCGCCGGCCACTGCATCAGCGGGTGGGCGACGGTGCCGTTGAGGGCGGCGACGGCGGACCAGGGGATCTCGACGTCGTCGTCGCCGTCGTAGCGGTAGGCGGGGTGCAGCACCCGCGCGTAGGCGGGGAAGACGGGCGGCACGAGCGATGCGACGGTGCCCCGGTGCTGGCGGGCCACCGACTCGGCGACCCAGCCGCCCACCGAGACGTCGGTCTCGACGGGGAGGCCGCCGAGCTGCACGCGGACCTCCCGGGGGAACGGACAACCCCCGGGCTGCTCCGCGGCGCCTCCCAGGGGGAGCAGCACGCGGGCCGACTGGACAAATGTCGGCGGCCCGGGGGTCGGGTGACTGTCCGGTTCTCGCTCGCCGCCGTGCGACGGACGGGCGATCATGCCGTCGTTCGGATTCCCATCCGAACGGGCGGCCCATCTGGACGGCGGCTAGCGGACAGCCACCTCACGAGTCCTGTAGCTCAGCAAGTTACGGACCACCTCCTCTCTCGTGTGCCATGACGGTACGACCGGGAGATCGGGGCCTGCAACAGATTTCGTCAGCTCTGAGCGAACGCGCTGGACGACGACGTGCTCCGGCCGGCGCCGGGCGCGTCGGCGTCGCTCAGGAGTCGGGCCCGATCGTGCGTCCCGGGGGACGGGTGCCCTCCCAGTCCGGCTGGTGGTCGGCCTCGTCGTCCACGGTCTCGTAGGCGGGAGGGGGCGCGTCGTCCTCGTCCCCGAGCGGGGCCTCGCCGAAGGTGTGGCCCGGGGGCGTCGCGCCCTCCCAGTCCGGCTGGTGCTCGGCGCGGTCGTCGACGGTGTCCCAGGCGTCCGGGACGCCGTCCTGGTCGATGTCACGGCTCTCCGCCGCGTACATCTGCTTGTAGCGGCGGTTCCGCAGCCGCAGGATGACCCCGGCGAGCACGGCGGCGAGCAGCGTGCCGAAGAGGATGCCGACCTTGGCGTGCTCGTAGCTCTCGCTCTCCGCGCCGTAGGCGAGCTCGGTGATCAGCAACGACACCGTGAAGCCCATGCCGCCGAGCAGCGCCAGCCCCACCACATCGGGCCAGCCCAGGTTCTCGTCGAGCTGCGCACGGGTGAAGCGGGAGATCAGCCAGGTGGCGCCGGTGATGCCGATCGCCTTGCCGGCCACCAGGCCGACCATGATGCCGACGGCGATGCTGTCGCCGAGCGACTCCCCCAGACCGGAGAGCCCGCCGACGGCCACGCCGGCGGAGAAGAACGCGAACACCGGGACGGCGACGCCCGCCGACAGCGGTCGGATGCGGTGCTCGAAGTGCTCGGCGAGCCCCGGTCCGGCGTCCGGTCCACCGGCCGCGTCGCTGCGGACGACCGGCACGGTGAAGGCCAGCAGCACGCCGGCGACCGTGGCGTGCACGCCCGACTCGTGCATCAGGACCCAGGTGACCGCCGCCAGCGGCAGCAGCAGCCACCAGGAGCGGATCCGCTTCTGCACGAGGAAGCCGAAGATCGCCAGCGGCACCAGGGAGAGCAGCAGGGCCGGGACGACGAGCTCGGCGGTGTAGAAGATCGCGATGACGACGATGGCCAGGAGGTCGTCGACGACGGCGAGGGTCAGCAGGAAGGTGCGCAGCGCGCTGGGCAGGTGGGTGCTGATCACCGCGAGGACGGCGAGCGCGAACGCGATGTCGGTGGCCGACGGGATCGCCCAGCCCCGCAGCGCACCCTCGGGTCCCCCCAGGTTGAACAGGACGAAGAACAGGGCGGGCACCGCCATCCCGCCGACCGCGGCGGCGATCGGCAGCGCCGCGCGGCGCGGATCGCGCAGGTCGCCGGCCACGAACTCACGCTTGAGCTCCAGGCCGGCGACGAAGAAGAAGATCGCCAGCAGGCCGTCGGCCGCCCACGTGCCCAGCGTCAGGTCCAGGTGCAGGGCGGCCGGTCCGACGCGGGTGTCGCGCAGGGCCTCGTAGGACTCCGCCCAGGGCGAGTTCGCCCAGATCAGCGCGATCGCCGCGCCCATCAGCAGCAGGGCGCCCCCGACGGTCTCCTTGCGGAGGACCGAGGTGACCCGCTGGGCTTCGGCCCAGGATCCGCGACCGAGGAGGCGGGTGGAGGGGGGAGAGGTCACAGAAGGGCTCCGGGGATAGGGGTCGACGAAGAGATTGCCGACCAGACTTCCCGGCACACCTGGTGATCACGCTACCTGGCGAGGAGTTCCCTGACCCGCAGGGACAGCCCGGCGTCCCCGCGGCGGACGCCGTCGATCGTGTGGACGGTCGCCGCGCCGCGCACGCCGGAGAGCAGCCAGACGGCGTCGGCGGCGTGCAGGTCCGCGACCGTGCCGGCCGTGGTGGCCGTGGGCCAGCCGTCGGCCTCGGCGTGGGCGAACAGCCGGGCCTGGGTGGTGCCGGCGAGGATGCCGGTGTCCACCGGCGGCGTGTGCAGGGTGCCCCCGGCGGCCCACACCACGGTCGAGGTGGGCCCCTCCAGGAGCAGGCCCTCCAGGCTGGTGAGGACGACGTCGTCGGCGCCGAGGTCGTGCGCGTGCCGCACCGCTGCCATGTTGACCGCGTAGGAGAGGGTCTTCGCGCCGCCGAGCAGCCACGGCGCCCGGGCCCGGAAGTCGGCGGGCACGCCGAGCCCGAGGCTCACCACCGACAGGCCCTCGGCCCGCTGCCGGAGCGTCTCCGCCGGCACGGGGGCGAGGAGGGCGAGCGCGGTCGGCGGGGCGCCGTCGCCCGGCCCGCGCGTCAGGAAGAGGCGGCACACCCCCTGGACCGCGGCGTCCCAGCCGGACAGCACCGTGGCGACCAGCGCCGACCAGACGGCGTCCCCGGGGTGGGGCAGGCCGAGGAGGGTGGCGGAGCGGGCCAGCCGGGCCAGGTGCGCGTCCAGGTGCGGGGTGCGCCCGGCGACGACGGCGACGGACTCGAAGACGCCGTCCCCGCGGCCGAGGCCCTGGTCGAAGGCGCCGACCACCGGTCCGCCGGCGGGGACCGCCACCGCCGCGCCGTCCCGCCAGACCGCCACCCTGCGCTGCTCCGTCACGCGACCAGCCTGCCGCACCCCCGGCATAGGCTCACCCCATGGGCCCGGACGACGTCGCCGCGCCGCTCGCCGAGCAGCTGCGGGCCCGCGGCCTGCGGCTGACCCCGCAGCGCGCGCGGGTGCTGGCCGCGGTGGCGGCGCTGGCGCACGCCACCCCGGAGGCGATCGGCGCACGGTTGCGCGAGGAGGCCGGCCCGGGCGGCAGCGCCCCGGACACCTCGACGGTCTACCGCACGCTCGAGCTGCTCGAGCGGCTCGGCCTGGTGTGGCACACCCACCTGGGGCGGGGGGCTCCGGTCTACCACGCCGCCGAGCGGCCGCACCTGCACGTGGTCTGCAACTCCTGCGGGGAGATCGCGTCGGCGGCGCCGGACCTGCTCGACGAGGCGGCGGAACGTCTGGCGGCCGACCTCGGTTTCACCGTCGACGTCGGTCACGTCGCCCTCTCGGGGACGTGCCGCGCCTGCCGAGAACGAGCCGGAACGGAGTCGACATGACCACGCCCTCGCCCCTGCTGTCCCGACCGGGGGCGGTGCCCGTCGAGGTCGCGCCCGACGCGGCCCGCTCCGTCGCCGTCCACTACGGCGACCCGCTGCGGGAGCAGCGGGTGCTGGCCGACGGCGCCGGCCTGGTGGACCGCAGCGACCGCGACGTGCTGGTGGTGCCCGGTGCCGACCGGCTGACCTGGCTGCACAGCATCACCAGCCAGCACTTCGAGCGGCTGGGCGACGCCACGGGCAGCGAGGCGCTGGTCCTGAGCCCGAACGGGCACGTGGAGCACCACCTGGTGGTCACCGAGCTGGGCGGCACCACGTGGGCCGACGTCGAGCCGGGCACCGGCGCGGCGCTGCACGCCTACCTGGAGCGGATGCGGTTCATGCTCCGCGTGGAGCCGCAGCTGGTCACCGACGCGTGGGCGCTGCTCTCCGTCGTCGGGCCGCAGGGCCCGGCGGTGCTCGCGGCAGCGGAGCTGCCGGTGCCCGGGACCACCTACGCCGTCGCGGCCGCCGACGGGGGCTGGGTGCGGCGGATGCCCGCGGTCGGGGACGGCACGGCGCCGGTGTTCGACCTCCTGGTGCCGCGGGCCGACGTCGGGGCGGTCGCCGACCGCCTGCTGGCCGCCGGGGCGCGGCTGAGCGGGCTGTCGGCGTACGAGGCGCTGCGCGTGGAGGCCCGGCGGCCGCGCTTCGGGATCGACAACGACCACCGCACCATCCCCAACGAGCTCGAGTGGCTCAGCACCGCCGTGCACCTGGAGAAGGGCTGCTACCGCGGGCAGGAGACCGTCGCCCGCGTGCACAACCTCGGGCGTCCGCCCCGCCGGCTGGTGCTGCTGCACCTCGACGGCGTCAGCGAGGACCTCGCGGCGCCCGGCGAGCCGGTCCTGGCCGGCACCCGCACGGTCGGCCGCGTGGGCAGCGTCGTCCGCCACCACGAGCTCGGGGTGGTCGCCCTGGCGCTGGTGAAGCAGTCGGTGGCCCAGGACGCCGCGCTCACCGTGGGGGGATCGACGGCGGCCATCGACCCCGGGGACGCCCCGCCGGCGCTCGACGACACCCAGGCCGCGGCGCGTGACCGCGTGCGGGCGGTCCGGGGTGGGACGATCGCGCCGTGACCCCGCTGCCCCGCGGCGTCCACCGATGACCACCGCCGATGCCCGCGTGCCGGGCGCTCCGTCCCGAGAGGTCGCCCCGTGAGCCCGAAGCCGTCCCCCGCCGGGGGTGCCGCCGTCGACGCGCTGCTGGATCCGTCGTTCCTGGAGGACGCGGTCCAGCGGCCCATGGCCGAGGTGCGGCGGCTGCGCCGCGAGGCGGAGCAGCAGGAGGTCAACCTCTCCTACACCCGGCGGCTGCTCCAGGGCCGCCTGGACATCGTCCGGCGCGAGCTCCAGCGGCGCGCCGAGCACGACGGGCGGTCGCTGGTCGACCTCCTGCCGGAGATCCTCGCGGAGAAGGGCCGGGGCCCCGCGCACGGCCTGGGCCGGCACCAGACGGTGCAGCCGGCCAGCCCGGAGGAGTACGAGACCTGGGTGAACTCGCTGACCCCGGGCGCCGACCTGTCGGCGATCACCGAGCTCTCCGACGCCAAGCTCGAGACGGCGGCGCGGTCGCTCGCCGAGGCGGAGAAGGGTCTGTCGGAGCGCCGGCGCGGCGTGCAGCAGGTCATGGACGGGCTGGCCGCGGAGCTGGGCCGCCGGTACCGCGACGGGGAGGCCGACGTCGCCGCCCTGCTCGCCGACGAGGGACGGCACTGAACGAGGTGGGCGCGGCCGGCTCCTGGCCGGACGCCCCCGTCCTGGTCGAGGTCCGCCGCTCCGGCTTCCTGGAGTCCGTGCACCGCGGAGCGCTGGTGGTGCTGGGCCCCGACGGCGACGTGCGGTTCGCGGCGGGCGACGTCACCCGGCCGGTGCTGCCGCGCTCGGCGAACAAGCCGGTGCAGGCGACCGCGCTGCTCGCGGCGGGCTGGGCGCCGCGCTCCGGTGCCGAGCTGGCCATCGGCGCCGGCTCGCACAACGGCGAGGACGGGCACCGGGAGCTGGCCGCGGCGATGCTCGCGGCTGCCGGCCTGGGCCCCGACGACCTGGGCTGCCCCCCGGCCCTGCCCCAGCACGAGGCGACGAGGGCCGGCTGGCTGGTGGCCGGGCGCGCGCCCGACCGGCTGGCGATGAACTGCTCCGGCAAGCACGCCGCGATGCTGTCGGCGTGCGTGGCGGCGGGGTGGCCGACCGCGGGGTACCTCGAGCGCGCCCACCCGCTGCAGCAGGCGATCGAGGCCCGGCTGGGCGAGGCGGCCGGGGAGCCGGTCGCGGCGGTCGTGGTCGACGGCTGCGGGGCTCCGCAGCACGCGCTGTCGCTCACCGGCCTGGCCCGCGGGGTGCTCTCCCTGGTGCAGGCTCCGGAGGGCTCGCCGGACCGGGCCGTCGCCGACGCCGTGCGGGCGCACCCGTGGTTCGTGGCGGGGACCGGCCGGGAGGACACCGAGCTGATGGGTGCGGTGCCCGGCCTGTTGGTGAAGGGCGGCGCCGACGGCGTCCACGTGGCGGCCCTGCCCGGTGGGGGAGCGGTGGCGCTGAAGCTCGACGACGGCGGCGACCGCGGCCGGACGCCGGCGCTCACCGCGGGGCTGCGCCGGCTCGGCGTGCCGGCGGAGGTGCTTGCTCCCTGGGCCCGTCCGCCCGTGCCGGGCGGGGACGGGGTCGTCGGCGAGGTCCGTGCGTCGGCGGCGCTCGAGGCCTGAGCTGCGGCATCGCCGTGTGAGCGGGTTCACGCTCGGGTGCTAACTCCTCCGCTTGCAAGAGCTAGCACCGGGGGTTAGCGTCGTACATGTGCAGACACCCGGTGACTTCGTCCGTGACCAGGTGACGACCGTGCGGTCGACGGTGGACCGGGTCACCGGCAGCGTGGCCGACACGGTCGCCGACGCGCCCAGCGTCTCGTCGGTCAGCTCCTCCGTGGGCGAGTACATCCGGGAGCAGCGCAGCGCTGCGCGCGTCTCGCTGCGCGAGCTGGCCCGCACCGCCGGCGTCAGCAACCCCTACCTGTCCCAGGTGGAGCGCGGGCTGCGCAAGCCGTCGGCGGAGATCCTCGCGTCGATCGCCCGGGGCCTGAAGATCTCCGCCGAGACGCTGTACGAGCACGCGGGGATCCTCGACCGGCGCACCGGGAACCCGGACACCGTGGCGGCGATCCGCAACGACGACGCGCTCTCCGAGCGGCACAAGGCCGTCCTGCTCGAGCTCTACGAGACCTACGTCCGCGAGCACCGGGCCGCTCCCCCGGCCGCCGGCTGAACGTCCCCCCACCCCCCACTCCGAAGGAGTCGGCATGACCACCACCCAGACCCCGAAGCAGTACGGCGAGTTCGCCGTCGCCCAGGGCCGCACCCTCGCCGAGCAGGCCCGCACCCCGCTGCTGGCCTTCGTCGGCGCCGGTGACCTGGCCGTCGAGCGGGCCCGCACCGCCGTCGCCTCGTTCCGCTCCAAGGCCGAGTCGCTGCCCGGCGAGGCCCAGGTCCAGGCCGACCTGGCCGTCAAGGAGGCCCGCACCCGGGCCACCGAGGCGGTCGGCACCGCCCGCACCACCGCCCAGCAGCTGGCCACCGCCGTCCGCCCCGAGGTGCTGCGCAGCACCGTCGTCGGGCTGGTCGAGACGGCCCGCAGCCAGGCCCTCACCACCGTCGAGACGCTGGCCGAGCGTGGCGCCGAGGTCGTCGAGGACCTGCGCCGCCAGCCCGGCGTCCGCCGGGTCGTCCGCCGCGCCGAGCAGGCCGTCGACAGCGTCGAGGACACCCTCGAGGACGTGCTCGAGGACTCCGCGGAGGCCGTGGTCGAGGCCTCCAACGAGGTGACGTCCGTGGCGCAGAAGACCGCCGCCAAGGCCACCAAGGTGGCGGCCAAGGCCGAGGACGCGCTCGAGGACGCCGCTGACGCCACCAAGGACGTCGCCGACGAGGCGGTCGCGGAGCCGAAGGCCAAGACCCCCGGCAAGAAGAGCAGCGCCGCCCGCAAGTCGCCGGCCAAGGCGACCTCGGCGCGCGTGACCCGGGCCCGGACCGCCAAGCCGGCGGACCCGACCGCGGTGCCCGCGAAGAAGAGCTGACGTCCCCCGGACGTCGGACCACCGACCAGGGCCCCGGAGCTGCCACCAGCGCTCCGGGGCCCTGTCGCGTCCGCGACCGCCCACCCCGTCCGGGCGAGTCGTCCCGCGCGGGGCCCCGAGCAGCCCCCGGGCGCGGGTAGGCTCGCCGCATGGGCTTGTTCGACGGATGGCTGCTGCTCATCCTGTACTGGGCGTCCCTCGGGCTGACCGCCTGGGCCTTCGTCGATGCCCTCGTCCGGCCGGCCCACATGTACGTCGCGGCCGGCAAGCTGACCAAGCCCGGCTGGGCCGCGATCACCGGGCTGGCCCTGCTGATCATCTTCTGGCAGAAGACGCCGATGTCGCTGCTCGGACTCCCCGCGGTGATCGCCGCGATCGTCTACCTGGTCGACGTGCGCCCGGCGGTCCGCGGCCTCAGCAGCGGCAACAGCTGGTAGCCGCGCTCTCCGCCGCCGGCCGGGCTCAGCGCTGCTCGTCGGCCGGGATCAGGATCCAGAGCAGCAGGTAGGCGACGAACTGCGGGCCGGGGAGCACGCAGGAGAGCAGGAAGGCCACGCGCAGACCGCCGCGCGAGAGCCCGAAGCGACGGGCGATCCCGGCGCAGACGCCGGCGACCATCTTGTGGCGGGTGTCCCGGCGCAGCCGGTACGAAGCAGGCATCGTCATGCACTCAGCCTAGGGGCCGACCGGTGCCCGCGTCGTGGTTCCGATCAGCGGCCGAACACGCCGGCGGGTGGCTCGGGCGAGGGCTGCGCCTCGGCGTCGGGGACCGGCCGGGCATTCCCCGTGAAGCGGTCCAGGTCCGCGCCGTCGACCACGCGCGACGGCATCGGGTCGCGCGCGCAGGCGCGGCTGAGGTCGGCCAGCGGCAGCTCGACGTCGGAGGCGACCGCGACCAGGTTGCCGAACCGGCGGCCGCGGAGGGTCCCGGGCTCGGCCAGCAGGCAGACGTGCCGGAAGGCGGTGCGCAGGGTGGCGACCTGCCCGCGGGCGAAGCGCAGCGGCGGACCGTCGGCGACGTTCGCGACGGCGGTGCCGCCCGGGCGCAGCACGCGCGCGACCTCCGCGGCGAACTCCGCCGTGGTGAGGTGCGCGGGGGTGCGTGCGCCGGCGAAGACGTCGGTGACGACGACGTCGGCGCTCGCCGAGCGCATCGTCGCCAGCGCCTCCCGGGCATCGGCGGCGCGGACCCGCACCCTGGCGTGCCGCGGGAGGGGCAGGTACTCGCGCACCAGCTCGGTGAGCGGCTCGTCGATCTCGACCACCCGCTGCCGGGAGCCCGGCCGGGTGGTGGCGACGTACCGCGGCAGCGTGAGCGCGCCGCCACCCAGGTGCACGACGTCGAGGGGGGCGCCGGGCTCGCCGGCCAGGTCGAGCACGTGGCCCATCCGGCGGACGTACTCGAACTCCAGGTGCGCGGGGTCGTCGAGGTCGACGTGCGACTGCGGGGTGCCGTTCACCAGGAGCATCCAGGCCCCGTCGCGGTCGGCGTCGCCCAGTAGCTCGGCGGTGCCGCCGGTGACGGGCGTGGGCCCCGGCGGGACCCTCACGCCCGGACCGGCGCGACGGCCGACCAGCGCACGGTCACCTCGCCGTGCCGCCACCGGCGGCTGGAGCCCACCAGCGGCCAGCCCTGCTCGCCCAGCGCCTCCACCGCCGCGGTCCACCGCTGACGGGGGCCGAACGCGCTCATCCCGGCCGCGGCGGCCCAGGCGGCGTCGAAGGCGCGCAGGAAGGCGTGCACCGGCTGCCCCGGCACGTTGTGGTGGATCAGCGCCTTCGGCAGCCGCTCGGCGAGGTCCGACGGCGTCGCGATGTCCGACACCCGGGCGGCCAGCGTGAGGGTGAGCGGGCCATCGGCGTCCAGCGCCACCCACGCGGAGCGTCGTCCCCACTCGTCGCAGGTGCCCTCGACGACCAGCCCGCCCGGCGCCAGCGCTCCGCGCATCGTGTCCCAGGCGTGGGCGGCGGACTCCTCGTCGTACTGGCGCAGCACGTTGAAGGCACGCACCAGGACCGGCTGCAGCCCGGCGAGCTCGAAGCCGCCCACCCGGAAGTCCACCCGGGGCGGGTCCCGGTCGGCCGCCACCGCCGCCACCCGCTCCGGATCGATCTCCAGGCCCACGACCTCCAGGCCGTCGACCTCGGGACCGAGCCGCTCCACGAGCTCGAGGGTGGTGACGGCGGAGGACCCGTAGCCCAGGTCGACGACGAGCGGGCGCGCCGAGTCGCGCAGCCGCGGCACCTGGGTGGCCACCAGCCAGCGGTCGACCCGGCGCAGCCGGTTGGCGTTCGTCGTGCCCCGGGTGGGCAGCCCCAGCGCCCGGGCCCGGCCGGCGGCCAGCCGGGGGGCCTTGCGGGGCTGCTGAGGGGACAGCGAGGCCCGGCGCTTGTGCTCGTTGCCCGCCTCGCTCACCGGTCGGCAGCGTAGTCCCGGCTACCGTCGACCCGTGCAGGTGCGATCCGACGTCCCGCTGGCGGAGCTGACCACCCTCGCCGTCGGCGGTCCCGCCGAGCGGCTGATCGAGGTGGAGACCGCCGCCGAGCTGGTGACGGCGGTGCGCGACGCCGACGAGGCCGGCCGCCCGCTGCTGCTCGTCGGGGGCGGGTCGAACCTGATCGCGCCGGACGAGGGGTGGCCCGGGGACGTCGTCGCCGTCCGCACCCGGGGCATCGTCCGCGAGGGCGACTCGCTCACCGTGCAGGCGGGGGAGGACTGGGACGCCCTCGTCGCGCACACGGTCGTGGACCGGCTGGCCGGCCTGGAGGCGCTGTCCGGCATCCCCGGCTCCACGGGCGCCACGCCGGTGCAGAACGTCGGCGCCTACGGCCAGGAGGTCGCCCAGACGATCACCGCCGTCCGGGTGTACGACCGCGCCGAGAAGGCCGAGCGGACCCTCACCCCGGCCGAGTGCGGGTTCGCCTACCGCGACAGCCGGCTCAAGCGCGAGCCCGGCCGCTTCGTCGTCCTCGACGTGACCTTCGCGCTCGACCCCGGGGAGCTGTCGCGGCCGGTCGGGTACGCGGAGCTGGCCCGGAGCCTCGGCGTCGAGGTCGGGCAGCGGGCGCCGCTGGCCGAGGTCCGCGCCGCCGTCCTGGCGCTGCGCCGGGGCAAGGGGATGGTCTGGGACCGGGCCGATCCCGACAGCCGGAGCGCCGGGTCGTTCTTCACCAACCCGATCGTGCCCGCGGCGCGCGCCGTCGAGGGCTGCCCGAGCTGGCCGGCCGGGGACGGCACGGTGAAGCTCAGCGCCGCCTGGCTGGTGCAGCACGCCGGCTTCGGCCGCGGCACGCGGGACGGCCACGTCGGGACGTCGTCGCGGCACAGCCTGGCGCTGACCACCGAGGACGGCGCCACTGCCGCGGAGCTGCTCGCCTTCGCGGGGAGGATCGTCGCCACCGTCGAGGAGCGGTTCGGCGTCACCCTCGACCGCGAACCCACGACTCCGTCGACCTACCGGACGACACCGCCACCAGCTGCCGTTCCTCCGTTGCGCTGAGCCGCTGAGTCGCGCCTGCGCGGGACCCTCCGGGCCCCACTCGGCGCGACCGTGCGGTCAGCCGGCGGTCAGGTCCAGGTGCATCACGTGCAGGCCGACGTAGCCGTGCTCGGGGTGCTCGAAGGCGCCGGGCACCGTGCCGATGATCTCGAAGCCGAGTGACCGCCAGAGTGCGACCGCGCCGGTGTTGGTCTCGACGACGGCGTTGAACTGCATGCCCCGGTAGCCGGCTGCGCGCGCCCAGCCGACGACGTGCTCGCCGAGTGCTCGGCCGACGCCCCGGCCCTGCGCCGCCGGATCCACCATGAAGCTCGCCGTCGCCACGTGCGAGCCGCGCCCCGGCCGGTTGGGGCCGGACTTCGCGGTGCCCAGGACGCGGTCGCCGTCGACCGCCACCACCGTGCGGCCCGGCGGCGGCTCCATCCACAGCGCCCGCGCCTCGTCGGACGACAGCCCCGCCGGGTAGGTGTAGGTCTCCCCGGCGTCGACGACGGCGCGGAAGACCGGGTGGATGGCCGGCCAGTCGCCGGCGGTCGCTTCGCGGATGCGCACGGGCCCGCTCATCCGTCCCGGGCCACCTTGTGCTGCGCGGCCTGGGCGCGCGGCCGCACGACCATCAGGTCCACGTTCACGTGGTGCGGCCGGGTCACGGCCCAGGCGATGCAGTCGGCCACGTCCTCGGCGACGAGCGGCTCGCGCACCCCGCGGTACACCGCGTCGGCGGCGTCGGCGGAACCCAGCCGGTTCAGCGAGAACTCCTCGGTGCGCACCATCCCGGGCGCGATCTCGATCACCCGCACCGGCTCGCCCACGAGCTCCAGGCGCAGGGTCTCGACCAGCGTGTGGACCCCGTGCTTGGCGGCCGTGTACGACGCCCCGCCCTCGTAGGAGATCAGGCCGGCGGTCGAGCCCACGAACAGCACGTCGCCGGCGCCGGAGGCCCGCAGCGCGGGGAGCAGCGCCGTGGTCAGGCGCACCGTGCCGAGCACGTTGACGTCGTAGGTGCGCGCCCACGAGTCGAGGTCGGCCTCGGCCACCGGGTTGGCGTCGAACGCCCCGCCCGCGTTGTTGACCAGCACGTCCACCCGGTCCAGGGCGTCGGCGAACGCCGCCACCGACGCCGCGTCGGTCACGTCCAGGGGGAGGGCCCGGGCGCCGATCGAGTCGGCGAGGGCGGCCAGCCGGTCGGTGCGGCGGGCCCCGACGACGACGTCGAAGCCCTCGGCGGCGAGCCGGGCGGCGGTCGCGGCGCCGATGCCGCTGGAGGCGCCGGAGACGACGGCGGTCCGCCCGGTGCCGGGCAGCGTGCGGTACCCCGACGGGGCGGAGGGTGAGGGACCTGACATGTGCTCATCCTGGCGCTGTTGCAGGATGGGGGACCGACAGGGGTGCCGTTCCGGGCCCTCGCGGGAGCAGAGCGGAGGTCCACGTGCCCGCTCGTCGCCCTTCCCGGTCCGGTCTGCCCGCCCGGGTGGCCACCCTCTCGGTGCACACCAGCCCGCTGGACCAGCCGGGTGCCGGTGACGCCGGCGGCATGAACGTCTACATCGTCGAGGTCTCCCGCCGGCTGGCCGCGCGCGGCATCGCCGTCGACGTCTTCACCCGCGCCACCTCCAGCGACCTGCCGCCGGTGGTGGAGATGAGCCCCGGCGTCACGGTGCGGCACGTGAGCGCCGGCCCCTTCGAGGGGCTGGGCAAGGAGGAGCTGCCCGCGCAGCTGTGCGCCTTCACCGCCGCGGTGCTGCGCGAGGAGGCCCAGCACGAGCCGGGCTACTACGACGTCGTCCACTCGCACTACTGGCTCTCGGGCCAGGTGGGCTGGCTGGCCCGGGACCGGTGGAGCGTGCCGCTGGTGCACACCGCGCACACCCTCGCCAAGGTGAAGAACGAGGCCCTGGCCGCCGGGGACCGCCCCGAGCCCCGGGCCCGGGTCATCGGGGAGGAGCAGGTGGTCGCCGAGGCCGACCGGCTGATCGCCAACACCGACGAGGAGGCCCGCCAGCTGGTGCGCCTCTACGGCGCCGATCCGGCCCGCACGCTGGTCGTCCCGCCCGGCGTCGACCTGGACCGGTTCACCCCCGGCGGCCGGGCGGCCGCGCGCCGCGCGGTCGGGGTGCCCGAGGACGCCGTCGTCCTGCTGTTCGTCGGCCGCATCCAGCCGCTCAAGGCGCCCGACGTGCTGCTCGGGACCGCCGCCCGCATGCTCGCCGACGACCCGGCGCTGCGCGACCGCCTGCAGGTGCACGTCGTCGGCGCCCCCAGCGGCACCGGCCTGGAGGCGCCGCGGCAGCTCGAGCAGCTGGCCGGCTCCCTCGGCATCGGCGACCTGGTCCGGTTCCACCCGCCCCAGCCGCCCGATCGGCTGGCCGAGTTCTACCGCGCCGCCGACGTCACCGTGGTGCCCAGCCACAACGAGTCCTTCGGCCTGGTGGCGCTGGAGTCGCAGGCCTGCGGCACCCCGGTCGTCGCCGCCGCCGTCGGCGGGCTGCCGACGGCGGTCCGCGACGGCGTCTCCGGGGTCCTGGTCGACGGCCACGACCCGATGGACTACGCGGCCGCGGTCCGGGCGGTGCTGGCCCGCCGGGAGCTGCTCGCCGCCGGAGCCCGCCGGCACGCCGCCCGCTTCTCCTGGGACCGCACCGCCGACGCCCTCGTCGACGCCTACGTCTCGGCCGCGGCGGAGATGGCGGCCGCCCCGGCGGCGCTGCTGCGGGACCGGCGCCCCGGGCCCCTGCGGGCCCTGCCCGGCTTCGGGGTGGCCCGGTGAGCCGGGTCGTCGAGGAGCTCGACGTCCTCATCGAGCAGACGCTCCGGGACAGCGAGCTGGTGCACGAGCACCCGAGGCCCGGCACCTGGCTGGTGGACCTCCCCGGCACCAAGAAGCTGAAGACGGTCTGCGGCCTGATCGTGGGGGACCACGCGCTGCGCGTGGAGGCCTTCGTCTGCCGCCAGCCCGACGAGAACCGCGAGCAGCTGTGGACCTACCTGCTGCAGCACAACGCCCGCATGTACGGGGTCGCCTACTCGATCGACTCGGTCGGCGACGTCTACCTGACCGGACGGCTCCCGCACGCCGCCGTCACGCCCGAGGAGCTCGACCGGGTCCTCGGCGCGGTGCTCAGCTACGCCGACGACCACTTCAACACCATGCTCGAGATCGGCTTCGGCACCTCGATCCGCAAGGAGTGGGAGTGGCGGGTGAAGCGCGGCGAGTCGCTGCGCAACCTGGAGGCGTTCGCCGCCTTCGTCGAGTCCTCGCACCGCGCGGGCGGGACCACCGGCGGCGCGGATCCGGCACCCGGGGCGTGACCGCGACGGACAAGTCGCCGCCGGGCGTCGGCGGGGCCGGCGAGGAGCGAGGTCCCGGCTACGAGCGCCGGTGGTGGGTGCTCGCCACCATGACCGTCTGCCTCCTCGTGGTGATCATGGGGAACACGATCCTCAACGTCGCCCTCCCGACGCTGCAGCGGGAGCTCGACGCCAGCCAGGGCGAGCTGCAGTGGGTGGTCGACGCCTACATCCTCGTGTTCGCCGGCCTGCTGTTCACCTGGGGCGTCATCGGCGACCGGATCGGCCGCCGGCGGGTGCTGCTGATCGGGCTGGGCATCTTCGCCGTGGGGTCGGTGTTCGCCGCGCTGAGCGACAGCCCCCTGGAGCTCATCGCCTGGCGGGCGGTGATGGGCATCGGCGGGGCGGCGGTCCAGCCGACGACGCTCGCGGTCATCACCAACGTCTTCCCGCCCCGCGAGCGCGGGCGCGCCATCGGCGTCTGGGCGGGGACGGCGGGGATCGCCGTCGCCGGCGGCCCGCTGGCCGGGGGTGCGGTCCTGGAGCACTTCTGGTGGGGCGCGGTCTTCCTCGTCGGCGTCCCGGTGGCGCTGCTGGGCATCGTCGCCGTGCTCGCCTTCGTCCCGGAGTCGAAGGACCCCAGCCCCGGCCGGCTGGACGTGCCGGGCGTGCTGCTGTCGATCGTCGCGCTCGCTGGCCTCGTCTACGGGATCATCCACGGCGGCGGCGGAGCAGGGTGGACGACACCGGGCGTCCTCGTGCCGCTGCTCGGCGGCCTGGTCCTGCTGGCGCTCTTCGTCTGGCTGCAGCGCCGGTCGGCCCACCCCGCGCTCGACGTCTCGCTGTTCCGCAACCCGGCGTTCTCCGCCGCCGCCGCAGCCCTCGGCCTGAACTTCTTCGCGCTCCTCGGCGCCACCTTCTACCTGGTGTTCTACCTGCAGGGCCTGCGCGGCTACTCGCCGTTGCAGAGCGGCGCAGCGCTGATCCCCGTCGCGCTCGGCATGGCGCTCATGGCGCCGCGCAGCTCCGGGCTGGCCGAGCGGTTCGGGGCCAAGGCCGTCTGCGCGACCGGCTTCCTGCTCATCACCCTGTCGTTCCTCGGGGTGCAGCTGCTCGACCTCACCTCGCCGGTCTGGCTGCTGCTGGTGGTGCTCTCCGTGCAGGGGCTCGGCATGGGCGCGGTCATGGCGCCCGCGACCGAGTCGATCATGTCCGTGGTGCCGCGGGAGAAGGCCGGCGCCGGAGCGGCGGTCAACAACTCGGTGCGGCAGGTGGGTGGTGCCCTGGGCGTCGCGATCCTGGGCTCCCTCCTGGCCGCCACCTACTCCGCGCAGCTGGGGTCCGCGGCGGACGGCCTGCCCGCCGCCGCGCGCGACGACGCGGAGCTCTCGATCGTCGCCACGCTGGACGCGGTCCGCCGGGCGCAGGCCGAGGGGACGCCGGAGGTGGCCCGGGCCGCCGCCGCGGTGGCCGATCCGGCCCGGGATGCCTTCGTGACGGCGATGCACGTGACGGCGATCGGCACGGCGACGGCGACCACGATCGCGGCGGTGGTGGTGCTGATCTGGCTGCCCGGCCGGCCGAAGCGGGAGGCACCGGCCACGCGGTGAGCCCCGCGAGGGCGACGGCCCTGCTGCCCGCACCGGCGGCGTCGGGCAGGATGATCGCCGTGACGACCTCCACGGGAACCCTGGTGCTGCTCCGCCACGGCGAGAGCGAGTGGAACAAGGCCAACCTCTTCACCGGCTGGGTGGACGTGCCGCTCACGGACAAGGGACGTGAGGAGGCGGCGCGCGGCGGGCGGCTCATGGCCGAGCACGGGCTGCTGCCCGACGTCTCGCACACCTCGCTGCTGCGCCGGGCGATCATGACCGCCGAGCTGGCCCTGCACGAGGCCGACCGGCAATGGATCCCGGTGCAGCGCTCCTGGCGGCTCAACGAGCGGCACTACGGCGCGCTCCAGGGCAAGGACAAGGCCGCCACCCTCGCCCAGTACGGGGAGGAGCAGTTCATGACGTGGCGCCGGTCCTACGACACCCCGCCGCCGCCGATCGAGCCGGGCAGCGAGTTCTCGCAGGACGGCGATGCGCGCTACTCGTTCCTGCCGCCCGAGGCCCGCCCGGCCACCGAGTGCCTGGCCGACGTCGTCGTCCGGATGCTGCCCTACTGGTACGACGCGATCGTGCCCGACCTGCGCCTGGGCAAGACCGTCCTGGTCGCCGCGCACGGCAACAGCCTGCGCGCGCTGGTGAAGCACCTCGACGGCATGAGCGAGGACGACGTGGTGGGCCTGAACATCCCCACCGGCGTGCCGCTGCGCTACGACCTCGACGCCGACCTGCGCCCGACCAAGCCCGGTGGCGAGTACCTCGACCCGGCCGCGGCCGCGGCCGCCATCGAGGCCGTCAAGAACCAGGGCAAGAAGTAGCGGACCCCGCCACGGTCCCGCCCCTCGCGGGGGCAGGACCGTGGCGGGGTCCGGTGACCTAGGCCTGGGCGGCGGGCTCGGATTCCCAGCGCTCGCCGGTGACCAGGTAGCAGACCCGCCGGGCGACGCTCACCGCGTGGTCGGCGAAGCGCTCGTAGTAGCGGCCCAGCAGCGTGATGTCGATCGCCGACTCGATGCCGTGCGGCCAGGTCTCGCTCAGCAGCTGCCGGAACAGGCCGCGGTGGATCTGGTCCATCGCGTCGTCGTCGGTCTCCAGCTCCCGCGCCGCGTCGATGTCCCGCTTGGCGATGACCGTCGCGGTCTTCGTGATGAGCAGCTCGGCCACGTTGCCGGCCTCCAGGAAGGCCGGCCGGACCTCCTGCGGGACCGCGTGGTCCGGGAAGCGCATGCGCGCGACCTTGGCGATGTGCGCGGCGAGGTCGCCCATGCGCTCGAGGTCGGCGACGATCCGCATGGCCGTCGTGATGGTGCGCAGGTCGCCGGCCACCGGCTGCTGGCGGGCCAGCAGGGTGAACGTGCGCTGCTCGATGCTCTCGCGGGTGGCGTCGATCTGGTCGTCGCCGGCGATCACCAGGTCGGCCAGCGCGACATCGGCGTCGAGGAGCGCCGTCGTGGCGGTGCTCATCTGCGATCCCACGGAGTTGGCCATCTCCACCAGGCAGGTGTTGATGTCGTCGAGTTCCTCGTGGTAACTGTCCCGCACGGTCGTCCTCTCGTCGTGATCCCCCGGCGACAGTAGGCGCGCCGGGGGCTGGTCCGGCCGCCGCGGGGTGAACTCCGGCCTGCTGCCCGGTGAACACTGACCCGTCCGAGCGGTGAACCTCTTGCCGTTTGCTGTTCACCGGCCCCGGCGCACATACCATCTGGGCCGTGAGCCCACTGGTCGCCCTGGTGGTCGGCCTCCTCCTGGGTGGGGTGGTGGCCGCCACCGTCATCATCCGCTCTCGCCCCGACATGGGGCGACGCGCCCTCGACGGTACGACCCTCCCGGCGCCCGAGGGTGCGCTGGCGCGGCGCCTGGTGGACCTGATGGACCCCGCAGTCGTGGTCGTCGGCATCGACGACTCGGTCCTGCTGGCCAACCCCGCCGCCCGTGCGCTGGGCATCGTGCGCGGCAACCGGCTGCTGGTGCCGGAGCTGCTGGTCCTGGCCCGCACCGTCCGCGGCGGTGGCACGCGCCGCTCCGACGTCCGGTTGCCCGGCGACCTGGTCGGCTCCGGTCCCCGGTTGGTGGGGGTCCACGGGGTCCGGCTGGACAGCGGCACGGTGGCCCCACCCGGTCCGGTGGCGCTGGTGCTCCAGGACGTGACGGAGGCGCGGCGGGTGGAGACGGTCCGCCGGGACTTCGTCGCCAACGTCGGCCACGAGCTCAAGACCCCGGTGGGGGCGCTGGCGCTGCTGGCCGAGGCGATCGAGGGGGCGGCCGACGACCCCGAGGCGGTGCAGCGGTTCGCCGCGCGGATCGCCCACGAGGCCGACCGGCTCGGCCGGCTGGTGCGCGAGCTGATCGACCTCTCCCGGCTGCAGGGCGGCGAGCCGCTGCCCGAGCTGGTGCCGGTGGAGGTGGACCGAGTGCTCAGCGAGGCCGTGGACCGCACCCGCACGGCGGCCCGTGCCAAGCAGCTGGAGATCGTGCGGGGCGGCCAGTCAGAGCTGGTCGTGCGCGGCGTGGAGAGCCAGCTGGTCACCGCTGTGACGAATCTGCTGGCGAACGCGGTGGCGTACAGCACGGGCAGCAGCCGGGTGGCGATCGCGGCCCGGGCGCGGTCGGGCTTCGCGGAGATCGCCGTCACCGACAGCGGCATCGGCATCCCGCGCGCGGACCGGCAGCGGGTGTTCGAGCGGTTCTACCGGGTGGACCAGTCCCGGGCGAGCAGCACCGGGGGAACCGGGCTGGGCCTGGCCATCGTCAAGCACGTCGCGAGCAACCACGGTGGTTCGGTGACCGTCTGGAGCGAGGAGGGGCTGGGCTCGACGTTCACCCTGCGCATCCCGCTCGCCGGCCCGGCCGACCACCCGGCGGCGGAGTCGCCCACCGTTCCTGCCCCCCAGAGTCTGGAGACCAAGCGTTCATGAGCCGAGTACTGGTCGTCGAGGACGAGGAGTCCTTCTCCGACGCGCTGTCCTACATGCTGCGTCGGGAGGGCTACGAGACCGTCGTGGCCGCCACGGGGCCCGACGCACTCGCGGAGTACGACCGCGGTGGCGCCGACATCGTGCTGCTCGACCTGATGCTCCCGGGCCTGCCCGGCACCGAGGTGTGTCGTGCGCTGCGCGCCCGCGGCAACGTGCCGATCATCATGCTCACCGCCAAGGACGCCGAGATCGACAAGGTCGTCGGCCTGGAGCTGGGCGCCGACGACTACGTCACGAAGCCGTACTCGGCGCGCGAGCTGGTCGCCCGCATCCGCGCGGTGCTGCGCCGCCGGGGGGAGGTGGCCGATGCCGCCCCGGCCGAGGGGCTGCTGTCCGCCGGCCCGGTCCGGATGGACGTCGAGCGGCACGTCGTCGCCGTGGACGGCGAGCAGGTGGCGCTCCCGCTCAAGGAGTTCGACCTGCTCGAGTTCCTGCTGCGCAACGCCGGCCGGGTGCTCACCCGGGCCCAGCTGATCGACCGCGTCTGGGGCTCCGACTACGTCGGGGACACCAAGACCCTCGACGTCCACGTCAAGCGGCTGCGCGCCAAGCTCGAGCCCGACCCCGCGAACCCGAAGTACCTGCTGACGGTGCGGGGCCTGGGCTACAAGCTCGAGGCCTGACGACAGCCCCGGGAGCATCGCAGCGAGGAACGAGCGAGGAGCGGACCGGGGCGCGGAGTCAGGCCCATGGACGAGGCCTGACGACAGCCCCGGGAGCATCGCTGCGAGGAACGAGCGAGGAGCGGACCGGGGCGCGGAGTCGGGCCCATGGAAGAGGCCTGAGGCCTGAGCCCTGAGGCCTGAGGCCTGAGGCCTGAGGCCTGAGGCCTGAGCCCTGAGGCATGGAGAGCGACTGACGGAGCGCCGGGTCGGCGTCGGTCAGTCGTTCTTCAGGTCGTCGATCCTCTTCGACGCGTCGGCCTTCGACAGGTCCTCGGGGATCTCCTCGTCGGTGCCCCGGGCGAGGGTCTCCAGGTAGCTCTTCTGCGCCCCGGTGGCCGGCTCGTCGCCGGTGACCCAGGTGTCGGGGTCCTTCTCGGTGGTCTGGTCGGCGGAGTTCGGTTCGCTCATGTGTTCGATGCTAGGCGTGGGTGAGCTCCTTCGCCTGCTGGGCGACGGTCGCGGTCCGGGCGGCGCGGGTCTCCTCCCAGCGGCGCCCGGTCCGGTACACGTGGATGCCGCCGCAGGCGGGGCACGCGACGTGCAGCGCGACGTGTGTCGGGTGGTTGGTGACCGACCGGATCCGCCGGTCGGCGACCAGCTCGTCGGAGCGGGTGACGGGGCAGGTGATCAACAGCATGGGATCACCCTGGCTCCGCGGGCCGGCGCCGACGAGTGGCAGAGATGACCACGAACGCGGATTTCCTGCCATCATGTCGCCATGGCTCTGCCCGATCGTCCGCTGGTGGTCAGCGTCGTCGTCGCCGACGGCCTCGTCGGCAGCTTCGGCCTCGGCGTCTGCTGCGAGGTGTTCGGCTACGACCGCCGGCAGCTGGGCCTGCCGCTGTTCGACTTCGGGCTGGTGTCGGAGGTCCCGGGCGTCCTGCGCACCGACACCGGCATCCCGATCACCGTCGAGCACGGGCTGGAGCGCCTGGCGCGCTCCGACATCATCACCATCACCGCGTGGGACCTGTTCGACCGCGTCCCCTCACCCGCGCTGCTCGACGCGTTCCGGGCCGCGCACGCCCGGGGGGCGACGATCGTCAGCCACTGCAGCGCCGCGTTCGTGCTCGCCGCGGCGGGCCTGCTCGACGGCAAGCGCGTCACGACGCACTGGAAGTACGCGGGCGAGCTGGCCGCCCGGTTCCCGTCGGTGACCGTCGACCCGTCGGTGCTGTACGTCGACAACGGGCAGGTCATCACGGGCGCGGGGACGGCCGCCGGGGTCGACACCCTGCTGCATCTCGTGCGGCGCGAGTGGGGCGCCGGCGCGGCCAACGCGCTCGCCCGCGAGATGGTCGTCCCCCCGCACCGCGACGGCGGGCAGGCGCAGTTCATCGACGCGCCCGTGCCCGCCTGCCGGGACGACCTGCTGGGTGCGGTCCTCGAGTGGGCCACGGGGCACCTGGCGGAGGACATCTCCGTGGAGGTGATGGCCCGCCGGGCGCTCATGAGCCCGCGCAGCTTCGCCCGCCGGTTCAGGGCCACCACCGGCACGACGCCGCACGCCTGGCTGCTCGGTCAGCGGCTGGCGGCGGCCGAGGAGCTGCTGGAGAACAGCGACGCCTCGATCGAGGAGATCGCCCGGCTGGTCGGGTTCGGCACCGCGGCCGGGCTGCGCGAGCAGTTCGGCCGCCGCCGCGGTGTCTCCCCCCGGGCCTACCGGCAGACCTTCCGCTCCGGAGCGGCCTCAGCCGCCGGGACGGCGCCGGTACAGCTCGACGGGCACCGGCCGGGCGCCGGTGGGGCGGGCAGCGAGGTCGGGGCTGGCCGGGTGGGGGGCGATGAGGCCCTGGTCGAGGCGGGCCTCGGTCAGCCGGCGTAGCTCCGCGTACGCCGCGGCGCCGAGCAGCGCGGTGAGCTCGGCCGCGTAGGTGTCCACCAGCGGTTCGGGCGAGACGTGCGCCGTCGGCGAACCGGTGCACCACCAGTGCAGGTCGTGCCCGCCGGGCCCCCAGCCGCGGCGGTCGAACTCGCCGATGGTCGAGACCAGCACCCGGGTGCCGTCGGGACGGTCGACGTGCTCCTGCTCCCGGCGCACCGGGAGCTGCCAGCAGACGTCGGGCTTGGTCGTCAGCGGATGGAGCCCGGTGCGCACCGCCATGCGGTGCAGGGCGCAGCCGCTGCCGCCGGTGAACCCGGGCCGGTTGAGGAACACGCAGGCCCCGTCGACGACGCGGGTGCGCAGCGACCGCACCGGTTCGGCATCCTCGGCGTCCCCGGGGTCCTCGGCGTCGTCCACCTCGGTCCAGGCCCCGCGCCCGGTGGGCGCCAGCTGCCAGTCCTCGTCGGTCAGGTCCGCGACCGCGGCGGTCACCCGGAGCAGGTCGTCCTCGTCGGTGAAGAAGGCGCCGTGGCTGCAGCACCCGTCGTCGGGCCGGCCCGCCACCACGCCGGCGCAGCCCCGCCCGAAGACGCACGTCCAGGCCGACGTCAGCCAGGTCAGGTCGGCTCGGACGAGGTGCTCGGGATCGCCGGGATCGGGGAACTCCACCCACTCCCGGGCGAAGTCCAGGCCGACCTCCTCGGGGGGCTCGTTCCGCACCGGGCCAGCCTAGGTCGCCGGCGACCGGCAGAATCGCCCCCATGCGGCTCGGTGTGCTGGACGTCGGTTCGAACACGGTGCACCTGCTGGTGGTGGACGCCCATCGCGGCGCGCACCCCACACCGATGCACGACGAGAGGTCGGTGCTGCGGCTCGCCGAGCACGTGGGGCCGGACGACATGCTCTCCAAGGCGGGGGAGAAGGCGCTGCTCACCGCGGTGCAGAGCGCCTGCCGCCGGGCGGAGAAGCAGGGCTGCGACGAGTTCATGGCGCTGGTGACCTCGGCGATCCGGGAGGCGGCCAACGGTCTGGAGGTCCTGGAGCGGGTGCGGGACCGCACCGGTGTCGAGCTGCAGGTGCTCTCCGGGGAGGACGAGGCGCGGCTGACGTTCCTCGCGGTGCGGCGCTGGTTCGGCTGGAGCGCCGGCCGGCTGCTGGTCCTGGACATCGGCGGCGGCTCGCTCGAGCTCGCCGCCGGCATCGACGAGGACCCGGAGGTCGCCCTCTCCCTGCCCCTGGGTGCCGGGCGGATGACCCGGCGCTTCCTCCCCGCGGCGCGGGACGGCGGCCGCCCCGACCTCGCGGCCCTGGAGGAGCTCGACGAGTACGCGTCGGACCTGCTGGCGCCCGCTGCGAAGAAGATCGCCGCGGTCGGCGCCCCCGACCTGGTGGCCGCCACCAGCAAGACCTTCCGCACGGTGGCCCGGCTCGCCGGTGCCGCGCCGTCCGCGGCCGGGCTGCGCGTGCCCCGCGAGCTGAGCGCCACCGGCCTGGGTCAGCTGGTGGGCTTCGTCTCGCGCATCGAGTCCGCGGCGCTGGCCGAGCTGCCGGGCGTCTCGGCCGACCGCGCGCACCAGGTTCCCGCTGGAGCGGTTGTCGCTGCCGCAACTCTGCGTGCGCTCGACGTACCGTGCGTGCGGATCTGTCCGTGGGCACTGCGCGAGGGAGTCATCCTGCGCAGGCTGGACTCGATGGGAGGGGCGTGATGGCCGAACCGGACTGGAACCCGGACACGGGAGGACGCTCGCTCGCCGAGATCCTGCGCGAGGCCGGCATCGAGTCGGCCGCCCGCACGGCCCGCCGGCGCCGCGTCGACGACGACGACACCGGCATCCGCCAGCGGCGCGCCGACGACGCGGCCGCCGCCGACCGCGCCCGCTACGGCCGGCGCAGCAGCGACCTGCAGGCCGCCGAGCAGACGCCCGCACACGGCCGGGAACCGCGGCGTACCGCGCCCGACCCCGTGACCGCCGCCATCCCGGGCCTCCGCCCCGACCGCAAACCCAGCGTCCCCCACCCCTCGGGGCCGGTGCCACCGCTGCGGCGGCAGGCCGAGGCCGCCGGGGCGGCCAAGGCCGCGCCGGCATCGGGGGCGACGAGGGCGTCCGCGGCATCGGGGGCGCCTGCCGCATCGGGGGCCGTGGGGGCCCAGCGCACGGCCGGCCGCACGGCGTCGCGGACCGCGCCCGCCGCCGGTGGGATCGCCTCCACGGGGCCGATCCCGGTGGTGCACGCCGACGACGTCGACGCGGACCTGGACACCACGCCGCGGGAGAGCGCGCTGGCCTGGCTCCGGTTCGCCGGTGAGCTCCTCATCGCCCTGGCCGCCGGGGTGGGCATCTACTTCGCCGCCACCGTGCTGTGGGAGATGATCCCGCACCTGGCCGTATTCCTGGCGCCGCTCGCCGTCGCCGGCCTGGTGGGTGGGGTGAACCTCTGGCGCCAGCGTCAGGGCACCG
The DNA here is from genome assembly GCF_054051035.1 of Blastococcus sp. SYSU DS0619. Classification (NCBI taxonomy): domain Bacteria; kingdom Bacillati; phylum Actinomycetota; class Actinomycetes; order Geodermatophilales; family Geodermatophilaceae; genus Blastococcus; species Blastococcus sp. SYSU DS0619. The sequence goes on along the minus strand of NZ_JBJHAM010000002.1, from coordinate 405,029 downwards.
AACCCGTGGGCGCCCGCATGCTCGCCGTCCTCGTCTTCGCGGGCACCCTGCTGACGATCGCCCCGGCGGCCACGCTCCTCGCGACCTCCTGACCGCCGGGGGCGGCGTCACGCGTCGGCCGGCTCCTCCTCGCGGGTGGCGGCGAACTCCTCGACGATCGCGGCCCCGAAGGCATCCAGGTCGTCGGGCTTGCGGCTGGTGACCAGGTTGCCGTCGACGACGACCTCCTCGTCCACCCAGTTCGCGCCGGCGTTGCGCAGGTCCGTCTGCAGCGAGGGCCACGAGGTCATGCGCCTGCCGCGCACGACGCCGGCCTCGATGAGGACCCAGGGCGCGTGGCAGATGGCGGCCACCGGCTTGCCGGCGTCGAAGAACGCCTTCACGAAGGTGACCGCGTCCGCGTCGGCGCGCACGAAGTCACCGTTGATGACGCCTCCGGGCAGCACCAGGGCCGCGTAGTCGTCGGGGTCCGCCGAACCCAGGTCGGTGTCGACCGTGCGGCGCTCGCCCTTGTCGATGTGCTCGTAGGCGGTGATCGTGCCGGTGGCGAACGAGACCAGCTCCGGTTCCGCACCGGCGTCCTCGAGGGCCTGCCAGGGCCGGTCCAGCTCGATCTGCTCCACGCCGTCGGTGGCCAGCACGGCCACCCTCATCCCGTCCAGTTCTCCTGCCATGGGGGCGGCGCTACCCGGCCCCCGGACCGCGCACACCCGGGCGCACTACGGTTTCGGGCGTGTCCGTCCGTCTCCTTCCCCACCGGCTGCCGGGCCGGCCGGCCCGCGCCGGACTGGGCCCGGAGGACGCCGTCCGCGCGGCCGGTGACCTGGTCGCCGCCGGCCGGCAGGTGTCCCTGGAGCTGTCCCGCGCCGTACCCCTCGCCGTGTCGGTCGAGCTCGCCGCGCGGGTGCTGGGCGCTGGGCTGGCCGCGTCCTGCGAGGTGACGCTGCCCGCTGACGCGGGGGCGGCGGAGGAGCTCGTGTCCCGCGGCCTCGCCGTCGCGCTGACCGGACCGCCCGGCGTCGTCGACCCCCTGGTCCGGGAGCTGCCCGGGGCCCGGGCGGTGGTCGCCGCCGGGAAGCCGTCGGCCGAGGACCGGTGCCGCGCCTTCGCCGGGGGACAGGTGCGCCTGCTCGCCGGCCGGGGGGCGGTGGCCGAGCTCGCCTTCGTCCGCTGCCTGAACGTCCTGATGGCCGGGGACGGCGCACCGGCCGTCGCCACCACCGATCCACGTCTGATCGCCATCACCGGTGAGCGGGCGGCCTGGAACGGCCGCGCGCCCGACAGCTGGGAGCACGTCATGCCCTGGGGAGAACCGACCGAGGACCAGCACCGCCTGCTGGCCGCCGGCCACACCGTCCGCGTGCTGGTGCCCGTCGCGGGAGGCCGGGCGTGACCGCCACGGGCCGCCGCGGGCTGGCCATCATCGGGGGCGGGAAGATCGGCGAGGCGCTGCTGTCCGGCCTGGTGCGCCGCGCCGGGGCCGACGGGATCCTGGTGGTGGAGCGCAGCGCCGAGCGCGGCGCGGAGCTGACCGAGCGCTACGGCGTCCCCGCGGTGGAGCTGGCCGACGCCGCCGCCCGCGCCCGGGTGCTGCTCCTGGCGGTGAAGCCGCAGGACATCGACACGCTGCTCGCCCTGGTCGCCGGCCACGTCGACGACGGGCACCTGGTGGTGTCGGTCGCCGCCGGGGTGCCGACGAGGCGGATCGAGGCGGCCCTGCCGGCCGGCGTGCCGGTGGTGCGGGTCATGCCGAACACGCCCGCGCTGATGGACGAGGGCATGAGCGTGCTCTCGGCCGGGGCGCACGCGGGGGAGGAGCACCTGGACGAGGCCGAGGCGCTGCTGGCCGCCGTCGGGCGGGTGCGGCGGGTACCGGAGTCGCAGCAGGACGCCGTCACGGCGCTGTCGGGCAGCGGGCCGGCCTACTTCTTCTACCTCGTCGAGGCGATGGTCGACGCGGGCATCCTGCTCGGGCTGCCGCGCACGCTGGCGGCGGACCTCATCGTGCAGACGGCGCTGGGCGCCGCGGTGATGATGCGCGACTCGGGGGAGCACCCCGTCCAGCTGCGCGAGGCGGTCTCCAGCCCGGGTGGGACGACCATCGCCGCGATCCGGGAGCTGGAGAAGCACGGCGTCCGGGCGGCGCTGATGGCCGCCATCGAGGCGGCGCACGCGCGGTCGGTGGAGCTCGGCCGCGACGAGTCCTGACGACGAGTCCTGACGACGAGGCCTGACGACAAGTCCTGACGTCGACCGGGCGGGACGCGGTGCCCGCGCCTTCCCGTGTCGACAGGTCGACGGGCACCCCGCGTGAGCGGGCGAACACGGTAATGCATATCCGGGTGTCGTGGTGCGACGTAGCGTCACCGACTTCTCACCGTGTCGCGAAACGCGCCGGAACGCGTGTGCACCGTGTTGCATACGTGTAGTTCTGCCGAGTACGGACCGGTCCGCCTGTTCGTTTCACCCATCGCATCAGTCCCGCCAGCCCCCTTACTCTCAGTACCAGCGCGTGCGTGTTCAGTTGCCGGTGGGGAAGCCGGCGCCACGACACGAGCTAGGTTCCGGAGACGAAGACATGACCATGCCCCAGCGCCACGCTGCCGCCACCGTCGTCCGTCCGGGGATGCCGATCCCCCGCCCGATGGGTCGCCCGATGGCCGCCACGCTCGCCCGTCCCGTGCCGGCTCAGCACCCCGCCGCCATGCCCCTCGGCCGCCCGGCCGTCCCGGCCCCCCGCGCCGCCGTCACGTTCCTGACCGTCGCCGAGGTCGCCTCGATGATGCGCGTCTCGAAGATGACCGTGTACCGCCTCGTCCACGCCGGTGAGCTCGCCGCCGTCCGCGTCGGCCGCTCCTTCCGCGTGCCGGAGCGCGCCGTGCAGGACTACCTGCGCGACGCCTACACCGACATCGCCTGAGATCCCGCTCGTCCCGGTCCGGCCGCCCGCGGCACCGTCGCCGCGGGGTGGCTCGGGTACGCTCGGTCGCCGAGCGACACCGGGGAAATCCGCTGTCGCGTTCGAGCTGATCTATTTCGAGACGACGTCGGGAGCACCACGTGGGTTCGGTCATCAAGAAGCGCCGCAAGCGGATGGCGAAGAAGAAGCACCGCAAGCTGCTGAAGAAGACGCGAGTCCAGCGTCGCAACAAGAAGTGAGCTGACGCTCGTGCCGCCCGCGGTCGTCCTCGTCACCGGTGTCAGCCGGTGGCTGGGGGGCGCGCTGGCGGCCGAGCTCGCAGCCGATCCGCGCATCCGTCGGGTCATCGGCGTGGACACCGTGCCCCCGTCGCCGGAGATGCTGCGCCGGCTGGGTCGCACGGAGTTCGTCCGGGCCGACATCCGCAACCCGCTGATCGGCAAGGTCATCGCGGCGGCGTCGGTCGACACCGTCGTGCACATGAACATCAGCTCCACCCCCGCCGGCTCCGGTGGGCGGGTGCCGATGAAGGAACTCAACGTCATCGGCACGATGCAGCTGCTGGCCGCCTGCCAGCGCTCGTCGTCGGTGCGCCGGTTCGTGCTGAAGTCCACCAGCGCCGTGTACGGCGCCTCCTCCCGCGACCCCGCGGTCTTCACCGAGGCCATGCAGGCGCGGCAGGTCCCCTCCGGCGGTTTCGCCAAGGACAGCGTGGACATCGAGGGCTACGTGCGCTCCTTCGCCCGCCGCCGTCCCGACGTGGACGTCGCCGTGCTGCGCTTCACCAACTTCATCGGCCCGCGGATCGACTCGCTGCTGACCGGTTTCCTGCGCATGCCCGTCGTCCCGACGGCGCTGGGCTACGACGCCCGCGTGCAGCTGCTGCACGAGGACGACGCGCTCGCCGTGCTCACCCGGGCCAGTACCGGCGGCTTCGTCGGCACGGTCAACGTGGGCGGTCAGGGCACCCTGCTGCTGTCGCAGGCCATCCGCCGGCTCGGCCGGATCCAGCTGCCGCTGCCCTCGCCGACGCTGGGCTCGGTCGGCCGCGTCTCCCGCCGCTTCGGCTTCGTGGACTACTCGCCCGAGCAGATGCGCTTCCTCAACTTCGGCCGGGTCGTGGACACCACGGTGCTGCGGACCGAGTTCGGCTACACCCCCCGCTACACCACGGAGGCGGCCCTGGCCGACTACGCCCGCACCGTCCCCCCGGTCGTCGATCCGGGTGCCGTCCGCTCCGTCGCCGGTGGGCTGCGTTCCGTGCTCGGCCGGGTCGGGGCCACGGCGAGCGCCGTGGACCAGCGGCTGCGCCCCACCCCGCCGCCGCCCGGCCTGCGGGCGGTGCGCGATGCCTGAGGCGCGCGTGATCCCGTTGCGTCCCGACGACGACGAGCCCTTCGTCCCCGCGGCGCCGCCGCCGGGCTGGGAGGAACAGCTCGCCGGCGGCGTGGAGTTCCTGCAGCGCCGGCTGACCGGCGACTACCGGACCGACGAGTTCGGCTTCGACCCCGACCTCGCCGACCACGTCCTGCTCCCCGCGCTGCGGCCGCTGTTCCAGCGGTGGTTCCGCGTGGAGACCTTCGGCCTGGAGAACGTGCCGGCGGACAGCGGCGCGCTCGTGGTGGCCAACCACTCGGGCACGCTGCCGATCGACGCGCTCATGACCACCGTCGCGCTGCACGACGAGCACCCGGCCGCCCGGCGGTTCCGCCTGCTCGGCGCGGACCTGGTGTTCGAGATCCCGGTGGTCGGGGCCATGGCGCGCAAGCTCGGTGCCACGCTGGCCTGCAACGAGGACGCCGAGCGGCTGCTCACCGAGGGCGAGCTGGTCGGCGTCTTCCCCGAGGGCTTCAAGGGCATCGGGAAGCCGTTCCGCGAGCGCTACACGCTGCAGCGCTTCGGCCGCGGCGGCTTCGTGTCGGCGGCCCTGCGGACCGGGGCGCCGATCATCCCGTGCGCGATCGTGGGCGCCGAGGAGATCTACCCGATGGTCGGCAACGCGAAGACCGCCGCCCGGCTCCTGGGGCTGCCGTACTTCCCCATCACGCCGACGTTCCCGCTGCTCGGCCCGCTGGGGCTGGTGCCGCTGCCGTCGAAGTGGCTGATCGCCTTCGGCGAGCCGATCGAGACCGTGTCCTACGGCCCGGCCGCCGCGGAGGACCCGATGCTGGTCTTCAACCTCACCGACCAGGTGCGCGAGACCATCCAGCACTCGCTCTACCAGCTGCTCCTGCGCCGGAAGAGCGTCTTCGGCGCCTGAAGCGCCTGCAGGGCCTGCACCGCCTGGACCATCGTTCGGTGCTCCTCCGCCGGGGGCACCGGCTCGGCTGCCCACCAGGGCAGCTTGTTGCGCCGGCGCAGGGCGAGCGCGCCGCCCACCAGGCCGCCGGAGAGGGCGGCCACGGCGACCGTGGGGACGCCGATCCGTGCCGCCTTGCGGCCGGTGCGGTAGTCGCGGATGGTCCATCCGCGGGTGCGCGCGACGGCGCGGAGCTCGGTGTCGGGGTTCACGGCCACCGCCGTCCCGGTCAGGGACAGCATCGGGAGATCGTTGGCCGAATCGCTGTAGGCGGTGCACCGGGACAGGTCCAGGCCCTCCCGCTCGGCCAGGGCGAGGACGGCCTCCGCCTTCGCCGGGCCGTGCATGAGCTCGCCGACCAGCCGGCCGGTGTACCGGCCGTCGACGATCTCGGAGACCGTGCCCAGGGCACCGGTCAGCCCCAGCCGCTGGGCGATGATCGACGCCAGCTCCACCGGCGTGGCCGTCACCAGCCATACTCGCTGGCCCGCGTCGAGGTGCTGCTGCGCGAGGACCCGGGTGCCCGACCAGATCCGGTCGGCCATCAGCTCGTCGTAGATCTCCTCGCCGGCCTGCTGGATCTCCGAGACCTCGCGGCCGGCGACGAAGGCCAGCGCGTTCTCCCGGATGGTGAGCATGTCGTCGGCGCTCTCGTTGCCGGCGATGCGGAACTTGGCCTGCTGCCAGACGAACCGGGAGAGGTCGCGGCTGGAGAAGTACTTGCGGGCCGCCAGCCCGCGGGCGAACCAGAACAGCGACGCGCCCATCATCATGGTGTTGTCGACGTCGAAGAACGCTGCCCCGGTGAGGTCGGGCTCGACGGCCGAGGGGGCCGCGACCTCGGCGGCCGCCGCCGACGCCGCACCGGCGACGTGGGCGCGGGTCTCCCCGGAAGTCCGCTCATCAGGCTGCGCGGCACGGCGTCCGCGTACCGGCAGTCGCGGCACTGCGACCTCCCTGACTCGGTCCGTCTCGATCCGCCGGGGACGACCTGGGTGCATCCCCGGCACCGACCCTAGCCGGATCGGCAGAGGCGTCCAGACCGGGTCAGCAGTCCCCGATCGTGGCCAGCGGAGGAAGGCAGATGCGGATCGGCCCCGGCAGCGGGACGGCGATCACCGGAGGCGGCGGGGTCGGGCTCGCGCCGGAGCCGCCGGGCAGTGGCAGCGGCGGCACGGGCGGCAGGACACCCCCGTCCGGTGCCGGCGCCGGGACCTGCGTCGGGACGGGGCTCTGCGTCGGGACCTGCGGGGTCTGCGTGGGGGTGCCCACGGGGGCCGACGGCGCGGGGGGCGCCGGGTCCACCGGGTCGGCCGTCGGCGGGACGCCCGTGCCGGTCCCCGTGCCGGCGTCGGGAGGGGTCTGCACGGGAGGGGCCTCGACCACCTCGGGCGGGCTGTCCGCGGAGCAGGGGCCGGGGACCGGACCCAGGGCGTCGTCCCCGACCGTGGCGAAGCCGGTCGTGCACTCCAGCGCCGCACGCAGGCCCTCGGCGCGCACGGTCAGCGCCCCCAGCAGGTCCGCGGACCGTTCGAGAGCCGGCTCGGCGTCCGCCGGGACGTCGGCTTCCAGGGCCGACAGGCCGGCGGACTGCCCGGCCGTCCAGCCGGCCAGCGCCTCGAGGGGCCCGGCGTCCTGCGTGCGGACCGCCCGCTCGGTGAGCCAGGTGGCTCCCTCGGCGGTGTGCGCGTCCATGGTGGCGAGCGTCCGCTCGACCAGTGCGGCGTCACCTCCGCCGGCGATCGACCCGAGCTCCTCGAGCCGGGTGCGCGCCAGCTCCAGGAGGGTCTGGCCGCGGCTGTCCCCGGCCAGCGCGAGCTGGGTCTGCTCGGTGCCCCGCTTCAGGTCGTACAGCGGGTCGCCCGGCTGCGCCCCGGCCGCCACGGCGACCAGTGCCGCCAGCCCCGTGACCCCGACGGCCGTACCGGCCAGGCCGGCGGTGATCCGCCCGCGCCAGCGGGAGGGCGGCCGGTCGACGGCGCGGGTCGCGAGCAGCCGGTCGCGCAGCGTGCGCGGAGCCGGCTCGGGGGTGCGGACCGCGGCCATCGCCACCAGGCGCGCGCGTGCCCGTGCCCGGTACTGCGGTGCGGGGTCGGTGTCGAGCTGCGTGGACAGGGACTCGAGGCGGGCGACCAGCGCCGCTTCGGGCCCGGACGGCTCACGGTGGCCGGTCATGGTCGAGCCGTCGTCGTGCCGGAGCACCCGCCACCTCCCGTCCTCGTCCCGCTCCTGCGGGGAGCACGCTGCGACGGGCCCAACGACCGGGAGGCCCGGTCGGTTACGCGGGCGCGACGCCCCCGGTTCACCGGAGGCCTTCGGGGAGCAGGCTCGCCAGCCGACGGACCGCCCGGTGCTGGAGCGCCTTCACGGCGCCGTCCTTCTTCCCCATGATCTCGGCGGTCTCGGACACGGACAGCCCGTGCAGGAAGCGCAGCACGATGCACTCCTGCTGCTCGCTCCCCAGCTGCCGCACGCAGGCCAGCAGCTGCTCGTTGGTGAGGTGCTGGAGCACCGCGTCCTCGGGGCCGTCGGTGGCGCGGTCGGCGTCGCGCATGTCGGCGGTGGTGACCTCCAGCCGGAACCGGCTGCTCTTCACCTGGTCCCGGATGATGTTGCGGGCGATGGTGACCAGCCAGGCGCCCACGTCGCGCCCCTGGAACGACAGCGAGTCGATCCGCCGCAGCGCCCGCACGAACGTCTCGCTCGTGACGTCCTCGGCCGTGGCCCGGTCGCCGACCCGGTGGTAGGCGTAGCGGTGCACCAGCGTCACGTAGTGGTCGTAGAGGCGGCCGAACGCCTCGGCGTCCCCGTCCTGGGCGGCCCGGACGAGCGCCCAGACGTCGACGTCCCCGGCCGCGACGGCACCGGAGCGGGCGGCGAGCTCCGCGATCACCTCGGTGGGCAGCTCGGTGGTCTCCTGGGACAGGTCCTCGAGCACCTCGGCGACCGGCGCGCCGGTGGGAGCGGGCAGCGCCTCGGCACTCGACCGGGGGAACGGGGTGGGGCGTGGGCCGGGCCCGGGCAGGGCGGTCGCGCCGGCCGGGCGACCGGCGTCCAGCGGGTGCGGCATGCGGGCGATCGACCTCCTCGTCGGCCCGCTGTGCCTGGACCGTCCTCGTTCACCGCGCGCGCCGGAACGGCGCGCGCGGGCTGCGGCGCGGGGCCCATGGTGACAACATCGGCCCAGCTCGTCCACGGCAGCCTGCCCCCAAGCGTCCACGAGCGCGCGGCGGAACCCGGCTGCGCCGCACCGACGACAGGAGAAACGGCAGTGTCCGAGGCAGGCACCTCGCTGGCCGCGCTGGTCCGCGCCGTCGCGCAGCGCGACCCCTCGGCCCCCGCGGTGGTGGCCGGCGACCGGCGGCTGACCTGGGCCGAGCTGGACGCCGCGGTGGACCGGGTCGCGGCCGGGTACGCCGGACTCGGGCTGACCCCCGGGGAGCGCGTGGCGGTGCAGCTGCCCAACGGGCTGGACTGGTTGCGTGCGGTGCTCGGGGCGCTCCGGGCGGGGCTGGTCGTCGTCCCGGTCAACACTGCCTACACCGACCCCGAGCTCGAGCACGTCCTCACCGACTCCGGTGCCTCGCTGCTCGTGGCCGCCGCCGACCGCGAGCCGCTGGCCGGCGTGCCGGTCCGCTCGGGGCCGCCCGAGGGCGACGGGCCGGCGACGGGCGTCGCCGACGACCCCGAGGCGCTGGCGTTCCTCTGCTACACCAGCGGCACGACCGGTCGTCCGCGGGGCGCGATGCTCACCTCCGGCGCGCTGCGGGCCAACCAGGAGCAGTGCCTGGCCATGGCCTCGCCGCCGGTCCGTGCCGACGACCGGGTGCTGCTGGTCCTCCCGCTGTTCCACGTCTACGGCCTGAACGCCGGCTTCGGCCTGGTCGCCGCCACCGGTGCGTGCGCCGTGCTGCTGGAGAGCTTCGACCCGCGGGGATCCCTGGCGGTCATGGCCGAGGAGCGGGTCACGACCGTGCCGGGCGCGCCGCCGATGTACCAGACCTGGCTCGCCGCGGCCGACGCCGGCAACCTCGAGGACCCCGCCCACCCCGACGCCGAGCTGCGGCGGGGCTTCGCCGCGGTCCGGATCGCCTCCGCCGGGGCCGCGCCGCTGCCCGAGGACGTGTGGACGGCGATGCGCGAGCGGGCCGCCGTCACCGTGTGGGAGGGCTACGGCCTGACCGAGGCGGCGCCCGTGGTCGCGAGCACCCTGGCGACCGGCCGCGCCAAGCCGGCCTGCATCGGCGGACCCGTCCCGGGCCTGGAGCTGGCGCTGCGCGACACCGCCTCGATCGGTGCGGACCCGGCGGAGCCGCCGGCCGCCGGGGGGCTGGACGAGGAGGCCGGGGGTGCCGACCGGTCCACCGGCGGGGCCGGGGACGCGGACGACGCCGACGAGGGGCCGGGCGAGATCTGGGTCCGCGGCCCCAACCTCTTCTCCGGGTACTGGCCCGACGGCGTCGACGGACCCGACGCCGACGGCTGGCTCGGCACCGGGGACCTCGCCTACCGCGACGCGGACGGCGACCTGCACCTGGTCGACCGGCGCAGCGACCTGATCCTGGTCAGCGGCTTCAACGTCTACCCGGCCGAGGTGGAGCGGGTCCTCGACCAGCACCCGGCGGTCGTGGAGAGCGCGGTCATCGGCGTGCCCGACCCGCGCACGGGTGCGGCGGTCCGCGCCGTCGTCGTCGTGGCGCCGGGGGAGGAGCTCACGGTGGCGCAGCTGCAGGAGCACGCGGCGGGGTCCCTGGCGCGCTACAAGGTGCCGAGGTCGGTGCACTTCCTCCCGTCCCTGCCGCACTCCCTGACCGGCAAGGTCAGCCGGGCCCGGCTGCGCGAGCTCGGGCTCAGCGACGCCGACCCCGACGCCGATCCCGAGCTGGACACCGGGGTCCCCGCCGGCACGGGGGAGCCCGCCGGTGGATGAGCACCCGCGGCTGCAGCTGCTGGTGCGCGACGGCTGCCACCTCTGCGTCACCGCCGCCGAGCAGCTCGCCCCGATCGCCGCCCGGGCGGGCCTCGAACCGCAGCAGGTCGACGTCGACGCCGACCCGGAGCTGCAGGCCGAGTACGGCGACCGGGTGCCGGTGCTGCTGCTCGACGGGCGCGAGCACTCCTACTTCACGCTCGACGTCCCCCGCCTGCGGCGGGACCTCGGGGTGGGCTGAGTCCCGGACCCCCCGTCCGGGTGGTCCCGGCGCGGCGGCTACGGTGGTCTCCGCCACACCTGTCGCCCCGTCGGGCCAGGTCAGCGGGCCGGTGCCTGGTCGGCGACTTTGTTCCAGCGTTCACAAGCGGTTACCGTGGCGGACGCGAGCACGTGCTGCTCGCGTCCCGATGTCGTAGCCCCGCCCCCGGCGCCCGCCGGGTTCCCGGGCGCGACCGCTGTGGAGTGCCCCGTGATCCAGCCGCGGCCCCGGACCATCCCGGAGGCCACCGTCGCCCGCCTGGCCGTGTACCTACGGGTGCTGACCAGCTTCGCCGACGGCGGCCGGACCACCGTCTCCTCCGGCGATCTCGCCTCCGCGGCCGGCGTCAACCCGGCCGGCCTGCGCAAGGATCTGTCCCACCTCGGGTCCTGCGGCGTCCGCGGGGTCGGCTACGAGGTGCGCGCACTGCGCGAGCGGATCGCCCGGGTGCTGGGCGCCGAGCAGTCCCGCGCCTGCGTGCTCGTCGGCATCGGGAACCTCGGGACCGCGCTCGCGGACTACGCGGGCTTCGGCAGCCGGGGCTTCGAGTTCGTCGGCCTCTTCGACGCCGCGCCGGACCGGGTCGGCCGGCGCATCGGCGGGCTGACCGTGCAGGACACCACCGACCTGGAGGCGACCGTGACGGCCACCCAGGCCTCCATCGGGGTCATCGCGACCCCGGCCGACGTCGCCCAGCAGGTCTGCGACCGGCTCTCCGCGGCCGGGGTGAGGAGCATCTTGAACTTCGCGCCCGTGACGCTGTCGGCCCCGGCCGGTGTCGACGTCCGCCAGGTCGACCTCTCCGTCGAGCTGCAGGTGCTCGCCTTCCTGGGCCAGCAGCGCACGACCGTGGGAGAGGAATCCGCATGAGCCTGCTCGCGGTGGGCGTGAGCCACCAGACCGCACCGGTCGCCCTGCTCGAGCAGTTCGCGATGGGCGCCGACGACCGGGTCAAGGCGCTGCACGAACTGATCGGCAGCGACCACGTCAGCGAGGCCCTGGTGCTGGCGACCTGCAACCGGGTCGAGGTCTTCGCGGAGGTCGAGCGCTTCCACGGCGGCGTCACCGACGTCAGCCGGGTGCTCGCCCGGCAGGCCGGGGCGACGGTGGAGGAGCTCTCCCCGTACGTCACCGTGCACTACGAGGACCAGGCCGTCGCCCACCTGTTCACGGTGGCCGCCGGGCTGGACTCCATGGTCGTCGGCGAGACACAGGTGCTCGGCCAGCTGCGCGCGGCCTACGCGCTGGCCCGGGAGGAGGGCACCGTCGGCCGGGCGCTGCACCCGGTCGCGCAGCGCGCCCTGCGGGTCGGCAAGCGGGTGCACTCCGAGACCGGCATCGACCGGGCCGGCGCCTCGCTGGTCTCGGTCGCCCTCGACCGGGCAGAGGCCCGCATCGGCGACCTCGCCGGGCGCCCCGTGCTCGTGGTCGGCGCCGGCTCGATGGGTGCGCTCGCGGCGACCACGCTGGCCCGCCGCGGCGCCGATGTCGTCGTCAGCAGCCGCACCGAGGGCTCCGCGCAGCGGCTCGCCGGCACGGTCGGCGGGCGGCCTGCGCCGCTGGACCGGATGCCCGCCGAGCTGGCCGCGGCCGACGTGCTGCTCACCTGCACCGGCGCCACCGGGCTGGTCGTGACCACCGACGTCGTCGCCGCGGCGATGGCCGGGCGCGGCGACCGGCCGCTCGTCGTCATCGACCTGGCGCTGCCCCGGGACGTCGACCCGGGCGTGGCCGCGCTCCCCGGGGTGCACGTCGTCGACCTCGCCCTGCTGCAGGGCGAGCGGCGCGACGGCGAGGACGGGCCCGGCCCGGTCGCCGCCGACGACATCACCACCGCGCGCGCCATGATCGAGGCCGAGGCCGCCCTGCTGCGTGCCGAGCGTCAGGCCGCCGAGGTCGGGCCGACGGTCTCCGCGCTGCGCACCCAGGCCGCCGAGGTCGTCGACGCCGAGCTGCTCCGGCTCTCGGGGCGGCTGCCCGACCTGGACGCGCGGGCCCGCGCCGAGATCGCCCGCACCGTGCGCCGCGTCGTCGACAAGCTGCTGCACGAGCCGACCGTGCGGGTGAAGGAGCTGTCCGCCACGCCGGGCGGGACCGACTACGCGGGCGCCCTCCGGGCGCTGTTCGGGCTGGGCATCGACGCCGACGTCACCCCCGGCGCCGGCCGGCTGGCCGACGCCGTCACCGTCGACCCCGACCGTTCGGGAGGATCGGCATGACCGCCACCGACGTGCAGACGACGACCGCTGCGGGCACCCCCGTCCCGCTCCGGCTGGGCACCCGGGCCAGCGTCCTGGCCCGCACCCAGTCGCAGGCCATCGCCGACGCCCTCACCGCCGCCACCGGCGTGCCGGTCGAGCTGGTGCTGATCAGCACCGAGGGTGACCGCTCGCAGGCCACGATCGCCCAGATGGGCAGCACCGGCGTGTTCGTCGCGGCGATCCGCCGGGCCCTGCTCGCCGGCGAGGTCGACCTGGCGGTGCACAGCTACAAGGACCTCCCCACGGCGCCGGAGCCCGGCCTGAGCCTCGCCGCGGTACCGCCGCGGGAGGACCCCCGGGACGCCCTCGTGGCCCGGGACGGGCTCACCCTCGGCGAGCTCCGGCCCGGCTCGCGGATCGGCACCGGCGCACCCCGCCGGGTCGCCCAGCTGCGGGCCCTCGGGCTCGGCCTGGAGATCGTCCCGATCCGCGGCAACGTGGACACCCGGCTCGGCCGGGTGGCCGGCTCGTCCGGCGGCCCGGGTGACCTGGATGCCGTCGTGCTGGCCCGCGCCGGGCTGAGCCGGATCGGCCGCACGGAGCGGATCACCGAGACCCTCGACCCGCTCCAGGTGCTGCCGGCCCCCGCGCAGGGCGCCCTCGCCGTGGAGTGCCGCACCAGCGACGCCCGTACGCGGGAGCTGCTGGGCCGGCTCGAGGACACCGCCACCCGCGCCTGCGTGGTGGCCGAGCGGGCCACGCTCGCCGCGCTCGAGGCCGGCTGCAGCGCGCCGGTCGCCGCCTACGCGGAGGTCGCCGAGGGCGAGGCCGGCCCGGAGCTGTACCTGCGCGCCTCGGTCACCGCGATCGACGGCAGCGACTCGGTCCGCGGCTCGCTCACCGGCTCGCCGGCCGACGCCGCTGCGCTCGGCCGCACGCTCGCCGCCGAGCTGCTGGACCGCGGCGCGGCCGCGCTCATGGCGGCCCGGGAGTGACCGGGCCCGCGAGGTCCCCGGCGGCGCCCGCCACCGCACCCCACCCCCAGACCCCCCCAACGGCCCGGAACCGGGCCACGAGAGACGCCCGGGACTCCCGGGCCAGGATCAGGAGCACGCGATGACGCGCTTGCGCAAGACCGCAGGCCAGTCCGGCCGGGTCGTGTTCGTCGGCGCCGGCCCGGGCGACCCGGGCATGCTCACCGCCCGCGCCACCGCGGCGCTGGCCGAGGCCGCGGTGGTCCTCGTCGACCCCGACGTGCCGCCCGCCGTCCAGGATGCCGTCCGCGAGACGAACCCCGAGGCCGACCTCACCCCGGTGTCCGGCGAGCCCGCCGACGTCGCCAAGGGCGCCGTCGCCGCGGCCAAGAACGGCTCGGTGGTCGTCCGGCTGGTGACCGGTGACCCCTACACCTCCGACGAGGTGGTCAAGGAGGTGCTCGCCGTCGGGCGCACCTCGGTGCCCTTCGACGTGGTGCCCGGCGTCGCCACCGCCACCGCCGTCCCCGCGTTCGCCGGGGTCGCGCTGGGCAGCACCGCGGTGACCGCCGACCTGCGCAGCGGCGTCGACGTCACCGCGCTGGCCGGTGCGGCCGCCGCGGCCGGCGGCACGCTGGTCCTCCAGGGGACCGCCGACGAGCTCCCCGACGCCGCCGTGCGGCTGGTCGAGGGAGGGCTGTCCGGCAGCACCCCGGTCGTGGTGACGACCGGCGGCTCCGGCACCAGTCAGAAGAGCATCGTCGCCAAGCTCTCGGCCGTGGCGGAGAAGACCGCCGGCCTCGACCCGCTCAGCGGGCACGTGGTCGCCACGATCGGCGCCGCCGTCGACAAGCGGGCCCGCATGTCCTGGTGGGAGAGCCGCCCGCTGTTCGGCTGGCGGGTGCTGGTGCCGCGCACCAAGGACCAGGCCGGCGAGATGAGCGACCGGCTGCGGGCCTACGGCGCGGTGCCGGTCGAGGTGCCGACGATCGCCGTCGAGCCGCCGCGCAGCCCCGCCCAGATGGACCGCGCCATCAAGGGCCTGGTCACCGGCCGCTACGGCTGGATCGTGTTCACCTCGGTGAACGCGGTGAAGGCCGTGCGCGAGAAGTTCGTCGAGCTCGGCCTCGACGCCCGCGCCTTCGCCGGGGTCAAGGTCGCCTGCGTCGGCGAGCAGACCGCCGAGGCCGTGCGCGACTTCGGCATCCAGCCCGAGCTGGTGCCGACCGGTGAGCAGTCCAGCCAGGGCCTGCTGGCCGACTTCCCGCCCTACGACGACGTGTTCGACCCGATCGACCGCGTCCTCCTGCCGCGCGCCGACATCGCCACCGAGACGCTGGCGGCCGGCCTGGTCGAGCGTGGCTGGGAGATCGACGACGTCACCGCCTACCGGACGGTGCGCGCCGCGCCGCCGGCCGCCTCGGTGCGCGAGGCGATCAAGGGGGGCGGCTTCGACGCCGTCTGCTTCACCTCCTCGAGCACGGTGCGCAACCTGGTCGGCATCGCCGGCAAGCCGCACGCCAAGACCGTCGTCGCGGTGATCGGCCCGGCGACGGCGGCCAGCGCGCAGGAGTTCGGCCTGCGCGTCGACGTCCAGCCGGAGACCGCCGCGGTCGCCCCGCTGGTCGACGCGCTCGCCGAGTACGCCCTGTCGCTGCGCGAGGCGGAGGACGGCGAGGGCAAGTGACCGGCGACGTGGGCGGGGGTGCCAACCCGGGCTTCGCGCGCGGGCGCCGGCTGCGGTCGACGCCCGCGCTCCGGCGGCTGACCGCGCAGACCAGGCTGGCCCCGGCCGACCTGGTGCTACCGGTCTTCGTCAAGGAGGGCATCGACTCCCCGGTCCCGATCAGCTCGATGCCCGGCGTCGTCCAGCACACGCCCGACTCGCTGCGGAAGGCCGCCCAGGAGGCGGCCGAGGCCGGCATCGGCGGGCTGATGCTCTTCGGCATCCCCGCGGAGAAGGACCCGGTGGGCTCCCAGGCCGATGCCGCCGACGGCATCGTCAACGTGGCGCTGCAGCAGCTGCGGTCGGACCTCGGCGACGAGCTGGTGCTCATGGCCGACCTGTGCCTGTGCGAGTACACCGACCACGGGCACTGCGGTGTCGTCACCCCGGCGGGGGTCGTGGACAACGACCCGACGCTGGACCGGTACGCGGCCGTGGCGATCGCGCAGGCGCAGGCCGGTGCCCACCTGGTCGCGCCCAGCGGGATGATGGACGGCCAGGTGGCGGCGATCCGCGCCGGGCTGGACAGCGCCGCGTTCACCGAGGTGCCGATCCTCGCCTACGCCGCCAAGTACGCCTCGGGCTTCTACGGCCCGTTCCGCGAGGCGGCGGAGGGGGCGCCGCAGTTCGGCGACCGCGCCAGCTACCAGATGGACCCGCCGAACGCCGTCGAGGCGCTGCGCGAGGTGGCGCAGGACCTCGCCGAGGGCGCCGACGCGGTGATGGTCAAGCCGGCGCTGGCCTACCTGGACATCATCGCCCGGGTCGCCGACGCGGTGCAGGTGCCGGTGAGCGCCTACCAGGTGAGCGGCGAGTACGCGATGGTCGAGGCCGCCGCGGCCAACGGCTGGGTGGACCGCGAGCGGGCCATCCTGGAGACGCTGATCGCCATCCGCCGGGCCGGCGCCGGCCAGGTGCTCACGTACTGGGCGGTCGAGGCCGCGCGGCTCGTCGCGCGCTGATCGGCCGGTCGGGGGACAGCACGGTGGACCCGTACGTCGAGCCCGGGGGCTCCTGGCGGCCGTTCTGGACGGTCGTCGGGGTCCTCGGGCTCTTCCTCGTCTGGGACCTCGTCCTGCCCGGGCCCGACGTGCCCCCGGTGCTGTGGGTGGTGGCGCTGGTCGGGGCGCCGGGGGCCGTCGCCCTGGGCTGCCTGGCCGCCCGGCGGGTCTGGACGGTGCGGGTCGACGACGACGGGCTGGCCGTCGGGCGGGAGCAGGTGCCGCTGCGGGAGGTCGACGCCGCCGCGCTCCGCGACGCCGACCGGGGCGTGGACGCCGGCGCGCCGGTGCTGGGCGGCGGCTGGTCGCTGCCCCGCGGGCGCACCGGCCTGCCGCTCCGCCTGACCGACGGGCGCACCGTGCTGGTGCCCACCCGTGATCCCGCCGCCCTGCGGGCCGCGCTCCTGGCAGGTGTGCGCGATGCCTCCGACCGGACCCGGGGAACAGAGGGGACACTGGGGTCGTGACCTCGTTGGACAGCTCGCCCTACACCTACGAGGCCCCGGTCTCGGCCGGCCTCTTCGCCCGCGGGCAGGAGATCACCCCGGGCGGGGTGAACTCGCCCGTCCGCGCGTTCCGCGCCGTCGGTGGCACCCCGCGGTTCATGGTGGAGGGCTCCGGCCCGTGGATCACCGACGCCGACGGCCGGCGCTACGTCGACCTGGTCAGCTCCTGGGGCCCGATGATCCTGGGGCACGCGCACCCCGCCGTCGTCGACGCGGTCGCCACCGCCGCCCGGCGGGGGCTGTCGTTCGGCGCCCCGACCGAGGGTGAGCTCGACCTCGCCGAGGAGATCCGCGACCGGGTGGCCCCCGTGGAGCGCGTGCGGCTGGTCAGCTCCGGCACCGAGGCGGTCATGTCGGCCGTCCGGCTGGCCCGCGGCGCGACCGGCCGCCCGGTCGTCGTCAAGTTCGCCGGCAACTACCACGGCCACGTCGACGCGCTCCTGGCCTCCGCCGGGTCAGGGGTGGCGACGCTCGGGCTGCCGGACACCCCGGGGGTCACCACCGGGGCCGCCGCCGACACGGTCGTGCTGCCCTACAACGACGTCGCCGCCGTCGAGGCCGTCTTCGCCGAGCGCGGCAGCCAGATCGCCTGCGTCATCAGCGAGGCCGCCCCGGGCAACATGGGGGTCGTCCCGCCGCTGGACGGCTTCAACGCCGAGCTGCGCCGGATCACCGCCGCGCACGGTGCGCTGCTGGTCCTCGACGAGGTCATGACCGGCTTCCGCGTCTCGCGTTCGGGCTGGTACGGCCTCGACCCGGTCGACGCCGACCTGTTCACCTTCGGCAAGGTCATGGGCGGCGGGCTGCCCGCCGCGGCGTTCGGTGGGCGCGCCGACCTCATGGACCAGCTGGCACCGCTCGGGCCGGTCTACCAGGCGGGCACGCTGTCGGGGAACCCGGTGGCCGTGGCCGCCGGCCTGACCACGCTGCGGCACTGCACCGACGAGGTCTACGCGCACTGCGACGAGGTGTCCGCGGTCCTGCGCGGCGCCGCCAGCGCGGCGCTGTTCGCCGAGGGGGTGCCGCACCGCGTGCAGCAGGCCGGCAACATGTTCTCGATCTTCTTCGTGCCGGACGAGCGCCAGGTGCGCGACTACGACGACGCCCGCACGCAGGACGTCTCCCGCTACACCGCGTTCTTCCACGCGCTGCTGGCCCGCGGGGTGTACCTGCCGCCCTCGGCGTTCGAGGCGTGGTTCGTCAACGCGCAGCTCTCCGGCGAGGCCCTCGACCAGGTGCTCGAGGCGCTGCCCGCCGCCGCACGGGCGGCCGCCGAGGTGGAGACCCACCGCACCGGCGCGCTGGACAGCGAGCGGTCCTCGTGACCGAGACGACCGTCCACCTGCTCCGGCACGGCGAGGTGCACAACCCCGGCGGCGTGCTCTACGGCCGGCTGCCCGGCTTCCGGCTGTCCACCGCCGGTGAGGCCATGGCCCGGCGCGCCGCGGAGTGGTTCGCCGGGCACGACGTCACCCACCTGGTGTCCAGCCCCCTGGAGCGGGCGCAGCAGACCGTGCGACCGCTCGCCGAGGCGACCGGGCTGGAGGTCCGGATCGACGAGCGGATCATCGAGGCGGGCAATGCCTTCGAGGGGCGGGTCGTCGGGGGCGCCGGCGGGGTGTTCCGGGCACCGCGCAACTGGTGGAAGCTGCGCAACCCGCTCCAGCCCTCCTGGGGCGAGCCGTACGTGGAGATCGCGGCGCGGATGCTCGCCGCGGTCGAGGCCGCGCGCGACGAGGCCCGGGGGCACGAGGCCGTGCTGGTCAGCCACCAGCTGCCCATCTGGACCACCCGGCTGCACGTGGAGGGCCGCCGGTTCGCCCACGACCCGCGCCGCCGGGAGTGCGCGCTGGCCAGCGTCACGTCGATCACCTACGACGGCGACCGGCTGGTGGGCGTCTCGTACGCCGAGCCGGCCGGCGCCACCGATCCCGACGCGGTGCCGGGCGCATGACCACCCCGCAGCAGCGCTCCGCCGGCGCCGCACGTCTCCTCCGGGGCCCCGCGAGGCGGGTGCTCACGGCCGTCCTCGCGGCGGCGCTGCTCACCGGGTGCAGCACCGGCTCCGGCGCGGTGGACGTCAACAACGGCGGCGAGTTCCGGTTCGTCGCCGGCACGCCGCGCGGTGAGGTGATCCCGCAGGACGAGCGGGCCTCGGCGCCGGAGTTCTCCGGCACGCTGCTCGGTGGTGGGGAGTTCTCCTCCGCCGAGCTCGCCGGCGACATCGCGGTGCTCAACTTCTGGGGCTCCTGGTGCGCGCCCTGCCGGGTCGAGACGCCGGAGTTCCAGGAGGTCTACGCCGACGTGCGGGACGAGGGGGTGCAGTTCCTCGGGTTGAACGTGAAGGAGCCCGACGACCAGTTCGCCCTGGCCTTCGTGGAGCGCTTCGGCATCGAGTTCCCCTCGATCTACGACCCGCGCGGCGAGGTGGCCCTGGCCTTCCGCGACTACCCGGCGACGGCGATCCCGTCGACCATCGTGCTGGACCGGGAGGGCCGCGTGGCCGCCGTCTTCACCGCCGAGGTGCCGCAGGAGGACCTGCGCAGCACCCTCGACCTGCTGATGGCGGAAGAGGCCTGACCGATGGGGGAGACCTTCGCCGGCCTGGTGAACGACGGCCCGCTGCTCGTGGCGGCGGCCGTGGCCGCGCTCGTCGGGCTGATCAGCTTCGCCTCGCCCTGCGTCCTGCCGCTGGTGCCCGGCTACCTGTCCTACGTCACCGGGCTCGTCGGCAGCGGCGCCGCCACGCGCGTGCCGGCGGTTCCGCCCCCGCCCGTCGGCGACGGCTCGGGCAGCACCGCGACGGCGGTCCGCGCGCCGGTCGACGAGCGCGCCCCCCGCGGCCGGGTGGTCCTCGGTGCGCTGCTCTTCGTGCTGGGCTTCAGCGCCGTCTTCATCGCCTTCGCGACGGCCTTCGGCGGCCTCGGCCGGCTGGCCCTCCAGTACGCGCGCACCGTGGACGTCGTCTTCGGGCTGATCACCGTGGTCGTGGGGCTGGCCTTCCTCGGCTGGCTGCCGCTGCTGCAGCGCACCAAGAAGCTGTCCGTCCGCCCCGCGGCCGGCCTGGCGGGCGCACCGCTGCTGGGCGTCGTGTTCGGGGTGGGCTGGACCCCGTGCCTGGGACCCACCCTCGGGGCGGTCTACTCCCTGGCGGTCAGCGAGGCCTCGGCCGGGCGGGGCGCGGTGCTCGGCGCCGCGTACTGCCTGGGCCTCGGCGTGCCGTTCGTGCTGGTCGCGCTCGGCGCCCGCTGGGCGGTGGGGGCGACGGCCTTCCTGCGCCGGCACGCGGCGCTGGTCACCCGGATCGGCGGCGTCGTCCTCGTCGTCATCGGGCTGCTCCTGCTCACCGGTGCCTGGACCGAGATGATGGGCTGGCTGCGGTCCTGGCTCGCCGCCACCGGCCTGGCGGAGACCTCGCTGTGAGCGTCGAGGCACCGCCGCGGCCGGCGACGCCGGTGCCGCCAGCGGGCCCCTCCGCGGGCCGCCGGCTGGCCGGGCTGCTGCTGCGCTGGTGGCGGCGGCTGACCGCGATGCGGACGGCGATCATCCTGCTGTTCCTGCTCGCGCTGGCGGCGGTGCCCGGCTCGCTGCTGCCGCAGCGGTCGCTGTCGCAGAACAACGTGCGGCAGTACCTCGCCGACCACCCCGAGCTGGGGCCGTGGCTGGACCGGCTGTACCTGTTCGACGTCTTCAGCTCGCCCTGGTTCGCCGCGGTGTACCTCCTGCTGTTCCTGTCGCTGATCGGCTGCGTGGTGCCCCGGGCGATGGAGCACGCCCGCGCCCTGCGCACCCCGCCGCCTCCCGTCCCGCGGAACCTGCTGCGGCTGCCCGACTCCGGGGAGCTGCGCAGCCCGCTGGCCGGAGCGGCCGCGCTCGACGCCGTCGAGGAGGAGCTGCGGGTGCGGCGCTACCGGGTGGTCCGCCGCGACAGCGCGCGCGGCCCCGAGCTCTCGGCGGAGAAGGGGCACCTGAAGGAGACCGGCAACCTGGTCTTCCACCTCTCCCTGCTCGCCCTCCTGCTCGGCCTGGCCGGCGGGAAGCTGTGGGGCTACGAGGGCAGCATCCTGGTCACCGAGGGGCAGGGTTTCTGCAACTCGTTCCAGCAGTACGACACCTACTCCGCGGGCGCGCTGGTCGACAGCGGCGACCTCAGCGCGCTCTGCGTCGACCTCGAGCAGTTCCGGGCCGAGTACGAGGAGAACCTCACCGCCGCCTCGTTCACCGCCGACATCCGCTACGGCGCCCCCTCCGCCGAGGGGCGGGCGACCACCATCGGCGTCAACGACCCGCTGCGGATCGACGGCGACCGGGTCTACGTGACCGGGCACGGCTTCAGCCCGACGTTCACCGTCACCGTCCCGGACGGGACCACGTTCGAGGACCTGACCGTCCCCTTCCTGCCCACCGACCAGCAGATGATGTCCAGCGAGGGCGCGCTCAAGCTGCCCGACATCCCGGGGCAGGAGGAGCAGCTGGCGCTGAAGGGCTTCTTCGCGCCCACCGGGCTGGTGCAGGGCGGCATCCTGACGTCGGTCGACCCGCGCCCCCTGGCCCCGCAGGTGGCGGTCATCGCCTTCTCCGGCTACCTCGGCCTGGACTCGGGGCTGCCGCAGTCGGTGTACTCCCTCGACGAGAGCCAGATCGAGCGCGGCCGGCTCACCGAGGTCGGCTCGGCGAACCTGTCGGTGGGGGAGTCCCTGGACCTGCCCGACGGCACCCGCATCACCTTCAGCGGGGTCAAGGAGTTCGCCGCCATGCAGTTCTCCCACGACCCCGGTCAGGTGTGGGTGCTCGGCTCGGCGATCACCCTGCTCGCCGGCCTGCTCGGCATGCTCCTGCTGCGCCGGGAGCGCGTCTTCGCCCGGGCCGAGCCCGCCCGGGACGGCGGCGGTACCGTGCTGACGCTCGCCTCGCTCACGCGGGGCGGCGGCGAGAGCGGCTCCCGGTTCGCCACCCTGTCCGACGACCTGCGGGACGCGCTGCGCGCCCCGGCCGCCGCCCGCACCGCACCTGAACCGGAGGTCCCCCCGCGTGACTGACTCCTCGCTGGCCGAGCTGTCCGACACCCTCTTCTCGGTGAGCGTCGCGCTGTACTCCGTTGCGCTGCTCGCCTTCTGCGCCCAGCTGGCCTTCGGGCGGCGGCGCGTGCCCAGCCGCGAGCTCGCCGGGGTCGGCGGGGGCCCGGTCGTGCCCGAGGCCCCGGTTCCCGGGCAGGAGGAGCCGGAGACGGCGCAGGGCACCCGCTGGGGCCTGCTCGGCATGGCGCTGACCGCGCTGGGCGTGGTCGCCCACGCCGGCGTCCTCGTCGCCCGCGGCATGGCCACCGACCGGCTGCCCTGGGGCAACATGTACGAGTTCGCCACGGCCGTCGTGCTGGTCGCCGTGGTCGCCTACTTCGTGCTGGCCGTGCGGCAGCCCTCGCTGCGGCACATCGGCGTCTTCGTGCTCGGCCCGGTGATCCTCGCGATGGTCGGCATCGGCCTGTTCCTCTACGCGGAGGCGGGGCCGCTGGTCGCCGCACTGCGGTCGAGCTGGCTGGGCATCCACGTGACCAGCGCGATCCTGGGCTCCGGCATCTTCCTGGTGAGCGGCATCGCCAGCGCCCTGTACCTGGTCCGCACCCGCCGCACCACCGGCGAGCCGGGGTCCGGTGGCGGGCTGATCGACCGGCTGCCGTCCGCCGCCGGGCTGGACCGGGTGGCGCACCGCACGGCCGTGTTCGGCTTCCCGATCTACACCTTCGCCATGATCGCCGGCGCGATCTGGGCGGAGAGCGCCTGGGGTCGGTTCTGGGGCTGGGACCCCAAGGAGACCTGGATGTTCATCTCCTGGGTCGTCTACGCCGCCTACCTCCACGCCCGGACGACGGCGGGCTGGCGGGGCCGGCCGGCGGCCTGGATCAACGTGGTGGGGTTCGCCGTCGTGCTGTTCAACCTGCTCTACGTGAACATGGTCTCGACCGGCCTGCACAGCTACGGCGGCGTCTGACGGCCCGCGTCCTCCCCCGTCCGGGGAAGGACGCGGCGCGCTCGGGTGACCGGTGTCGGACCGGCGTGCTTCCATGCCCCCATGGAGCTGACCAGCAGCGCACGGGCCCGGCGGGAGATGCCCCGTGGGTAGGCACACGGCGGCCGACGACGCGTCGCCGCACCCGCTCGTCGAGGCGGCGCTCGCCGGCCGGGCGGCCGAGGGCCCCGGCGCCCACCGCGAGAGCGCGCAGGGCGCCGCGGAGGAGGGCGAGCTCGGCTGGCCGGGCGGCCCCACCCGCCAGGGCGGCGGCGGCCTGGGCTGGCCCGGGGACGCCGACGGAGCGGCGCCGGCCGTCGATCCGGCCGAGGGCACCGCTGAGGAGCGCCCCCGCCGCGGGTGGCGCCGGTTGTTCGGAGCCGCGCGAGCGGCCTGAGGTCACCGAGCCGCGCGGGCGGCCCGGGTCAGCCGGCCCGCGCGCTCTGCGTCAGGCCGGGGAGCCGTCGTCCCGGCGCGCCCGGCGCTCCAGCTCGCGCAGGAACTCCGGGTCGTCGTCCGGGGCGACGATGCGCACCGGGCCACGCGGCCGCTGCGGACGGGTCGCCGGACGCGCCCGCCCCTCCGGGTCGGCGTTCGCCGCGGCGCGCACCACCAGGCCCACGACCACCACTGCCATCACGAGAACCACCAGGAACAACACGGGCCCACCCCCTCGTCGGTACCAAGCGTACGTCCGCGGCGATACTCGGTGCCGAGAATCGGACGATCCCCGATCCGGGGCAGGACGGAGAACTCCCATCGACGCCGTCGACCAGCAGCTCATCGAGCTGCTGCGCGCCAACGGCCGGGCCAGCTACGCCGAGCTCGCCCGGCAGGTGGGGCTGTCCTCGCCGGCCGTGCACGAGCGGGTGGGCAAGCTCGAGACCGCCGGGGTGATCACCGGGTACCGCGCCGTCGTCGACCCCTCGGCGGTGGGTCTGGAGGTCACCGCGCTGGTGAGCGTCATCGACAGCGACGCGGTGGACGACACCGGGCTCGAGGCCGGCCTGCGCGAGATCCCCGAGGTGGAGGACTGCTGGCGCGTCGCCGGCAGCGAGGCGTACGTGCTCAAGGTGCGCGTGACCGACATCCCGGCACTCGAAGCGGCCATCGACGCGTTGAACCGGATAAGAGGGGTCGCACGCACGAGGACGACGGTCGTTCTCTCGACCAAGTGGGAGGGCCGTCATGGCTGAGAACAACCCGACCGCCGGCACACCGGTGAGCCCGGCGGGGGGCACCGCGACCCCGCCGAAGGTGCTGCCCTGGCTGCTGGTCTACACGGTCGGCCGGTTGGCGATCGCCGCCGCGCTGGTGCTGATCCTCTGGTGGGCCGGCCTGGGCAGCTTCCCCGGTCTGCTCTTCGGGCTGCTGCTGTCGATGCCGGTCTCCTACCTGCTGCTGCGCCCGTCGCGCGAGCGGCTGAACGAGGCGCTGGTCGCCCGCAGCGTCACCCGGCGCACGGCCAAGGAGGACCTGCGCAACCGGCTGAGCGGCGACGGCGCGCAGTAGCCGCTCAGGCCAGGGCGAGGCCGGCGCCGAGCAGCACGCCGGTGGCGAGGGTGAGCACGCCGGTCGCCTGGAGCACCGCGATGAGCGCGGGTCCGCGGGCCCCGGCCAGCACGGTCCGGATCGGGGACAGCGCCAGCGGCGCGGCGGCGAGGCCGAGCAGCGCCCACGGCCGGGCGACGCCGACGGCGGCGATCAGGAGGAACGGCACGACCAGCAGCGCCGCGAACGTGATCCTGGTGGCGCGGTCACCGAGCAGGACCGCGAGGGTGCGCTTGCCGACCTGGGCGTCGCCCTCGATGTCGCGCAGGTTGTTCACCACCAGGATCGCCACGATGAGCAAGCCGATCGGCACCGACACCGCGAAGGCCAGGCCCGGCAGGGTGCCGGTCTGCACGAAGGTCGTCCCGACGACGGCCACCGGCCCGAAGAAGACGAAGACGAAGACCTCGCCGAGGGCCCGGTAGCCGTAGGGCAGCGGGCCGCCGGTGTAGGTCCACGCGGCGGCCATGCAGACGGCGCCCACCGCGACCAGCCACCAGCTGGACAGCGCCGCCAGCGCCAGCCCGGCCACGCCGGCGACGGCGAAGGACAGCAGCGCCGCGCCCAGCACCTGCCCAGGGGTGGCCGCGCCCGAGCCGACCAGCCGCATGGGGCCCACCCGGTCGGCGTCGGTGCCACGCTTCCCGTCGGAGTAGTCGTTGGCGTAGTTGACCGCCACCTGCAGCGCCAGGGCGACCAGCAGGGCGAGCAGCGCCGGGCCGGGCCGGAAGCCGTCGAGGGCGACGGCGGCGCCGGTGCCGACGAGGACCGGGGCGAGCGCCGCGGGGAGCGTGCGCGGGCGGGCGCCGGCCAGCCACTGGGCGGGGGTGGCCATGGTCAGTGCGCTCCCTGGGGGATCGAGGCGGCGACCGCGCGGCGGTCGGGCTTGCCGGTGTGCAGGAGGGGGACGGCGCTGACGAGGTGCAGCTCCCGCGGGGCGGCGGGCGCACCCAGCCGCTCGCTCACCCACGGCCGCAGCACGGCCAGGTCGGGGGAGGCGCCGGGGGAGGGGACGACGGCGGCGACGACGCGCTGCCCCCACTCCGGATCGGGGCGGCCGAGGACCACGGCGTCGGCGACGTCGGGGTGCTCGCGCAGCGCCGCCTCGACCGCGGCGGGCGCCACGTTCACCCCACCGGTGATGACGACGTCGTCGAGCCGGCCGTGCACGGTGAGCCGGCCGTCGGCGTCCAGCGTGCCGGCGTCGCGGGTGCGGAACCAGCCGTCGGCGAACGCCGCCGCGGTCGCCTCCGGGTCGCCGCGGTAGCCGAGCGCCAGCGTCGGTCCGGCCAACTCGACGCCTCCGTCGGCGACGCGCACGCCGACGCCGTCCAGCGGCCGACCGTCGTAGACGCAGCCCCCGGCGGTCTCGGTCATCCCGTACGTGGTGACGACGGCGACCCCCTCGGCGCGGGCCCGGTCCAGCAGCGCCGGGTCGGCAGCCGCGCCGCCGACCAGGACCGCGTCGAAGGCGCGGAGGGTGCCGGGCTCGGTGTCCAGGGCGCGGCGCAGCTGGGTGGGGACCATCGACGTGTAGCGCCGGGCGTCGGCCGGCATGCGGGCGACGGCGTCGGCGAGCGCCTCCCCGGCCCCGAGCCGGATCGCCGGCCGTCCGGCGAGCGCGGCGCGGCAGAGCACCTGCAGCCCGGCGATCGCGGACACCGGCAGGGCCAGCAGCCAGCTGCCGGGGCCGCCGAGCCGGTCGTGCGTGGCGGCCGCCGACGCCCGCAGGGCCGCCGCGGGCAGCAGCACCCCGCGGCCGTCCCCGGTGGAGCCGGAGGTGACCACGACGAGGTCCGCGCCCGGCTCCAGCGGCTCGTCGGGACGCAGCAGCGCGCGGGCGGCCTCGACCACCGCGGGCGGGCCGGCCGGCAGCACGGCGAGCGGGCGGACGCCGTCGAGGGCGGCACGGAGGTCGTCGTCGGAGAGCTCGGCCGCGGGGACCAGGGTGAGACGTCGGGCCGCGCCCGCCCCTCCCGTTCCCGCCACGACGCGCAAGCCTACGACCCTGCCGAACTACGCTGATCGGCATGACCGCCGCCCCCGCCGCCGCACTGCCGGCGGGGATCACCGAGCTGGCCGTCTACGAGGTGCCCATGCGCACCCGGTTCCGGGGCATCGACGTCCGTGACGGCGTGCTGCTGCGCGGCCCGGCCGGCTGGGGCGAGTTCTCCCCGTTCTGGGACTACGACGCCGCCGAGAGCCGCCGCTGGTGGGCCTCGGCGGTGGAGTCCGCGGTCGAGGGCTGGCCGGCGCCGCTGCGCGACTCGGTGCCGGTGAACGTCACCGTGCCGGCGGTCGGTCCCGAGCGGGCGCACGCGATCGTCCGCGCCTCCGGTTGCCGGACGGCGAAGGTGAAGGTCGCCGAGCCCGGGCAGGTCGCCGCCGACGACGTCGCCCGCGTGGAGGCCGTCCGCGACGCCCTCGGCCCGTCCGGCGCGATCCGGGTGGACGCCAACGCCGCCTGGGACGTCGACACCGCCGTCGCCCGCATCCGCCAGCTGGACGGCGTCGGCCTGGAGTACGTCGAGCAGCCGTGCGCGTCCCTCGACGAGCTGGCCGCGCTGCGCCGCCGGGTCGACGTGCGGATCGCCGCCGACGAGGTGGTGCGCCGGGCCGACGACCCGCTGCGGGTGGACCTGCGCGCGGCCTGCGACGTCGTCGTCCTCAAGGTGCAGCCCCTGGGCGGGGTGCGGGCGGCGCTGCGGGTCGCCGAGGCGCACGGCCTGCCGTGCGTCGTCTCCTCGGCGCTGGAGTCCTCGGTCGGGATCGCCGCCGGCGTCGCGCTGGCCGCCGCCCTGCCGGAGCTGCCGTTCGCCTGCGGGCTGGCCACGGTCGCGCTGCTCGCCGACGACGTCAGCGGCGCTCCGCTGCTGCCGGTCGACGGCGTGCTGCCGGTCGGCCGCGCCGAACCCGACCGGCTGTCCGCGGTGGCCGCCGACCCGGCGACCACCGGCCGCTGGCTGGCCCGGATCGCCGAGGTGCGGGCCACGTGAACCCCGCCACCGCGTTCGCCCGCGTGCTGGTCGACGAGCTGGTCCGCGGCGGCGTCACCGACGCCGTCCTCTCGCCCGGTTCCCGGTCCGCCCCCGTGGCCCTGGCCCTGGCCGCGGCGGAGCGGGACGGCCGGCTGCGGCTGCACGTGCGCATCGACGAGCGGACGGCCGCGTTCCTGGCGCTCGGCCTGGCGAAGGCCTCTGGCCGGCCGGTGCCGGTCCTCACCACGTCCGGGACGGCGACCGCGCACCTGCACGCCGCCGTCCTGGAGGCCGATGCGAGCGGGGTACCGCTGCTGGCGCTGACCGCCGACCGGCCACCGGAGCTGCGGGCCACCGGCGCCAACCAGACGATCGAGCAGGCCGGGCTGTACGGGGCGGCCGTGCGCTGGTCGGCCGACGTCGGCGTCCCCGAGGCCGGCCGGGAGGCCGAGCAGAACCGCTACTGGCGGTCCGTGGTGGGCAAGGCGCTGACCATCGCCGCGGGCACGCTGTCGGCGGATCCCGGGCCGGTGCAGCTGAACCTGGCGCTGCGCGAGCCGCTGCTGCCCGAGGAGCAGCTCCCGGCCGGGCTGCCGGCGCGCTGGGCGGGCCGTCCGGGCGGGCGGCCGTGGACGGCGGCCGAGCCGTCGGCCGGGTGGGCGGCGCAGGCGCACCGGCTGCCGCCGCGGACGCTGGTGATCGCCGGCGACGGGCCGCTGCACGCCGCGCCGGCGCTGTCGGAGGGCTCCGCGTGGCCCGTCGTCGCCGAGCCGAGCAGCGCGTTCTGGGGCCTGCCGGGCAGCGTGCGCGGTGGCGTGCTGGCGCTCGGGGCGCCCGGCTGGCTGGCCGCGCACCGGCCCGAGCGGGTCGTGGTCGTGGGGCGGCCGACGCTCTCCCGGCCGGTCAGCGCCCTGCTCGCCGACCCCGCCGTCACCGTGGAGACGGTGAGCGCCTCGCCGCGGTGGGCCGACGCCGGCCGGTCGAGCAGCCGGGTCGCGCGGCTGTTCGCCGGTGCCGACCCCGAGGATCGCGTCGATGCCCAGTGGGCCGCCGCCTGGTCCGCGGCCGCCGGACGGGTGGGCGCCGCCGTCGACGCGGTGCTCGACGGCGCACCGGCGCTCACCGCTGCCCGGCTGGCCCGCGACGTCGTCGCCGCCCTGCCCGCCGGCGCGCTGCTCGTGCTCGGGTCGTCCACCCCGGTGCGGGACGTCGACCGGCTCGCCGTGCCGCGCGCCGACCTCACCGTGCTCGCCAACCGCGGGGTCGCCGGGATCGACGGCACGATCTCGACGGCCGTGGGCGCGGCGCTGGTGCACCGCGGCCCGGCGTTCGCGCTGATGGGCGACCTGACGTTCCTGCACGACCTCACCGGGCTGCTGCTGGGCGAGGGGGAGCGGCGGCCCGATCTCACCGTGGTCGTCCCCGACAACGACGGCGGCGGCATCTTCGCCCAGCTCGAGCCGGGGCAGGACCGGCACGCCCGCGACTACCGCCGGGTGTTCGGCACGCCGCACGGCCGCGACCTGGTGGCGGTTGCGTCGTCCCTGGGGTGGGCCGCATCGCGGATCGACTCGGCCGAGGAGCTACCGGCCGCGCTGGGGCTCGGCGGACCGCGGGTCGTCGTCGCCCGCACCGACCAGCGCGCCGAGGCCGCGCTGGCGGCCGACCTGCGCATCGCGGCGGCGCAGGCCCTGGCGTCGTCCTGACGCGGGTCAGCCGTCCGGCTCATGCCCGCGACGGAAGAGCTGACGGCATCATCACTGCCCGCACGATGCAGCTGTCGCGAAAGGCATCAGATGGTTGTTGAGTCAGATGGTCGTTCTGCGGGGTCGCTTCAGCCTTACATCGACGCAGTTCAGGGCTCCTTGGGGACACACGCCCGGCAATGGGGAGTCACGATCCATGACGTGAGCGTCGTGGGCAGTGAGTGGCCACTGATCGCCAGGGTGTCGGCGTCCAAGGCAACAGAATCAGTACACGTCGACGTCGACGTCGAGCTGGAAGAGATGAGCGAGCTCGAAGACCGCAGTATCCGATCGTGGGCGAACGTCGCCATGAACCAGATCCTGGCTCTCGTGGACGAGAAGCTCTACGCGAAGGACGAGCCGAGATAGTTGGCGGACGGGCTGGGCGTTTGTGTACCCACAGGCGGTCGCTCGCCGGCTCGAGGGACAACTTCTCGGCTCCCCGCGGAGGTGCGAGACTCCGGCCGCCGCAGGGTTAGAGGCCTACCAGCACCTGCTCGAGCGCGTCCGGCGCGGAGACGAGCACGAGCCCGAGCGCGGTGAGCGGCACGGCCCAGGCGAGGACGGCGGCGAGCTGCCGCCACGAGGACACGTACGCGACCAGCAGCGACACGGCGCCGACCCCGGCGGCAGCCCAGACGACCCCGCCCTCTGCCGGGTAGGCGCTCGATCGGGGCGAACACGGCTCCGAGCAGGCTCCCGGCGGCCAGCGCGAGCACGAGCCAGAGGGTCAGCTGGGAGGTGTTCAGCTCGTAGGGCATCCCGGGGGTACTCGATGCCGTACACGACGTCCTTGCCGACGTAGAAGGCCACCACGGCGGCGCTGAGCGCCACCGCACCGACGACGGCTCCCGCCGCCCGCGTGCGCCGGGCGGCCAGTCCGGCCAGCAGTACCGTCCAGAGCAGGAACGTGTGGGCGAGCGGCCGCAGCAGGTCGTCGTAGTACGCCCAGGCGGCGAAGGCCCCCGTCCCGGTACCCCCCCAGCACGGGGACGAGGAGGTCGAGGGGGGTCACCGGCAGCAGCCGGCGGCGGGGCGCGCCGGTCAGGGTCATGCGGGGCCCTCCTCCGTTGGGTGACGGGGGGGTGTGCCGGAGATCGGGCGGACGACGCGCTCGCCCGACGTCTCAGCCCTCGAGGGCCGCCTGGAACGCGGCGAACTTCGACTGCGTCTCGGCCAGCTCGGCGGCCGGGTCGGAGCCGGCGACGATGCCGCAGCCGGCGAACAGCCGCGCGCCGTCGTCGCCGACCAGCTCGGCGCAGCGCAGGGCGAGCCCGAACTCGCCGTCGCCGGTCGTGTCCAGCCAGCCGACCGGCCCGGCGTACCGGCCGCGGTCCATGCCTTCGAGCTCGCCGATCAGCGCGGCGGCGTCCGGGGTCGGGGTGCCGCACACGGCGGCCGTGGGGTGCACCGCGCCGACCAGCTCCAGCAGGCCGGCGGAGCCGCGCTGAGTGCCGACGACGTCGGTGGCCAGGTGCCGCACGTTCGCCAGGGTGAGCAGCTCGGGCTCGGCGGGTGCCGTCAGCTCCCGGCAGTAGGGCTCCAGCGCCCGCACGAGGGAGTCGACGGCGAGCGCGTGCTCGCCGCGGTCCTTCTCCGAGTTCAGCAGCGCCTCGGCCAGCCGCTCGTCCTGGGCGCCGGCCCCGCGGGGCGCGGTGCCGGCCAGCACCCGGGAGGACAGCTGCCGGCCGGTGCGGCGCAGCAGCAGCTCCGGGGTGGCGCCCAGCAGGCCGTCGACGGCGAAGGTCCAGCAGCCGGGGAAGCGGGCCGCCAGCCGGCGCAGCATCCGCCCCGGGTCGAGCGGGGCGTCGGCGGAGACCAGCAGGTCGCGGGCGAGCACGACCTTCTCCAGCTCGCCGGCGTCGATGCGGCTGACGGCGGCGGAGACGGCGGCGCACCAGTTGGCGGGGTCGAGGGCGCCGTCGGCGTAGCGCAACCGGGGAGCCGGGCCGTCGTCGGCGCGCGCCGCCTCGGGCAGCTCCGGGGCGGCCCCGACGGCGGTGATCCAGCCGACGCCGTCCCGCCGTCCCACGACCACCTCGGGGACGACGAAGACCGACGTCCCGCGGACGGGGTCGAACGCGATGCTGGCGAAGACGACCGCCCCGGTGCCGGGTACGCCCAGCTCGTCGGCGACGTCCAGATCGGCGGCGTACCCGTCCCACCACTCGGCGGCCTCGGCCAGCGCGCGGGGCCCGGAGACCTCCAGCCGCGCCGCCTCGCCCCAGCCGACCAGGCCCTCGCCGTGGCGTACCCAGGAGAGTCCGCCGCGGGCGGGGAGCAGGTCCAGCAGTTCGGCGGCCGCGTCCGACCGGACCGTGGTGACGGTGCGCGACGCCGCTGCCGGGGAGGTGAGGGCAGCGGCAGTCACGTGATCAGAGTAGGAGCCCTAGTAGCGTCGATGCCGTGGCAGACCGGCGAGACTCCCCGCACACCGCCGGCCTGCGGGCCGGGCTGGACAAGCGACCGGCCGACGTCGCCGCCATGTTCGACCGGGTCGCGGAGCGCTACGACGTCACCAACACGGTGCTCTCCGGCGGCCTCGACGCCGGCTGGCGACGGGCCACCCGGGAGGCGCTGGGGGCCCGGCCCGGGCAGACCGTGCTCGACGTCGCGGCCGGTACCGCCGTCTCGACCGTCGAGCTCGCGGCCGGTGGCGTGCACGCCATCGCCTGCGACTTCTCGCAGGGGATGCTGCGGGCCGGGGCATCGCGGCCGGTGCCCAAGGTCGCCGGTGACGCGATGGCCCTGCCGCTGGCCGACGAGAGCGTCGACGGCGTCGTCATCTCCTTCGGGCTGCGCAACGTGGCCGACCCGGACGCCGCGCTGCGCGAGTTCTCCCGGGTGACGAAGCCCGGCGGGACGCTGGTGGTCTGCGAGTTCTCCAGCCCGACCTGGTCGCCGTTCCGCACCGTCTACACCGAGTACCTGATGAAGGCGCTGCCCCGCATCGCCCGGACGGTGAGCAGCAACCCCGAGGCCTACGTCTACCTCGCCGAGTCGATCCGCGCCTGGCCCGACCAGGCCGCGCTCGCCGGCCGGCTGCAGGACGCCGGCTGGGCGGACGTCGCCTGGCACAACCTGACCGGCGGGATCGTCGCCCTGCACCGGGGCCGCAAGGGCTGACCGACTGACGGCCGCGTAGCCGCGCCACCGTCGTGAGCGGCGAGAACTGTCGTACCCCGTACGTACGTTCGATCCGTGGCCACCGCCGAGCTGACCCGCAGCGCCGTCGAGGGCGCGCTGGTGGGCCTGCTGCTGGAGCGGCCGCCGGCGGTGGACCGCCTGCCGGTGGGGCTCCTGTCCGCGGCGGAGAAGGCTGCGGAGCTGCGGCGGCTGCAGGCGCGCCGGGCGATGGACGCCGCCTACGAGGCCGAGCTGGTGATGGGTCTGGCGGGCGACCGGCCGGACGACGACGATCCGCCGCCCGGTCACCCGGGGGCGCGGCGACGGGGAGCGGGCTCGCCGGTACCTGGCACGAGCGAGTTCCTGCCCGACGAGCTGGCGATGGTGCTCAACTGCTCGCGCGTCTTCGCCGTGGGCGTGCTCTCGGACGCCTACGCGCTGATCGAGCGGATGCCGGCCGTGTGGGCGGCGTGCGCGGCCGGGGCGCTGGACTGGTTCCGGGCGCGGGTGTTCGCCGACGTGCTGGGGCACGCCTCCGACGCGGTGATCGCCGCGGTGGTGCCTGCGGTGCTGCCCGCGGCGGCCGGTTCGTCGTCGGGCCGGCTGCGCCGGCGGCTGGTGGCTGCGGCGATCGCCGCGGACGAGGAGTTCGCCGAGCGGCGGCGCATCGAGGCCGAGGCGCGGGCCCACGTGCGCCTGCAGGCGACGGCGGACGGCCTGTCCGCGCTGACCACCGAACTGCCCTCGCCGGTGGCCGCGGCGATGTGGTCGACGATCGACCAGGCCGCGCAGCTGGCGCGGACGGCGGGGGACGACCGGCCGATCGGGATGCTGCGCGCCGAGGCCCACGCGGCGCTGGTCCTGCGGCCGTGGGACACCTCCCGGCCCGCGCTGACCGGCCACGTCACCGTGCTGGCCCCGCTGTCGGCGCTGCAGCGGCCGGCGGAGGACCGTCCCGGTCCGCCTGGCGATGCGTCCACCGGTCTCGACGGTGAGTTGGGGCCGAGCATCGACGGCACACCCGTCACGGCGGCGCACCTGCGCGAGCTGCTCGCCCAGCTGGACGCCCTGGGCATGCGGGCGCCGGAGGGCGGCAGCCTGGCGGTGGCGGTCACCGGCGAGGACGGCGCACTGCTGGCGGCCCTCGGTGCGGCGGAGCTGCGCCGGGCGGCCGTGCGTGGCTGCCCACGCCATCGGGAGGCCGACTGCGACTGCCCACTGGTAGGACCCCCGGCGGAGGTGGCCGGCCACGATCCGTCCGCCGCGCAGGAGCGGTTCCTCCGGCTGCGGGACCGCACCTGCCGGCATCCAGGCTGCTCCCGGCCGGCGGGGCGCACCGACGCCGACCACGTGGTGCCCTACGACTGCGGCGGGCGTACCGCCTGCGACAACCTCTGCTGCCTGTGCCGCAGCCACCACCGGCTCAAGACGTTCGCCCGCCACTGGCGCTTCGAGCTGTGCCCCGACGGCACTCTGCAGGTGACCACCCCGAGCGGGATCACCCGCACCACCCGGCCACCGGGTCTGCGCGACCTCGACCGCCAGCTGGGGCTCCCGGCGCCGCCACATCCCGTCCCCGACGATGAGCCGCCGCCGTTCTGAGCGGGTTTCCCGCCGGGTCCGAGGGGCAAGCGTCAATGCATGACGACACCAGCCACGCCGCAGCCCCAGGATCCCGGCTCGACGCCGGCGGACCCCGTGCAGCCACTGCCGGACCCCATCCCGAAGCCCGACCCGGACGACCCGAACACCCCGCGTCCGGAGTCGGACCCCGTCCCGGTGGTGTGACCGCACCGTGACGCCCGCCCGCTACGCCGACCGGCGAGACGCCGGCAGGTCGCTCGCCGCCGCGCTCGGCGAGCGGGCAGGCGACGGCGCCCTCGTGCTGGGTCTCCCACGCGGGGGCGTGGTCGTCGCCGCCGAGGTGGCCGCCGCCCTCGGCGCCGAGCTCGACGTCCTGGTCGTCCGCAAGCTCGGCGTCCCCGGACACCCGGAGCTCGCGATGGGCGCCATCGCGGCCGTCGGTGACGCCGTCGAGACGGTGTGGGTCCGGACCGTCCTCGACCGGGCCGCGCCCGACCCGGCAGCCGTGTCCGAGGTCCACGACCGGGAGCTCGCCGAGCTCCGCCGGCGCACCACGGCCTACCGCGGCACCCGGCCCGCGCCCACGGTCGCCGGGCGCCACGTCCTCCTCGTCGACGACGGCCTGGCCACCGGGGCGACCATGCGCGTCGCCGTCCGCGCGCTGCGGCGCAGCGAGCCCGCGCGGATCACCGTCGCCGTCCCGGTCGGCGCACCGGAGCCCGTCGCCGAGCTGGCCGGGGACGTCGACGAGGTGGTCTGCCTCGAGGTGCCCGCCGGCTTCCGCTCGGTCGGGCAGGCCTACGCGGAGTTCTCCGACACCCCGGACGACGACGTCCTGGCCGCTCTGTCCCGAGGGGGGACTGTCGGCTAGATCACACGGCGCCTAGACTCGGACCGACCACTTTGTGAACCTTTTCACAAGGTGACCGGACTCGGGCGACGGACCGGAGGTGACGACGTGGCGCAGGCCTCGATCGAGCACACGGCCGACGTCGTCGTGGTCGGCGCCGGACCGGCCGGGTCGAGCGCCGCCTGGCACCTCGCCTCCGCCGGTGTGGACGTGGCGGTCCTCGAGAAGGCCGCCTTCCCCCGGGAGAAGGTCTGCGGCGACGGGCTGACCCCGCGCGGGGTGCGCGCACTGCACGACATGGGCGTGGACACCTCCGGCGCGGGCTGGGTGCGCCGCCGCGGGCTGCGGGTGCACGGCGGTGGCCGGGTGGCCGAGATCGACTGGCCGCGGCTGGACTCCTGGCCCGACCACGGGCTGGTCCGCACCCGCCGGGAGCTGGACGCGCTGCTGGCCGACCACGCCGTGCGGGCCGGCGCCCGCCTGGTCACCGGGACGACGGTCACCGAGCCGCTGCTCGACGACGCCGGCCGGGTGGTCGGCGTCCGCGGCGAGGCCGGCGAAGACGGCGAGCCGGTCACCTGGTGCGCCCCGCTCGTGGTCTCCGCCGAGGGGCTCTCCGGGCGCCTCGCCAAGACCCTCGGCCTGCTGCGCCGCACCGACCGGCCGCTCGGCGTCGCCCTCCGGCGGTACGTCCGCAGCCGCCGCAGTGACGACGAGTACCTCGACATCGCCTTCGACCTCACGGCGCAGGGCCCTCCCCGCGACGCGATGCCCGGCTACGGCTGGATCTTCGGCATGGGCGACGGGACGGCGAACGTCGGGTACGGCCTCCTCGACACCCGCCGCGGCACCGGCGCCGACCGCCGGATGGTCCTCCGGCGCTGGCTGGACACCTTCCCGGCCGAGGACGGGCTGGGGGAGGACGACGCGGTCACCCCGCTCCGCGGCGCGGGCCTGCCGATGGCGCTGAGCCGGGGCCCGGCCTACACCCGCGGGCTGCTGCTCGCCGGCGACACCGCCGGGACGGTGAACCCCTGCAACGGCGAGGGCATCAGCTCCGCCGTCGAGAGCGGGCGCATGGCCGCCGAGGCCGCCGTCGCCGCGCTCCGGCTGCCCGAGGGTGCCGCGCGCGAGGCGGCGCTGCAGCGCTACCCCGAGCGGCTGCGCGACGAGCTGGGCCGCCACCACCGCCTGGGCCTGGGCTTCCTGGCGCTGCTGACCCGCCCGGCGGTCGTCCGGCTGGTCGCCGGCCGCGGGCTGCGCCGGCCTGCGCTGACCGACGCGGCGCTGCGGGTGCTGGGCAACCTGACCGACGGCCGGGACGGCGACGCGGTCGACCGCGCGCTGACCGTCCTCCTCCGACTGACGCCGGCGACGTGAGGTGGCTGCTGTGACGACATGTCGACCCGACACGGACGCTCCGTGGCCGAAGCGTGACCTGTGCGTGACCGGGATCACCCTAGGGTGGCGATGATGCTGTCGACCTACGTACCGATCGTCGGGCTGTTCCTGCTCGCCGCGGCGTTCGCGCTGTTCTCGGTCGCCGTCGCCCCCTTCGTGGGGCCGCGCCGCTACAACACCGCCAAGCTGGCCGCCTACGAGTGCGGCATCGAGCCGGTGGACCAGCCGCTCACCGGTGGCCGCTTCCCGGTCAAGTACTACCTGACCGCGATGTTGTTCATCGTCTTCGACATCGAGATCGTCTTCCTCTACCCCTGGGCCGTCGCGAACGACGCGCTGGGCGTGTGGGGTCTGGTCGCGATGGTCGTCTTCATCGGCACCGTCTTCCTCGCCTTCGCCTACGAGTGGCGGCGCGGCGGGCTCGAGTGGGACTGACAGGGAGCACCTGATGGGACTCGAGGAGAAGATCCCCAGCGGGGTCCTGCTGACCAGCGTGGAGAAGCTGGTCAACTGGACCCGCAAGTCGTCGCTGTGGCCGGCCACCTTCGGCCTGGCCTGCTGCGCCATCGAGATGATGGCCTCCGGGGCCGGCCGGTACGACCTCGCCCGGTTCGGCATGGAGGTCTTCCGCGCCTCGCCGCGGCAGGCCGACCTGATGATCGTCGCCGGCCGGGTCAGCCAGAAGATGGCGCCGGTCCTCCGGCAGATCTACGACCAGATGCCCGAGCCCCGCTGGGTGCTGGCGATGGGTGTGTGCGCCAGCTCGGGCGGCATGTTCAACAACTACGCGATCGTGCAGGGCGTCGACCACGTCGTCCCGGTGGACATGTACCTGCCCGGCTGCCCGCCGCGGCCGGAGATGCTCATGGACGCGATCCTCAAGCTGCACCACAAGATCCAGCACGAGCCGCTCGGCGAGAAGCGCGCCCGCGAGCAGCAGCAGGCTCGACAGGACGGCACGGCCAAGGAGCTGCACGTCGAGATGCCCTCGACGGTCCGCGTCGACAAGGCCGCCCGCCGGGCTTACGAGCAGGCCGCCGCCGAGGGCCGCACCGGTCAGTTCCTCATGGAGCAGCGCGAGGGCAACGCGGTGCTGCTGCCGGGAGCGGGGGACCGGCGATGACGACGGGCGAGCGAGCATCACTCCAGGCTGGGGGCACCTCCCGCTTGCGGGGGACAGCGACCGAGGAGCGGAACGAGCCCGGAGTCGAGCGGAGGACATCGTGAGCAACGACGGCGGTGCGGTCGTCCCGGGGCGCGAGGAGGCCGGGTATGACGACAGCACGGCGCCCTCGGGCGGCTTCCGGAAGGGCGCCTTCGGCGTCAGCGGCAGCGGCGACACCTCGGGCTTCGGCGGGCTGGTGCGTGTCGAGCCCGGCGGAGCGGTCGCCCTGCACTCCACCGAGCGCCCCTACGGCGGCTACTTCGACGAGGTCACCGACGCCCTGATCGAGGCGGTGGGCGAGGGCACCTACGCAGCCGCCGTCCAGCGCGTCCTGGTCGACCGGGGCGAGATCACCTACTTCGTCGCCCGCGAGCACCTGCTCACCCTGGTGCAGCCCCTCCGCGACGACGAGGCGCTGCGCTTCGAACTGTGCAGCAGCGTCTCCGGCGTCGACTACCTCGACAGCGGTGGACCCGCCGTCGACCCCGGCCGGCCGCGGCTGCACGTCGTCTACCACCTGACGTCGATGACCTACCGGCGCCGCATCCGGCTGGAGGTGGCGGTGAGCGCGGAGGACCCGCACGTCCCGTCGGTCACCGGGATCTACCCGACGGCGGACTGGCACGAGCGCGAGACGTGGGACATGTTCGGCATCGTCTTCGACGGCCACCCGGCGCTGACCCGGATCCTCATGCCCGACGACTGGGACGGCCACCCCCAGCGGAAGGACTACCCGCTGGGCGGGATCCCGGTGGAGTACCACGACGCGACCATCCCGCCGCCGGACACCCGGAGGGCCTACCGATGACGACGGGCGAGCGAGCATCGCAGGGAGCGCCGGCGACCGAGGAGCGGAACGAGTCCGGAGTCGAGGAGGGGCAGAGATGAGCACCACGTACAACCCGAGCGACCCCTACGCCGGCTCGCGCGAGACCACCGAGGGCCGCGTCTACACCGTCACCGGCGGGGACTGGGACCTCACGCTGGGGGCCGATCCGCACGGCGAGGAGCGCCTCGTCGTCAACATGGGCCCGCAGCACCCCTCGACCCACGGCGTGCTGCGGCTGGTCCTCGACCTCGAGGGCGAGACGGTGACCAAGGCCCGGGTGGTCATCGGCTACCTGCACACCGGCATCGAGAAGAACACCGAGTACCGCAACTGGGTGCAGGGCACGACCTTCGTGACGCGGATGGACTACCTGGCCCCGCTGTTCAACGAGGCCGGCTACTGCATGGCCGTCGAGAAGCTGCTCGGCATCGACATCCCGCAGCGGGCGGCCACGATCCGCGTGCTCGTCATGGAGCTCAACCGGATCGCCTCGCACCTGGTCGCGCTCGCCACCTTCGGCATGGAGATGGGCGCCCTCACGGGCATGACCAACGGCTTCCGCGAGCGCGAGATGGTCCTCGACCTGCTCGAGGAGATCACCGGGCTGCGGATGAACCACGCCTACATCCGGCCCGGCGGGCTGGCCCAGGACCTGCCCGAGGGCGCGGTCGAGCACATCCGCGAGTTCCTCGAGGTCATGCCGAAGCGGGTCGCGGACTTCCACCGGCTGCTCACCGGCCAGCCGATCTGGCAGAACCGTCTCAAGGACGCCGGCTACCTGGACCTGACCGGCTGCGTCGCGCTCGGCATCACCGGGCCCGTC
Source organism: Blastococcus sp. SYSU DS0619 (assembly GCF_054051035.1). NCBI lineage: Bacteria > Bacillati > Actinomycetota > Actinomycetes > Geodermatophilales > Geodermatophilaceae > Blastococcus > Blastococcus sp. SYSU DS0619. The sequence continues at coordinate 366,152 of NZ_JBJHAM010000002.1, read as the reverse complement.
CTGCGCGCCACCGGGCTGGCGTGGGACCTCCGCAAGGTCGAGCCCTACCTCGGCTACGAGTCCTACGACTTCGAGGTGCCGACCGCCGACACCTGCGACGCCTGGGGCCGCTACCTGGTGCGCATGGCCGAGGTGAACGAGTCGCTGAAGCTCATCGCCCAGGCGCTGGACCGGCTCGAGCCCGGCCCGGTGATGGTCGACGACAAGAAGATCGCCTGGCCCGCGCAGCTGAGCCTCGGCCCCGACGGCATGGGCAACTCGCTCGACCACGTCCGGCACATCATGGGCCAGTCGATGGAGGCCCTGATCCACCACTTCAAGCTGGTCACCGAGGGGTTCCGGGTGCCGGCCGGGCAGGTCTACGTGCCGATCGAGTCGCCCCGCGGGGAGCTCGGCTACCACGTGGTCAGCGACGGGAGCACCCGTCCGTGGCGGGTCCACGTGCGCGACCCCAGCTTCGTGAACCTGCAGGCCACGGCGGCGATGAGCGAGGGCGGCATGATCGCCGACGTCATCGCCGCGATCGCCTCGATCGACCCCGTCATGGGGGGAGTGGATCGCTGATGAGTGCGCTTCCCGGATCCGCAGAAGGCACCGCCGTCACCGGGCTCGTCTCGACCCCGGTCGACGCCTCGCCCGAGACGCTGGCGCAGCTGCCGCCGCTGACCGAGCAGGCCCGCATCGAGGCGCGGGAGATCATCGCCCGCTACCCGGTCGCCCGGTCGGCGCTGCTGCCGATGCTGCACCTGGTGCAGAGCTACCAGGGCTACGTCACTCCCGAGGGCGTAGCGCTGTGCGCCGAGGAGCTCGGGCTGACCAAGGCCGAGGTCGGCGCGGTCGCGACCTTCTACACGATGTACAAGCGCCGGCCGACCGGGCGGCACCTGGTCAGCGTCTGCACCAACACGCTGTGCGCCGTCCTCGGCGGGCAGCGGATCATGGACGCCCTGTCGGCGGACCTCGGCGTCCACCACGACGAGACCGCCGCCGACGGCTCGATCACCCTCGAGCACGCCGAGTGCCTCGCCGCCTGCGACTACGCGCCGGTGGTCACCGTGGACTACGAGTTCTACGACCAGCAGGACGTCGGCAGCGCCCGCGAGCTCGTGGCGGCGCTGCGCCGCGGCGAGAAGCCGTTGCCCACCCGCGGTGCACCGCTGACGGACTTCCGCGGGATCTCCCGCCAGCTGGCCGGGTTCTCCCAGCACCCGGATGTCGAAGCCGCGGCCGCCGCCGTCGACGCGCCGGGCGACTACGGGCCGACGCTGCGCGGGCTGCGGCTGGCCGCCGAGCGCGGTGACTCGGCGCCGCCGATGCGCGGCCCCGAGCCGGAGCCGGCCGACACCGGTGAGCCCCGCGAGACGGTGCGGCCGTCCGGGACCACCGGCGAGACGCCCGGTCAGGAGGCGGCCGACGCCCGCGTCGCCGCCGCGGACAGCCCGGCGGAGAAGGCGGGCGCCGCAGGCTCGCACCCCGACGCCCCCGAGCCGTCCGGCCGGTCGCTGGCCGACCAGGACGACGGCACCGACACCCCTGCGGGGTCCGAGCCGGGGACTTCCGGCCAGGGTCCCGGGAAGGCCTGAGCCATGCCCCTCACCCCCGTCCTCACCACCCGCTGGGGCGCCGAGCACTCGTGGCGGCTGTCCACCTACGAGCGGCTCGACGGCTACGCCGCGCTGCGCACCGCGCTGTCGATGCAGCCCGACGAGCTGGTCACCCTGGTCAAGGACTCCGGCCTGCGCGGCCGCGGCGGCGCCGGCTTCCCGACCGGCATGAAGTGGAGCTTCATCCCGCAGCCGAAGCCGGGGGAGGAGCCCACCGGCCCCGCGGCGATGCCCAAGTACCTCGTGGTCAACGCCGACGAGGGCGAGCCGGGCACCTGCAAGGACCTCCCGCTGATGATGGCCGACCCGCACTCGCTGATCGAGGGCGTGATCATCTCGTCCTACGCGATCCGGTCGAAGCTGGCCGTCATCTACGTCCGCGGTGAGGCGGTGCACGCCCACCGGCGGCTGCTCAATGCCGTGGGCGAGGCCTACGCCGCCGGCTACCTCGGCTCGGACATCCTCGGCTCCGGCTACGACCTCGACCTGATCGTGCACGCCGGCGCCGGCGCGTACATCTGCGGCGAGGAGACGGCGCTGCTCGACTCGCTCGAGGGCTACCGCGGCCAGCCGCGGCTCAAGCCGCCGTTCCCCGCCGTCGCCGGCCTGTACGGCGCACCGACGGTCATCAACAACGTCGAGACGCTGGCCAGCGTGCCGTTCGTCGTCCGCGGCGGGGCCGAGTGGTTCAAGGCCTTTGGCCCGGAGAAGTCGCCCGGCCCGAAGATCTACTCGCTCTCAGGCCGCGTCGTCCGGCCGGGCCAGTACGAGGCCCCCATGGGGACGACGATGCGCGAGCTGCTCGAGATGGCCGGCGGCGTCCGCCCCGGCCACGAGCTGAAGTTCTGGACGCCGGGCGGCTCGTCGACCCCGTACTTCACCGCCGAGCACCTCGACGTCCCGCTGGACTTCGACTCGGTGGCCGCCGCGGGCTCGATGCTCGGCACCACCGCGCTCATGGTGTTCGACGAGACCGACTCGATCGTCGAGGCCACCCTGCGGTTCACCGAGTTCTACGCGCACGAGAGCTGCGGCAAGTGCACCCCCTGCCGGGAGGGCACCTACTGGCTCGTGCAGATCCTGGAGCGGATCGCGCACGGCCGGGGCACCGCGCAGGACCTCGACGTCCTGGTCGACACCTGCGACAACATCCTCGGCCGCTCGTTCTGCGCCCTGGGTGACGGCGCCACCAGCTGCATCACCAGCTCGCTCAAGTACTTCAAGGACGACTACATCGCCCTGCTGCCACCCGAGGAGCAGGCCCGGCTCGGCCGCTCCCTCCGCCTCGAGCCGGTCGGAGCCGCGTCATGACGCTCACGCCCACCAACCCGCCACCCGCCCCCGCGGTGCCCCCGGGCGCCCCCGGACCGCACACCCCGCCGGACGCCGTCCACTGCACGATCGACGGCTTCGACGTCGCCGTGCCGAAGGGGACGCTGATCATCCGCGCCGCCGAGATGGTCGGCATCCAGATCCCGCGGTTCTGCGACCACCCGCTGCTGGAGCCGATCGGCGCCTGCCGTCAGTGCCTGGTCGAGGTGGAGGGCCAGCGCAAGCCGGCCGCCTCCTGCACCATGCCGGTCACCGAGGGCATGGTCGTGCAGACGCAGCTGACCAGCCCGGTGGCCGACAAGGCGCAGCAGGGCACGATGGAGCTGCTGCTGATCAACCACCCGCTGGACTGCCCGGTCTGCGACAAGGGCGGCGAGTGCCCGCTGCAGAACCAGGCGATGAGCAACGGCCGTGCCGAGAGCCGGTTCGTCGACGAGAAGCGCACCTACCCCAAGCCGCTGCCGATCAGCAGCGAGATCCTGCTCGACCGGGAGCGGTGCGTGCTCTGCGCCCGGTGCACCCGGTTCTCCCAGCAGGTCGCCGGCGATCCGTTCATCGAGCTGTTTGAGCGCGGCGCGCTGGAGCAGGTGGCGATCTACGAGGACGAGCCGTTCGAGTCCTACTTCTCCGGCAACACCACCCAGATCTGCCCGGTCGGCGCCCTCACCAGCGCCCAGTACCGGTTCCGCGCCCGCCCGTTCGACCTGCGCAGCGAGCCGAGCGTCTGCGAGCACTGCGCCTCGGGCTGCGCGATGCGCACCGACTACCGGCGCGGCAAGGTCACCCGGCGGCTGGCCGGGGAGGACCCTGCGGTCAACGAGGAGTGGACCTGCGACAAGGGCCGCTACGCGTTCCGCTACGTCACCGCCAACGAGCGGCTGACCACCCCGCTCGTGCGGGGGGCCGACGGCCGGCTGGCGCCCGCCTCCTGGCCCGAGGCCTGGGCCGCGGCCGCCGCGGGTCTGCTCCAGGCGCGGGCCGAGGGCGGCGTCGGCGTGCTCCCCGGTGGCCGGCTCACGCTGGAGGACGCCTACGCCTGGGCCACCTTCGCCCGGGTGGCGCTGGGCACCAACGACGTCGACGCCCGCGCCCGCGCGCACTCGGCCGAGGAGCTGGCCTTCCTCGGGACGGCGATCGCCGGCACCGGCCCGGCGACCGGCGGCGTCACCTACGACGACGTCGGCTCCGCGCCCGCGGTGCTGCTCGCCGGCCTGGAGCCGGAGGAGGAGTCGCCGATCCTGTTCCTGCGGCTGCGCCGGGCGGTGCGCACCGGCGACCTCGCGGTGTTCGACCTGGCCCCGTTCGCCACTCGCGCGGCCGAGAAGCTGCAGGCCACCGTGCTGACCACGTTCCCCGGCGCCGAGGCCCGGTCGCTGCTGGCGCTCGCCGAAGGCAGCTGGGGCGGGCCCGCCGTCGAGGCGCTGCGCCGGCCCGGTGCCGTCCTCCTCGCCGGTGAGCGGCTGGCCGAGGTGCCCGGCGCGTTCACCGCGCTGCTCGAGCTCGCCCGCGCCACCGGCGCCCGGCTGGCCTGGGTGCCGCGCCGCGCCGGTGAGCGGGGCGCCGTCGAGGCCGGTGCGCTGCCGACCCTGCTGCCCGGCGGCCGCGCCGTCGACGACGACGCCGCCCGCGCCGAGGTGGCCGGGGTGTGGGGCATCGACCCCGCCGACGTGCCCGCCGCCCCCGGCCGGGACGTCACCGGCATCCTGACCGCGGTCCGCGCCGGCCGGCTGCCGGGGCTGCTGGTCGGTGGCGTCGACCCGGCCGACCTGCCCGACCCCGCGCTGGCGCGGGCGGCGCTGGACGCCGCGGCGTTCGTCGTCAGCCTGGAGATGTTCCCCAGCGAGGTGACCGAGCGCGCCGACGTCGTCCTGCCGGTCGCCGCGGCGTCGGAGAAGGCGGGCAGCTACCTCGACTGGGAGGGCCGGCTGCGCCCCTTCGACGCCACCCTCCACGACACCGGCCGGCTCTCCGACGGCCGGGTGCTGCACGGTCTGGCCGACGAGATGGACGTCGACCTGCGGCTGCCCACGCCCGAGGTCGCCCGCGCCGCGCTGGCCGCCCTGGGCGCCCGGCGGTCCGCCGCCGAGGGGCCCGCGCCGGACGTCGCGCCGCCGGCCGCGCCGGTGCTGCGCGCCGACGAGGCGGTCCTCGCGTCGTGGCGGCAGCTGCTCGACGTCGGCACGCTGCAGCGGGACGAGCCCGAGCTCGCCGGCACCGCCCGGCACCCGGTCGCCCGGATCGGCGCCGAGGCGGCCGCCCGGCTCGGCCTCGCCGACGGCGACCGGCTCACCGTCAGCGGGGCCACCGGCTCGGTCAGCCTGCCGGTGCGGATCACCCCGATGCCCGACCAGGTGGTGTGGCTGCCGATGCGCTCGCCCGGCAGCGAGATCCGGACGGCGCTGGGCGCCGGACCCGGGAGCGTCGTGCGGCTGTCCCGCACGGGCGCCGGCGCAGGGGAGGGCGGGCGATGACCGTGTGGGCCCTCGAGGCCGACCAGCCGACGCTGGCCGACTTCGGCCAGGACGTCTGGTGGATCGTCCTGATCAAGGTCGTCGGCGTCTTCGCGGTGCTGGTGCTGATGACGCTGTTCGCGATCGTGTTCGAGCGCAAGGTCGTCGCGCGCATGCAGCAGCGGATCGGCCCCAACCGGGTCGGGCCGCGCGGCTACCTGCAGAGCCTCGCCGACGGGCTGAAGCTGGCGTTCAAGGAAGACATCATGCCGGCGCTCGCGGACAAGCCGGTGTACTTCCTGGCCCCGGTGATCGCCACGATCCCGGCGTTCGTCGCCTTCTCGGTCATCCCGCTGGGACCGGTGGTGAGCATCTTCGGCCAGCAGACGCCGCTGCAGCTCACCGATGCCCCGATCGGGGTGCTGATCATCCTGGCGATGTCGGCCATGGGCATCTACGGCATCGTCCTGGGCGGCTGGGCCTCCGGCTCGACGTACCCGCTGCTGGGCAGCCTGCGCAGCGCTGCCCAGATGATCAGCTACGAGATCGCGATGGGGCTGTCCCTGGTCGCGGTGTTCCTCTACGCCGGGACGATGTCGACGTCGGAGATCGTCGCCGCCCAGGCCGACGGGTCGCAGCTGTCCTTCTTCGGGTGGGAGTTCACCGGCCCCAGCTGGTACATCGTGCTGCTGCCGGTCTCCTTCGTCATCTACGCGATCGCCGTCGTGGGGGAGACCAACCGCGCGCCGTTCGACCTGCCGGAGGCCGAGAGCGAGCTGGTCGGCGGCTTCCACACCGAGTACTCGTCGCTGAAGTTCGCGCTGTTCTTCCTGGCCGAGTACATCAACATGGTCACCGTCTCCGCGCTGGCCGCGACCCTCTTCCTGGGTGGCTGGCGGGCGCCCTGGCCGATCTCCATCTGGGACGGCGCCAACAGCGGCTGGTGGCCGCTGCTGTGGTTCTTCCTCAAGGTCGTCGCCGCGCTGTTCGTCTTCATCTGGCTGCGCGGCACGCTGCCCCGGCTCCGGTACGACCAGTTCATGCGGTTCGGCTGGAAGGTGCTGGTGCCGGTCTCGCTGGTGTGGATCCTCGTCGTCGCCACGATGCGGACCGTGTCCCGCGAGGCCGACCTCACCGCCGGAGAGGTGGCGCTCTACGTGGGGGTGCCGATCGCGATCGTGCTGCTGGTGGGCCTCTGGCTGGCCGGCCGCGCCGGCCACCGCGACACCCGGCTGGCCGCGGTCGAGGCGGCCGCCGGCTCCAACCACCCGACGCAGACCGAACCCGAGGTGCTGCCCCCGGCCGGGCCGCGCCGGCGGCCCACCGGAGGTCCCAGCCGGGCCGAGGGCGGCTTCCCGGTCCCGCCGATGGACCTCGTCGTCCCGCCGTCGCCGCGGCTGCGCCGGCAGCCGGTGGCCCCCGACGGCGAGCCGGTCCCGGGAACGGTCGTCGGCACCGGACGGCGCGGCGCCACCAGCAGCTCACAGGAGGACGGCGATGTCTGAGCCCAGCAAGCCCGGCGAGCAGGACATGGTGCGCCGGACGGCCGGTGAGGTCGAGCGCTCGCCCGGGGGCGGCCGGAAGCGCCCGGCGGTCCGCGACAGCCTGCTGCCCGCCGCGGTGCAGGGATTCGGCGTCACCTTCGCGCAGATCTTCCGCACGGTGACCACCGAGCAGTACCCGTTCGAGCCGAAGGTCACCAAGCCGCGCTACCACGGCCGGCACGTGCTCAACCGGCACCCCGACGGCCTGGAGAAGTGCGTCGGCTGCGAGCTCTGCGCGTGGGCCTGCCCGGCCGACGCCATCTACGTGGAGGGCGGCGACAACACCGAGGACGCCCGCTTCTCGCCCGGTGAGCGGTACGGCGCGGTCTACCAGATCAACTACCTGCGCTGCATCTTCTGCGGGCTGTGCATCGAGGCCTGCCCCACGCGGTCGCTGACGATGAGCAACGACTTCGAGCTGGCCGACGACAACCGGCAGGATCTGATCTACACCAAGGAGCAGCTCATGGCTCCGCTGCTGCCCGGCATGGAACCCACGCCGCACCCCATGCGGCTCGGCGACGACGAGAAGGACTACTACGTGCGCGTGCCCGAGAAGGGCTCGACCGCGGAACCGGTCGTCGAGGAGACGGTGTGAACGGGCTGGAGACCGTCGTCATCGGCACCGGCGAGGCCGTCGTCTTCTGGATCCTCGGCCCGCTCGCCCTGGCCGGGGCGCTGGGCATGGTGCTCAGCCGCAACGCGGTGCACTCCGCGCTGTGGCTGGTGCTGACGATGCTCTCGCTGGGCGTCTTCTACGTGGTCCAGGAGGCGCCCTTCCTCGGTGCGGTGCAGGTGATCGTCTACACCGGGGCGATCATGATCCTGTTCCTCTTCGTGCTGATGCTGGTCGGCCGCGACTCCTCCGACTCGGTGGTCGAGACGCTGCGCGGGCAGCGGGTGGCGGCCCTGGCGCTGGGCGCCGGCTTCGCCGCCCTGGTCGGCGCCGGCATCGCCCGCGCCACCCAGGACCTGCCCGTCGCGGGCCTCGAGGCGGTGCAGGGCGGGGTGCGCGGCCCGGCGTCGGGCAACGTGGAGGCGATCGCCGGGCTGCTCTACACCCGTTACCTGCTCGCCTTCGAGGTCACCGGCGCGCTGCTCATCGTCGCGGCGGTCGGCGCGCTGCTGCTCACCCACGTGGAGCGGGAACCGGGCACCAAGCAGACGCAGAAGGAACGGTCCCGGGCCCGCTTCCTCACCGACCGCCCGCAGACCCTGCCCGGCCCCGGCGTGCACGCCCGCGCCACCTCCGTGGGTGCGCCGGCGCTGCTGCCCGACGGCAGCCTCGCCGAGGACAGCTTCGGCACCGGGATCGAGCCGGAGCAGGTGGAGCAGATGCCCCGACCGACCGGCCGCGAGCAGCTCGGCTCCCCGGACGCCGCGCTCGGGTCCCTCGAGCCCACGCTCAGCGACACCCCGGGCGGCCGGAGGGGAGGCGAGCACCGATGACGCTGTCCTACTACCTGGTGCTGGCCGCGATCCTGTTCACGATCGGCGCCGTCGGCGTCCTGGTGCGGCGCAACGCGATCGTCGTCTTCATGTGCATCGAGCTGATGCTCAACGCGGTGAACCTGACGCTGATCACCTTCGCCCGGTCCACCGGGACCGTCGACGGCCAGATCATCGCGCTGTTCGTGATGGTCGTCGCCGCCGCCGAGGTGGTCGTGGGCCTCGCCATCATCATGTCGATCTACCGGACCCGCCGGTCCGCGTCGATCGACGACGCCAACCTGCTGAAGTACTGACCGGGACGGGGTTGCAGTGCCTGCTGAAGGGCTCCTGGCCGCCTCCTGGCTGCTGATCGCGCTGCCGCTGGCCGGTGCCGCGGTGCTGCTGCTGGGTGGCCGGCGCACCGACCGCTGGGGTCATTGGCTGGGGACGGCGACGGTGGTCGCGGCCTTCGTCCTCGCCGTGGCGTGCACCGCCCAGCTGGCCGGCCTCGACGAGCGCGCGGCCGACGTCGAGCTGTTCACGTTCATCTCCACCGGCGAGCTCGACGTCACCGCCGGCCTGCTCTACGACCCGCTGGCGGCGGTGTTCGTCCTGCTGATCACCGGCGTCGGTTCGCTCATCCACGTCTACTCGATCGGCTACATGGCGCACGACCCCGCGCGCCGCCGGTTCTTCGCCTACCTGAACCTCTTCGTCGCGGCGATGCTCCTGCTGGTCCTCGGCAACAGCTTCGTGGCGCTCTACGTGGGCTGGGAGGGCGTCGGCCTGGCGTCCTACCTGCTCATCGCGTTCTGGTACACCCGCCCGGCCGCGGCCACGGCGGCGAAGAAGGCGTTCATCATGAACCGGGTCGGCGACGTCGGTCTGGCCCTGGCGATCTTCCTGATGTTCGCCCAGCTCGGGACGACGTCCTACGCCGGCGTCTTCGGCTCCGTGGGCACCCTCGCGGGCGGGACGATCACCGCCATCGGGCTGCTCCTGCTGCTGGGCGCCTGCGGCAAGTCGGGCCAGTTCCCGCTGCAGGCGTGGCTGCCGGACGCCATGGAGGGCCCCACCCCGGTCTCGGCGCTCATCCACGCCGCGACCATGGTCACCGCGGGCGTGTACCTGATCGCCCGCTCCGCCCCGATCTACGACCTGACGCCGACGGCGCGGGCCGTCGTCCTCGCGGTCGGCGCGGTGACCCTGCTGATCGGTGCGATCGCCGGGTGCGCCTACGACGACATCAAGAAGGTGCTGGCCTACTCGACGGTCAGCCAGATCGGCTACATGTTCCTGGCCGTGGGGCTCGGCCCCGCCGGCTACGTGGCCGGGCTGGCGCACCTGCTGGCCCACGGCTTCTTCAAGGCCGGGCTGTTCCTCGGTGCCGGATCGGTCATGCACGCCATGAACGACAACGTGGACATGCGGCGGTTCGGCGCGCTCTGGAAGCGGCTGCCGGTCACCTTCGTCACCTTCGGGCTGGGCTACCTGGCGCTGATCGGCTTCCCGTTCCTGTCCGGCTACTTCACCAAGGACGCGATCATCGAGGTGGCGCTGGACCGCGACGACGTCTGGGGGTGGGTGCTCGGCGGCGTGGCGGTGCTCGGCGCCGGGCTGACCGCCTTCTACATGACCCGGCTGATGCTCATGACCTTCTTCGGCCGGGCCCGGTGGGAGGACGGCGTGCACCCGCACGAGTCGCCCGCGGTGATGACCGCGCCGATGGTCGTGCTGGCGTTCGGCTCGGTGTTCGCGGGCGCGCTGCTGGTCTCGGTGTTCCCGCTCTCGGGCTGGCTGGCGCCGGTGTTCGGCGAGCCGGAGGAGGCCGTGCACGTCGTCGCCCCGGCGGTCGTCGGGCTGGTCGTGACCGCCGTGATGGTGCTGGGCGTCCTGGTCGCGTGGCTGTTCGTCGGCCGTCGCGAGGTGCCGGTGACCGCACCGGTCCGGGTCTCCCCGGTGACGCGGGCGGCCCGCAACGCCCTCTACGCCGACGCGGTCAACGAGTCGCTGTTCATGCGCCCGGGCCAGTGGCTCACCCGCGCCCTGGTCTGGGTCGACAACCGCGGCGTCGACGGCGCGGTCAACGGCCTGGCCGCCGGGCTCGGCGGGTCGTCGTCCCGGCTGGGCCGCGCGCAGACCGGCTTCGTGCGCACCTACGCGCTCGGGATGCTCGGCGGCGCGGTCGTCGTGGCCGGTGCGCTGCTGGCGGTGACGACGGGATGAGCGGGCAGGGGCGTGAGCATCGCAGCGAGGAACGAGCGAGGAGCGGAGCGCTCCGCGGGAGCGAGCCGATGACGATGAGCGGGCCGATGGCCACGAGTCACACCTTCGGAGAGGACGTGCTGCGGTGAGCGACTTCCCCTGGCTGCTGGCGATGATCGCGGTCCCGGCGGTCGGTGCCGCGGTCGTCGCCGCGCTGCCCCGCGGGCGCGACCTGCTGGCGAAGCAGGTGGCGCTCGGCGTCAGCCTCGTGGTCCTGCTGCTGGCGGTGCTCACCACGGTCGCGTTCGACGTCGACGGCGAGCGGTTCCAGCTGACGACGTCGGTGTCCTGGATCCCCGACTTCGGGTCCGAGTTCGCCCTCGGTGTCGACGGCATCGCGCTGGTGATGCTGCTGCTCATCGGCGTGCTGGTGCCGCTGGTGGTCGCCGCCTCCTGGCACGAGGCCGACGCCGGGGCCCGGCCGGTCCGGATCTTCTTCGCCTGGCTGCTGCTGCTCGAGGCGATGATGGTCGGCGTCTTCGCCGCGACCGACGTGCTGCTCTTCTACGTCTTCTTCGAGGCGATGCTCGTCCCGATGTACTTCCTGATCGGCAGCTTCGGGGGGCCTCGCCGGCAGTACGCCGCGGTGAAGTTCTTCGTGTACAGCCTGGTCGGCGGGCTGGTGATGCTCGCCTCGGTCATCGGGCTGTACGTGGTGAGCACCAGCCAGCTGGGGGAGGGCACCTTCGCCTTCGACGCCCTCCGGCAGCTCGACATCGACCCCGACGTGCAGAAGTTGCTGTTCCTCGGCTTCTTCATCGCCTTCGCCATCAAGGCGCCGCTGGTGCCGTTCCACACCTGGCTGCCCGACTCCGGTGCCGAGGCGCCGATCGGCGGGGCGGTGCTGCTGGTCGGCGTCCTCGACAAGGTCGGCACGTTCGGCTTCCTGCGTTACTGCCTGCCGCTGTTCCCCGACGCCTCCCGTGACCTCGCGCCGTTCGTGCTGGTCCTGGCGGTGGTCGGCATCCTCTACGCCGCGCTGCTGGCCATGGGGCAGAGCGACATGAAACGGCTGGTGTCCTACACCTCGATCTCGCACTTCGGCTTCATCGCGCTGGGCATCTTCGCCTTCACCACCGAGGCGGCCACCGGCGCGGTGCTCTACATGGTCAACCACGGCCTGGCGACGGGTCTGCTGTTCCTCGTCGTCGGCATGCTGATCAGCCGGGGCGGCTCGCGCCAGATCCGCGACTACGGCGGCGTCGCGGCGAAGGCGCCGCTGCTGGCCGGCGCCTTCCTGGTGGCGGGGCTGGCGTCGCTGGCGCTGCCCGGCACCAACAGCTTCGTGAGCGAGTTCCTCGTGCTCATCGGCTCGTTCCCCGAGCGCCCGGTGTTCACCATCCTGGCCACGCTCGGCATCATCCTGGCCGCCCTCTACGTGCTGCTGATGTACCAGCGGACCATGCACGGGCCGGCCCGCGGCGTGCTGCTGCAGGAGGACCCCGCCGAGCCCCTGCGCGCGGACCCCCTGCCCGGTGGCGGCGGCGCCACCGCGACCGCCACGCGCACCGCGCCGCACCGCACGCTCCGGGTGCTCGACCTGAGCCGGCGCGAGCTGGCCGTGGTCACGCCCCTGGTGGCGCTGATCATCGCGCTGGGCGTCTACCCGCAGCCGCTGATCGACCTGATCGAACCCGCCGTCGTCGCCACCCTCGGCGACCTGGGCGTCCCCGGAGGGACCGACCGATGATCGAGGCGCCCGACCTCTCCTGGGCGGCGCTCGCGCCGCTGCTGATCGTCTTCGGCGCGGCCTGCGTCGGGGTGCTGGTGGAGGCATTCGTGCCCCGCGAGTCGCGGCACCCGGTGCAGGTGGGCCTGGCCCTGGCCGGCACCGTCGGCGGGCTCGTCGCGACGCTGCTGCTCGCCGGCGAGCCGGACGAGGTGACCGCGGTGGGTGCGCTCGCCGTCGACGGACCCGCGCTGTTCCTGCAGGCCATGATCGCGGGGTTCGGCGCGCTGGCGATGCTGCTGTTCGCCGAGCGTGCGCTGGACCCCGCGCGGTCGGCGTTCGTGGTGAGCGCCGCCGTCCCGGCCGGCAGCCCGCGGGACCGCGAGCTGACGACGGTGCCCCGGGTGCAGACCGAGGTCTACCCGCTGGCGCTGTTCGCCATCGGCGGCATGATGCTGTTCGTCGCGGCGAACGACCTGCTGGTCATGTTCGTGGCGCTGGAGGTGCTGAGCCTGCCGCTGTACCTGCTCAGCGGGATGGCCCGGCGGCGCCGGCTGCTCTCCCAGGAGGCGGCCGTCAAGTACTTCCTGCTGGGCGCCTTCGCCTCGGCGTTCTTCCTCTACGGGCTCGCGCTGGTCTACGGCGCCACCGGCAGCGTGCGGCTCGCCGACATCCGCGCGGCGGTCACCGTCGACGGCGGGGGCGTGCTGCTGGTCCTCGGCCTCGCCCTGCTGATCGTCGGGCTGCTCTTCAAGGCCAGCGTCGCGCCGTTCCACTCGTGGACGCCGGACGTCTACCAGGGCGCCCCGACCCCGGTCACCGCCTTCATGGCCGCCTGCACCAAGGTCGCGGCGTTCGGCGCGATCCTGCGGCTGCTCTACGTGGCGTTCGGCACCGCCGAGTGGACCTGGCGGCCGCTGGTCTACGCCGTGGCCATCGTCTCGATGGTGGTGGGCGCGGTCCTCGGCCTGACCCAGACCGATCTCAAGCGGCTGCTCGCCTACTCCTCGGTCGCGCACGCCGGCTTCCTGCTCACCGGCGTCATCGGGCTCGGCGCCGACGGCGGGGGCTCCGGCCTCTCGGCGACGATGTTCTACCTGCTCACGTACGGCTTCACCACGCTCGGGGCGTTCGCCGTCCTCACGCTCGTGCGCGACGGCGACGGCGAGGCGAGCCACCTCTCGCAGTGGGCCGGTCTGGGCGCCCGGTCCCCGGTCACCGCCGCGGTGATGACCCTGTTCCTGCTCGCGCTGGCCGGCATCCCGCTCACCGCCGGGTTCACCGGGAAGTTCGCCGTCTTCCGGGCGGCGATCGAGCAGGGGGCGTGGCCGCTGGTCGTGGTGGCCCTGCTGGCGAGCGCGGTGGCCGCCTTCTTCTACCTGCGGGTCATCGTGCTCATGTACTTCTCCGAGCCGGCCGCGGACGGGCCCACCGTGGGGGTGCCCGGCCTGCCCACGACCGTGGTGCTGGCGGTGACGGCCACGGCGACGCTGGCGCTCGGCATCCTGCCCGGGGCGGTGCTCGACCTCGCGCGGCAGGCGGCTATCTTCGTCGGTTGATGACCGGAGCCCGTGCCGCAGTCGACGGCACTCCCACCGAGGTCTGGCACCGGAGCTCCACGCCGGCGTCGACCATCGGCCCATGGCTGCCCGAGGGCGAGCTCGGGGAGGCGCTGGCGGACGGGCTCTCCCGAGTGGAGTCCGAGCTGGCCCGGGCCGTGGGCAGCGAGCACCCGTTCGTGCGGGAGGCCGCCGGTCACCTGATGGCCGCCGGGGGCAAGCGGTTCCGCCCGATGCTGGCGCTGCTCGCCGCCCAGCTCGGCGACCCGGCCGCCCCGGAGGTGACCCAGGGCGCGGTGGTCTGCGAGCTCACCCACCTGGCGACGCTCTACCACGACGACGTCATGGACGAGGCCGCCGTCCGCCGCGGGGCGCCGAGCGCCAACAGCCGGTGGAGCAACAGCATCGCGATCCTCACCGGTGACCTGCTCTTCGCGCGGGCGTCGGACATCCTGGCCGACCTCGGCCCCGAGGCCGTGCGGGTGCAGGCCCGCACCTTCGAGCGGCTGGTCACCGGGCAGATCAAGGAGACCGTCGGCGCGCAGCCCGGCGAGGACCCCATCGCCCACTACCTCGACGTGCTGGCCGACAAGACCGGTTCGCTGGTGGCGACGTCCGCCCGCTTCGGCGCCTCCTTCGCCGGCGTGGACGCCGGACTGGTGTCCGCGCTGACCGAGTTCGGCGAGGAGGTCGGCGTCGCCTTCCAGATCTCTGACGACCTGATCGACATCGTCAGCCGCGTCGGCGTCTCGGGGAAGTCGCCCGGCACCGACCTGCGCGAGGGCATCGCCACGCTGCCGGTGCTGTTCGCGCTCGCCGGCGACGACCCCGCGGAGGCCCGCCTGCGCGAGCTGGTGGCCGGGCCCGTCACCGACGACGCCGAGCACGCCGAGGCGCTGACGCTGCTGCGGGCGTCCCGGTCGCTCGAGCGGGCCACCGAGGTGCTGCGGCAGTACGCGGACCGGGCCCGGGCGCGGCTGGACGCCGTTCCGGAGGGCGACGTCCGGGAGGCGCTGTCCGCGCTCTGCGACTACGTGGTGACGCGTACCAGCTGAGCGAGGTGGGCACCGGGAAGGCATGCGGTCCCCCCTCGCCGGCATCCTGGCGCCGACCCTTCTGCTCGCCGCCTGCTCGAGCGGGGCGTCGGACGAGGACGCCGGCTCCGTCGCGGTGCCGCCGACGACCTCGGCCCCCACCGGGGCGCCCGCGCTGGAGGTCGAGGTGGTGGCCGACGGGCTCGACCACCCGTGGGACGTCGCGCAGACCGAGGACGGCACGCTGCTGGTCGACGAGCGCGCGGGTGGCTTCACCGCGGTGCTCCCCGACGGCACCGTCCAGGAGGTGCGGGCCGACTTCGGCGACCTGTTCGCGACGGGGGAGACCGGCCTGATGGGGTTGGCGCTGGACCCGGACTTCGCCGCGAACCGCACCTTCTACACGTGCCAGGGCGTCGAGGACGGCGACGGCGCGGGGATCGAGGTGATCTCCTGGACCGTCGCCGACGACTGGACCTCGGCCACCCGGGTCCAGGACCCGCTGATCGGCGGCATCCCGGTCAACGAGGGCTCCGGGCGGCACGGCGGCTGCCGGCTCGAGTTCGGCCCGGACGGCGCGCTGCTCGTCGGCACCGGCGACAACGCGGTCGGCACCACGCCGCAGGACCTCGGCTCGCTGGCCGGCAAGGTGCTCCGCGCGGACCCGGCCACGGGGGAGGCGCTGCCGGACAACCCGTTCGCCGCCCCCGACGACGGCGCGGACGACCTGATCTACACCTACGGGCACCGCAACGTGCAGGGGCTGGCCGTCCGGCCCGGCACGGAGCAGATCTACTCGGTCGAGCACGGCCCCGACCGCAACGACGAGGTCAACCTGCTGCGACCCGGTGGCAACTACGGCTGGGACCCGGTGGGCAGTGGGGTCTACGACGAGAGCGTCCCGATGACCGACCCGGAGATCGAGGCGGCGGTGCCGGCGGTCTGGGACTCCGGCGCTCCGCCCATCGCGCCGAGCGACGGCACCTTCCTCGACGGCGACCGGTGGGGCGACTACGACGGGCTCCTCCTGCTCGGTGCGCTCCGGGGGCAGCACGTCGTGGCCCTCCGCCTGGACGAGTCCGGCTCCCTGGTCGAGCAGTTCAGGCTGCCGGAGCTGGACGGCACCTACGGGCGGATCCGCACCGTCGAGCAGGGCACCGACGGTGCGCTGTACGTGACCACCGACAACGGCGACGACGACCGGCTGCTCCGCGTCACGCCGGCCGGCTGAGCAACCGGTCGCGGACCCGCGCCGGCACGGGGACGCCGGCGGGCAGCAGCGGGCAGGGCTCCGGCTCCCCGGCCACCGTGCGCAGCGGCAGCACCCCCGCCCAGACCGGGTCCGGCACCTCGGGGCCCTCGACATCGCGCTCGTCGTCGCCGGGCGGGCCGGTGCGGATCTTCACGCTGGCCTCGGTGAGGTCGAGGGCGAGCACCGCGGTCGCGGCGAGCTCCTTGCGGTCGGGCAGGCGGGTCGCCGTCCAGGAGCCGGGGGCCAGCTGCTCGGTCAGCACCCGGAGGCCGAGCAGCCGCTCGTCGTCGTCCTCGACCAGCCGGGCGCGGCCGTGGACGACGGCGCACCGGTAGTTGACCGAGTGGTGGAAGGCGGAGCGGGCGTACACGACCCCGTCCAGGTGGGTGACGGTGAAGCACACCGGCGCCCCGGCCGCGGCCGCCCGCAGCGTCGCGGCGCCCGTCGAGCCGTGCAGGTAGAGGGTGTCGCCGTGCCGCCCGTAGCCGGTGGGCAGCACGACCGGCGCCCCGCCGAGCTCGATCCCGAGGTGGCCGATCAGCCCGGCGTCGAGCACGGCGTGCAGGTCGGCGCGGTCGATGCGCGCACGCTTGCTGCCGCGGCGCACGGTGCTGCGGGCGGTGGGGGAGAGCGGGGTGGCGGCGTCCATGCGTCGATCCTGCGTCCCCGTGGTGGCCCTCCGGAACGGCCAATGCGCTAGCTTTCCGGCAGGCCACCTGGAGGAGGACCGTGAGCGGCATCCCGCCCCTGCTGCTGGACCGCGCGTCGGGCACCCCGCTGTCGGTGCAGCTCGCCGACGCCCTGCGGGCCGCCGCCGCCGAGGGGACGCTGCGCCCCGGTGACCGGCTGCCGTCGACGCGTGAGCTCGCCGGTGCGCTCCGGGTCAGCCGCACGGTCACCGCCGCCGCCTACGACCAGCTGCTGGCCGAGGGATGGGCCGGAGGACGGCGGGGCGTGGGCACGTTCGTGCTGGGCGCGGCGCCGTCGTCGCCGGCGGCCGCCGCGCCCCCGCCGCGACGGGGGCCCGCCGTCCCTGCGCTGGTCGACCTGCGCGCCGGGTCGCCCTGCCTCGAGGTGCTGGACCGGGCGGTCTGGCGGCGTGCCTGGCGGGCGGCCGGCGACGCGCCGCCGGACGCCGGCTCGGACGCCGCGGGTGATCCGGCGTTCCGGCGGGCGGTGGGGGAGCACCTGCTCCGGCACCGCGGGCTGGTCGCCGGCCCGGACGACGTGCTCGCGACCGGGGGCACCTCGGCGGCGGTGGGCGAGGTGGCGCGCACGCTGCCGCCGGGCAGCCGGGTGGCCGTGGAGGACCCCGGCTACCAGCGGGTCGCCGGCGCGCTCCGCGCCACGGGCGTGCAGGTCGTGCCGGTCCCCGTCGACGACGACGGCCTGGTCGTCGACGCGCTGCCCGCCGGCCTGGCCGCGGTCTACTGCACGCCGGCGCACCAGTACCCACTCGGTCGGCGGATGTCCGCCGCGCGACGGCTGGAGCTGGTGGCCCGGGCCCGCGCCGAGGGGTGGTGGGTGCTCGAGGACGACTACGACGGCGAGCTGCGCTACGACGTCGCCCCGCTGCCGCTGCTGGGTGCGCTCGGCCCCGACGTCGTGGTCCACCTGGGCACGACGAGCAAGATCCTCAGCCCCACGCTCGGGATCGGCTGGCTCGTGGCGCCGGATGCGCTCCGGGTGGACCTGCTGGCCCGCCGCACCGCCACCGGTATCCGCCCGTCCCGGGCCGGGCAGCGGGTGCTGACCGCGCTCGCCACCTCCGGCGACCTGGCCCGCCACCTGCGCCGGCTGCGCAAGGAGCTGGCGGGACGGCGGGCGGAGGTCCGGGCGGCGGTGGCCGCGGCCGGGGTCGTCGCCGAGGGCGACCCCGCCGGTGCCCACGTGCTCGTGCCGCTGCGGGGCGTCACCGTGGAGCACGCCGTCCTGGCGGCGGCCGCGCGGCACGGCGTGGCCCTGGACGGTCTCGGCCGGCACCACCTCGACGGCGACGACGGCCGCCGGGCGGGGCTGGTGCTGGGTTTCGCGGCGCCGACCCGGGCGGAGCTGCGCCGGGTGCTGCCCGTGCTCACCGCGCTGCTCGCCGAGCACGCCGGGCGAGGGTCAGGTCAGCAGGGCGACCAACCCGGTGCCGAGCAGGACGACCACCGCGAGCCACAGCAGCATGCGCAGGGCACGACGACTGCCGCGCCTGTTCGACCGCAGCCCTGACGCCAGGTCGCCCCACTGGTCGATCTGACCGGCGGGCGAGAGGGGCTCCCGCTCGTACCGCTCCATGCCACCAGCATCCTCGCAACGGCGTCGGGCCCGCCTCCTGGGGAGGAGACGGGCCCGACGGCTGTCGTCCGGAGGACGACGGTGTTACTGCCCGACGGTCCAGGTGTCGCCGCCGGCGAGCAGCGCGTCGAGGTCGCCGGGGCCCTGGAGGCGCGCCTCGTGCAGCTGCTCGGCCATCATCTGCTCGTAGGTCGGCTTGCGCACCGACCGGAAGACGCCCATCGGGCTGTAGCGGAGGTCCTGCGAGGACAGCCGGGACAGCGCGAACGCGTAGGACGGGTCCTCACGGGTGGCGTCGTGGACGACGATCTCGCTCGCGTCGACCTGGTTGCTCTCGGCGATCCGCAGGCCACCGAAGTCGTCGCGGACCACGCAGGAGGCGCCGTCCGGGCCGAACACCAGCGGCTTGCCGTGCTCCAGGGGGATCGTCCACATCGGGCCCGTGGAGGAGTCCTTGAGCAGGTCGAACGCGCCGTCGTTGAAGATGTTGCAGTTCTGGTAGATCTCCACCAGCGCCGTGCCCTGGTGCTCGGCGGCCTGCCGCAGCACCTCGGTGAGCCCCTTGCGGTCGGAGTCCATCGCCCGGCCCACGAAGGTGGCGTCGGCGCCGAGGGCCAGCGAGACCGGGTTGAACGGGTGGTCCAGCGAGCCCATCGGGGTGGACTTGGTGACCTTGCCGACCTCGGAGGTGGGCGAGTACTGGCCCTTGGTCAGCCCGTAGATCCGGTTGTTGAACAGCAGGATCGTCATGTTCACGTTCCGCCGCAGCGCGTGGATCAGGTGGTTGCCGCCGATGGAGAGCGCGTCGCCGTCCCCGGTGACGACCCAGACCGAGAGGTCGGGGCGCGAGGCGGCCAGGCCGGTGGCGATCGCCGGCGCGCGGCCGTGGATCGAGTGCATCCCGTAGGTGTTCATGTAGTACGGGAAGCGCGACGAGCAGCCGATGCCGGACACGATGACCATGTCCTCGCGGGCGATGCCGAGGCTGGGCAGGAAGCTCTGGACCGCGTTGAGGATGACGTAGTCACCGCACCCGGGGCACCAGCGGACCTCCTGGTCGGTCTTGAGGTCCTTGGCCTTGAGCGTGGTCTGCTTCTCGCCCTGGCTCTCGACGGAGGCGGCGATGGCGTCCGCGATCGGGCCTTCGGTGGGCATGCCGAGGTCGATGGTGGTCACTGGGGTGCTCCGTTCGCAGCGGCGGGCTTTCCGGTGTCGATGGCGTCCTGGATGACGGCGGCCAACTCGGCGGAGCGGAACGGCATCCCGCGCACCTGGGTGTGGCTCTGCACGTCGACGAGGAACTTGGCGCGCAGCAGCAGCGCCAGCTGGCCCAGGTTCATCTCCGGGCAGATCACCCGGTCGTACCGGGCCAGGACCTCGCCGAGGTCGGCCGGGAACGGGTTGATGTGCCGCAGGTGGATCTGGGCGACCTTCCGGCCGGAGGTCCGGATCCGCCGGCAGGCGGCGCCGATGGGGCCGTAGGTGGAGCCCCACCCGATGACGGCGACGCGCGCGTCGCCGTCGGGGTCCTCGACGTCGGTGGCCGGGATGGACGCGGCGATGCCGTCGATCTTGGCCTGCCGGGTGCGGGTCATGAAGTCGTGGTTGGCCGGATCGTAGGAGATGTTGCCGGTCCGGTCGGCCTTCTCCAGCCCACCGATGCGGTGCTGCATGCCCGCGGTGCCCGGGATGGCCCAGGCCCGGGCCAGGGTCTCGGGGTCGCGCAGGTAGGGGAGGAACTCGCCGTCCTCGCCGTTGGGCTCGGTGGCGAAGCCCGCCGCGCCGCTGAGGTCGGGGAGCGAGTCGGTGGCCGGGATCGCCCACGGCTCGGCGCCGTTGGCGAGGTAGCCGTCCGAGAGCAGCATGACCGGCGTCCGGTAGGTCAGCGCGATCCGCGCCGCCTCGACGGCGGCGTCGAAGCAGTCGCCGGGGGAGCGCGGGGCGATGACCGGCACCGGGGCCTCGCCGTTGCGGCCGAACATCGCCTGCAGCAGGTCCGACTGCTCGGTCTTCGTCGGCAGACCGGTGGAGGGGCCACCGCGCTGCACGTCGACGATGACCAGCGGCAGCTCGGTCATGACGGCGAGGCCGATCGTCTCGGCCTTGAGCGCCACCCCGGGACCCGACGTCGTCGTGATGCCCAGCGCGCCGCCGAAGGAGGCGCCGAGGGCCGCGCCGATGCCGGCGATCTCGTCCTCGGCCTGGAAGGTGCGCACGCCGAACGCCTTGTGCCGGGACAGCTCGTGGAGGATGTCCGACGCCGGGGTGATCGGGTAGGCGCCGAGGAACACCGGCAGCCCGGCGCGCTGGCCGGCGGTCACGAGCCCCAGGGCGAGCGCCTGGTTGCCCGAGATGTTCCGGTAGCGGCCCGGCTTCATCGGGGCCGGCTTGATCTCGTAGGAGACGGCGAAGGCCTCGGTGGTGTCGCCGTAGTTGTAGCCGGCGCGGAACGCGGCGATGTTGGCCGCGGCGATCTCCGGCTTCCGGCGGAAGGTGCGCTCGAGGAAGCGGATCGTGCCCTCGGTGGGGCGGTGGTACATCCACGAGAGCAGGCCGAGCGTGAACATGTTCTTGCTGCGCTCGGCCTCCTTCTTGCCCAGGCCGGAGTCGGCGAGCGCGTCCAGGGTCATCGACGTCAGCGGCACGCTGACGGTCTGCCACCCCTCGAGCGAGCCGTCGTCGAGCGGGTTGGTGGCGTAGCCGACCTTGGCCAGGTTGCGCGGCGTGAACTCGTCGGAGTCGACGATCAGCAGGCCACCACCGGGGAGTTCGCCGAGGTTGGCCTTGAGCGCGGCCGGGTTCATCGCCACGAGGACGTCCGGGGCGTCGCCCGGCGTCATGACGTCGTGGTCGGCGAACTGCAGCTGGAAGGAGCTGACACCCGGCAGGGTGCCCGTCGGCGCCCGGATCTCGGCGGGGAAGTTGGGCAGCGTCTTCAGGTCGTTGCCGAAGGACGCCGTCTCGCTGGTGAAGCGGTTGCCGGTCAGCTGCATGCCGTCGCCGGAGTCACCGGCCAGCCGGATGACGACGCGGTCGAGCTCCACGACGCTCTTGAGGAGCCCGCCGGGGGCCGAGCTGGACACCGTGGTGGCCAGGGCGCCGTTCGAGTCCGAGGGCGCGACGGTCGGGTTGGTGCCAGTCATCAGCGGTCTACCTCCACCGGGCGAGGTTACGTGCGTGTGTCGGCGGCCGGGCTGTGCAACCGGACACGCTGCAGCGGCGACGATTTCACCGCGTTCGGGGGTGACAACCGTGCCGGTGGCCCCGTCATTCCACCGGGGGACGGCGGGAACGGGGGCCCGGAGGACGACGTTGGAGCGGACGTGCATCGCTGGAACAACGGACTGAAGACCGCCCTGCTCCTGGGCCTCATGGGTGGGCTGATCCTGATGGCGGGTGCGCTCATCGGCGGGCGCGGTGGCCTGCTCATCGCGCTGGTGATCGCGCTCGGCGTCAACGGCTACGCGTACTTCAACTCCGACAAGCTGGCGCTGCGGTCGATGCGGGCCTTCCCGGTCACGCAGACCCAGGCGCCCGCGCTCTACGCGATCGTCCGCGAGCTGGCCACCGAGGCGCGGCAGCCGATGCCGCGGCTCTACGTCAGCCCGACGGCGCAGCCCAACGCCTTCGCCACCGGTCGCAACCCGCGCAACGCCGCCGTCTGCGTCACCCAGGGAATCCTGGAGCTGCTGGACCGCCGGCAGCTGCGCGGTGTGCTCGCCCACGAGCTCTCGCACGTCTACAACCGCGACATCCTGATCAGCTCGGTCGCCGCCGCCATGGCCACGGTGATCACCTACCTGGCGCACATGGCGATGTTCGCGTCGCTGTTCGGCGGGCGGTCGGACGAGGACCGCGGCGGCGGCAACATGATCGGCGGGCTGCTGCTCATGCTGCTGGGCCCGCTCGCCGCCGGGCTGGTGCAGATGGCGGTCAGCCGCAGCCGCGAGTTCCAGGCCGACGCGTCGGGCGCCGCGCTGTCGCAGGACCCGCTGGCGCTGGCCGACGCGCTGCGCATCATCGAGCGGGGGACCGCCGCCCGGCCGCTGCCGCAGGAGGAGCGGCTGGTCACCCAGAGCCACCTGATGATCGCCAACCCGTTCCGCGGTCAGGGGATGGCGTCGATGTTCGCCAGCCACCCGCCGATGCCGGAGCGGATCGCCCGCCTGGAGCAGATGGCCCGCGAGCTCGGCCAGCGCTGAGGGAGGACCCCCGTCCCGCGCACCACTCGCACGCTCGTGGTGGGACTCCGGGCGGGGGCCGTCCCGTCAGGTCACCGGTAGTTGTCGAACTGCAGGGCGACGTCGAGGTCCGCCCCGCGCAGGAGCTGCTGCACCGCCTGCAGGTCGTCGCGCTTCTTGCCGCTCACCCGCAGCTGGTCGCCCTGGATCTGCGCCTGGACGCCCTTGGGGCCCTCGTCGCGGATCAGCTTGGCGATCTTCTTGGCGGTGTCGGACTCGATGCCCTGCTTGATCGTCGCACCGATCCTGTAGCCCTTGCCCGAGGACTGCGGCTCGCCGGCGTCGAGCACCTTCAGCGAGATGCCGCGCTTGATCAGCTTCTCCTTGAAGACCTCGAGCGCCGCGGCGACCCGCTCCTCGGTGTCGGCCTGGAGGGTGACGCCCTCCTCCCCGGCCCAGGCGATGGTGGCGTTGGTGCCGCGGAAGTCGAAGCGCTGGGAGAGCTCCTTGCCCGCCTGGTTGAGGGCGTTGTCGACCTCCTGCCGGTCGACCTTGCTCACGACGTCGAAGGATGCGTCGGCCATGTCGTTCCTCTCCGTGCGGGACGGCCCGCCGCAGCGGCCCGTCGGTGGGGACCCGTTCCGTGCCGGGGCCCTTCGTCTTGTTACTCTCTCCCGCGTACCAATCGCGGCGGGTTGCCCGAGTGGCCAATGGGAGCGGACTGTAAATCCGTCGGCTTAGCCTACGAAGGTTCGAATCCTTCACCCGCCACGCCCGGTACGACGGCCCCCGACCACCAGGTCGGGGGCCGTCGCCGTTCCGGCCCGGGGTCAGGGCAGCGTGGGCGCCCGGGCGCTGGAGACGGCGGTCCGCTCCAGCTGCTGCCCGCCGAGGAACAGCCAGCCGAAGGCGATGTCGACGTAGCGGGTGCACCGCACGGTCACCTCGGCGCCGTCGGTCTCGGCCCCCCAGCTGTCCAGCCGCAGCCCGCCGTCGGCCAGCTGGTCGGCGACGGCGGCCTGCGCCGCGGCGCGGGTGAGCGGCAGCTCCGTACCGACCCCCCGGGCGTAGACGACGGCCTCGTCGGCCTGGTTCGCCGCGGCGAGGGCGGCGCCGTCGCACACCGACTGGACCTCCTGCTGCTCCAGGAAGGCGTCGGAGGCGGCGATGGCGCCGAAGGTCATCAGCGCGGCGATCAGCCAGCACACCAGGACGAAGGGCAGCGTCGAGCCGCGTTCGCGGTCGTCCTGGCCGGGGTGCACGCGGCAGCGTAAGCACCCGGCGACCGTCGTCCACCACCTGTGGACACGATCTGTGGACACTGTGGACGGCGGTTCACCCGTCCGGCGCACGCCCGGGGGATGCCTGTGGACGACGGCCCAGGGCAGGACGGCGGCAGGGTGGCGCAACCCCGCATGAGACCCCTCCCTGTCGCGCGCCCATATCACTAATCGTGTGACGACTGTGGCGGTTGGTCACGACATGACGACGAGCACGGCGTGTCAGCCGCGACATGCTTGTGGCCGGTCGTGACGGGAAGGAGTGTCTCCCGCGCGGTCCGTATTCGACGACGCTCTGCCCCCGCGCGTGGATGGCTGCCGCTACAGCCAATCAGTCATGCCCAGAGGGAGGCGCCATGAACAGCACCGATCAGCGAGCTCGTGGACTCAAGTGGACCCGTGGTCTGAAGTGGACGCGTCAGGCGGCCTGACCGTCCCCACGTGCACCGGCACAGGGCAGTCGTTCCGCGGAACGGCTGCCCTGCGCCGTCCCCCCCGGTGAACGGCGTGTTTCGCTCCTGGGCCTACTGACTCTTCCGGGGCGGATGGGGCTGGTGGTGACTGATGTCGCTGTTAGCCTTCGCCCGCCCTATGACCCGGGAGAGAGCAGTTGCAGGTGGCTGAGCAGGACGTCCGTGTGCCGCGTCGGCCGCGTGCCGTGCGCAGCCCCTGGACCGTGGCCGCGCTCGGCCTCGGCCTGGCCCTGCCGCTGTTCGTCGCGCTGCTCGGGTCCGGCGTGCGCGAGACGGCCGTCCCCGTGCTCGTCGCGGTCCTCCTGGCGGCCATCGCGGCCGAGTCGATCAACGTGCACGTCGAGTTCCGGCGGCAGAGCTTCCACAGCTCGGCCAGCGAGCTCACCTTCGTCATCGCGCTGCTCGAGGTGGGCGGGACCTGGACGGCGGTCACCCGGGCGGTGGCGGTGGCGGTCTTCCTGCTCGCCCAGCGCCTCCCCTCGGCGAAGATCGTCTTCAACGTCGCCGTGGCGATCATCGAGACGGCCGTGGCCGTCGGCGTCCTGGCCGTCCTCCCCACCCCGGCGGTGACGTCGCCGGCCACGTGGCTCTCCTGCCTGGTGGCCGTCCTGGCCGCGAACCTCGCCTCCGCAGCGCTGATCGCCGCGGCCATCACCGCGACCCAGGGCTATCCGGGACGGCGGTACTGGAGCAGCCTCACCATCCCGGTGTTCGTGGTCGGGCCGGTGGCCGTGCTCGTGGGCCTGGCGATCCTGCTGCTCCTGCACGCCACCCTGTGGTCCTGGGTGCTCATCGCCCCCCTGGCCCTCGCGCTGGTGCTGGTCTACCGCCGCTTCGCCGGGGTGACCCGCGAGAGCCACTCCCTCGAGCGGGTCTACGAGTTCGCCCGCCGGGTCGAGCAGGTGGAGCCCGACGACGCCGGCACGCGGCAGATCGTCCAGGCCGTGCGCGAGCTGCTCAACGCCGAGCGGGTGGCCCTCTGGCTGCCGCCCTACCTCGACGAGGGGCCCCGGCTCGTGGTGGCCACCGAGGACGGCGCCGACTGGTACGACGGGCCCGGCGACTCCGACGACCCGCTGCGCCGCCGCGCGGTCGCCTCCACCGGCGGGGCGATCCGCGTCTCGGTCGGCCGCGCCGACGAGGGCGAGACCGCCGCGCTGGCCCGCCGGGGCGTGTCCGAGCTGCTGGGCGCGCCGGTGACCACGGCCGCCGGTGAACCGGGCTATCTCGAGGTCTGCGACCGCCGCAGCGACATCGTGTCCTTCGGCCGCAGCGAGCGCGGCGCGCTGGATTCCATGCTCACCCACGTCAACGCCGCGATCCGGCAGCAGCAGCTGCTGACCCGCATCCGCTACGACGCCGACCACGACCGGCTCACCGGACTGCCCAACCGGCAGCGGCTCGCCGACGAGGTGAGCCGGCTGGTGTCGGCCGGCGGTGGCGGTCAGGCGGGGCTGATCCTCGCCTCCCTCGGCACCTACGCCGACGTCACCGACACCCTCGGCCACGCGGCCAGCGACGAGCTGCTGCTGGTCACCGCCGGCCTGCTGCGCGAGCACGCCCCGCCCCGGGCGCTCCTGGCCCGGATGGAGCGCGAGCAGTTCGCGGTGCTGCTCCCCGGCCTCTCCCTCGCCGCCACCGAGCAGGCCGCCCGGCGGCTGCGGGAGGCCGCGGCCACCCGTGTCCGGGTGGCCGGGCTGGACCTGGAGGTGTCGCTGACCATCGGCGTCGCCGCCGCCCCCGTGCACGGCGCCGACGCCGGGACGCTCATGCAGCGGGCCGACGTCGCCCTGCTGGCCGCGGGGAGCTCCGGCGGCGTGGCCAGCTACCACCCGGTGCTCGACCAGCAGAGCCTCCGCCGGCTGCAGCTGGGCACCGAGCTCGAGCACGCCATGGCCGCCGGCCAGATCGGCGTCGTCTACCAGCCGGTCATCGACGCGCACACCTCCGACATCGTGTCGGTGGAGACGCTGGTGCGCTGGACGCACCCGCGCTACGGGAGCATCCCGCCCGAGGACGTCATCGGGCTGGCCGAGCAGGTGGGCCGGATCGGTGCCGTCACCGACCACGTCCTGGACCTCGCCCTGGCGCGCTGCCGCCGCTGGCTGGACCAGGGGATCTCGCTGTCGGTCGCGGTCAACGTCTCGGCGTGCTCGCTGAGCGAGCCGGACCTCGTCGAGCGGATCCGGGGTGCTCTGGCGCGGCACCAGGTGCCCGGTGAGCTGCTCGTCCTGGAGCTCACCGAGAGCAGCGTCATCGACGACTCGGTGCGCGAGAGCACGGTCCTGGAGGACCTCCACGACCTCGGGCTCCGGCTGTCGATGGACGACTTCGGCACCGGCTACTCGTCGCTGTCGCAGCTGCGGCAGCTGCCCATCGACGAGCTGAAGATCGACAAGTCCTTCGTGCTCACCATGGCCACCAGCCAGGGGGAGTCGTTCATCGCGCGCTCGATCATCGAGCTGGCCCACAACCTGGGGCTGTGCGTCGTCGCCGAGGGCGTCGAGGACGAGATGACGCGCAACCTGCTGATCGCCATGGGCTGCGACAAGCTGCAGGGCTTCCTGATCAGCCGGCCGCTGCCCGAGGACCGGCTGGAGAAGTGGCTGCTCGCACGCACCGGCGTGCGTTCCGCCGCACCCGGTGCCACCCACCGCCGGCTGTTCGTCCGGACGTGACTGCTAG
Organism: Blastococcus sp. SYSU DS0619; assembly: GCF_054051035.1. Lineage (NCBI taxonomy): Bacteria > Bacillati > Actinomycetota > Actinomycetes > Geodermatophilales > Geodermatophilaceae > Blastococcus > Blastococcus sp. SYSU DS0619. The sequence goes on along the minus strand of NZ_JBJHAM010000002.1, from coordinate 339,110 downwards.
AGTCTCCCCCGCACGGTTCGGGAGGGACCTGCGCCCCGGCGCAGACCCGGCCACCACGGCCAGGTACAGTCTTCGACGGCTCCGAGCACGCCCCTTTAGCTCAGTCGGCAGAGCGTCTCCATGGTAAGGAGAAGGTCTACGGTTCGATTCCGTAAAGGGGCTCTGGCAGTAACCTGACCTACCGGTCCTGTCGCGAGACCGGCCCGCGAGGTCATCCCGGCGGTGTAGCTCAGCCTGGTAGAGCAAGCGGCTCATAATCGCTGTGTCACCGGTTCAAGTCCGGTCACCGCTACTCACGACGGACCCCGCACCCCGGGGTCCGTCGCCGTGTCGGCACTCGTGCCGGCCCGGCAGCAGGGCCCGCCCCGCGGCCCTGTCCCACAAGGCTAGGAGAGCTCCATGGCAGCCACCGACGTCCGTCCGAAGATCACCCTGGCCTGCCAGGAGTGCAAGAACCGCAACTACATCACCCGCAAGAACCGGCGGAACGACCCCGACCGGCTCGAGCTGAAGAAGTACTGCCCGCGCGAGCGCAAGCACACGCTGCACCGCGAGACCCGCTGACCGCGGTCCGCGACTGAGCAGGAGGGCGGGAGCATGACGCTGGACCGAGGACTGGTCGGGCGCAGCTACCCGCCCTCTGCCGTCCACGAGGTCGGCCGGGTGGCGCTCGCCGAGTTCGCCGCCGCGGTCGGTGCCACCGATCCGGTGCACCTCGACCCGGAGGCCGCCCGCGCCGCCGGCCACCCCGACGTCATCGCGCCCCCGACGTACGCCGTCGTCGTGTCGCTGGGCGCCGCGAACGTGGTGCTGGAGGACCCGGACGTCTCCCTGGACTACAGCCGGGTGGTCCACGGCGAGCAGCGGTTCGCCCACCACCGGCCCATCCGCGCCGGCGACCGGCTGGTCGCCACCACCAGCATCGAGGCCGTGCGCAGCGTCGGTGGCAACGACCTGCTGACCACGCGGGTCGAGCTGACCACCGAGGACGGCGAGGCCGTCTGCACGGCGACCACGATGCTGGTCGCCCGCGGAGCGGACGGGGGAGCGGCATGAGCCGGCCGGAGGTAGCCGTCGGGACCGAGCTGCCGGAGCGGACCTTCCCGGTGACCCGCGCCGACCTGGTGCGCTACGCGGGCGCCTCCAAGGACTTCAACCCCATCCACTGGAGCGATCGGGTGGCCACGGCCGTCGGTCTGCCCGGGGTCATCGCGCACGGCATGCTCACCATGGCGCTGGCTGCCCGCGCCGTCACCGAGTGGACCGGCGATCCGGCGTCCCTCGTCGAGTACCAGGTGCGCTTCGGCCGGCCCGTCGTCGTGCCGGACGACGACGCCGGCGCCGAGATCGTGGTCCGCGGCCGGGTGTCCGCCGTGGGGGACGACGGCCGCGCCCGGATCGACCTGACGGTCACCAGCTCCGGCGAGAAGGTGCTCTCGCTCGCCCGCGCGGTGGTCCGGCTGCCGTGACCGGCCGCCGGACCACCGTCGTCCTGCCCGGTGCGCTCCCGCTCTGCGGCTGAGCCGCTCAGTCCGCCTGACCGAGCAGGCGCTGCATGCGGGTGACGCCCTCGACGAGGTCGTCGTCGCCGAGCGCGTAGGACATGCGCACGTACCCCGGGGTGCCGAAGGCCTCGCCGGGGACGACCGCCACCTCGGCCTCCTCCAGGACGAGCTCGGCCAGCTCGACGCTGGTCTGCGCCGTGCGCCCGGCGATCGGCCGGCCCAGCAGCCCCTTCACCGACGGGTAGACGTAGAACGCGCCCTGCGGCTCGGGGCAGGCGATCCCGGGGATGTCCCGCAGCATCGACACGATCGTCTGCCGCCGCCGGTCGAAGGCCTCGCGCATGGTGGCGACCGCGGAGAGGTCACCGTTCAGCGCCGCCACGGCCGCGGCCTGCGAGACGTTGGCGACGTTCGACGTCGCGTGCGACTGGAGGTTGGTCGCGGCCTTCACCACGTCCGCCGGGCCGATGATCCAGCCGACCCGCCACCCGGTCATCGCGTAGGTCTTCGCGACCCCGTTGACGACCACGCAGCGGTCGGCCAGCTCCGGGACGACCACCGGCATGGACGGCGCGGTCACGCCGCCGTAGGTCAGGTGCTCGTAGATCTCGTCGGTGAGCACCCACAGGCCGTGCTCGACGGCCCAGCGGCCGATCTCCTCGACCTGCTCGAGGGGGTACACCGCGCCCGTCGGGTTGGACGGCGAGCAGAACAGCAGCACCTTGGTGCGCGGGGTGCGGGCGGCCTCCAGCTGGGCGGCCGACACCAGGTACCCGCTCTGCTCGTCGGCGACCACCGGCACCGGGACGCCGCCGGCCAGGCGGATCGCCTCCGGGTAGGTGGTCCAGTAGGGCGCGGGCAGCAGGACCTCGTCACCCGGGTCCAGCATGGTGGCCAGCGCCTCGTAGACCGCCTGCTTGCCGCCGTTGGTGACCAGGACCTGTGCGGGCGTCACCCGGAGGCCGGAGTCGCGCGCGGTCTTGGCGACGATCGCCTCCTTGAGCGCCGGCAGCCCGCCCGCGGGGGTGTAGCGGTGCATGGCCGGGGTGCGGGCCGCGGTGATGCCCGCCTCGACGACGTAGTCGGGCGTCGGGAAGTCCGGCTCCCCGGCGCCGAAGCCGATCACCGGCTTGCCGGCGGCCTTGAGCGCCTTCGCCTTGGCGTCCACGGCCAGGGTCGCGGACTCGGTGATCGCGCCGATGCGGCGGGACACGCGTCGCTCGGTGGGCGGCAGCGGGGTCGAGGGGGCGGCGGACTCCGAGGAGGAGGCGGCGGTCATGGCACCATCGTGTCAAAGACCACCGTGCGCGCGTGGCCCGGTCGTTGCCCCTCGCGCGCATCCGCCCCCGGGTGGGCCCCGGACGGGAGGTTGGCTCCCGGCGGAATCGGTCCCGTACACTTGCCACCCTGGGGCAGTTGACCCCGCCACCGGCGTGCCCCGGATCTCCCCCGAGGTCGGGTGCCGTCATGGCGAGGACGCCGTCCCGGGCCCGCCCAGGGCACAGGGGTGTAGCTCAATTGGCAGAGCAGCGGTCTCCAAAACCGCAGGCTGCAGGTTCAAGTCCTGTCACCCCTGCCAGCAGGACAACGGAAGCACCGACCGACGGCCCTCGCGCGAGCGGCCACCACCACGAGGCGAGCGAGGCGCAGTGAGCGACGAGAAGCCGGACCGCGAGGACGACGCACGCGCGGCCTCCGACGGCGAGCTCACCGACGAGCAGCTCGACCGCGAGGCCCCGGGGGTCGACGACGCGTCCGCGCTCGAGGCCGCCGAGGACGAGATCGCCGGCGAGGCCCAGGCCGACGAGGACAAGGTCGTCGCCGGCTCGGGCGACCGGCGCGGCCGCCGGCGGGGCCGGATCACCGCCGACGGCGACGAGGACGACGAGGCGGCCGCCGGCACCGGGCGGGCCGCGCGGTCGGCCACCGCCTCCGGCCGGGACGGCGCCGGGACCCGCTCGCGGGCCGCGGCGGAGCGGGCCCGCGCCGAGGAGATGAAGCCCCGCCGCTCGCTGGCGCGCTTCCTGCGGGAGGTCGTCGCCGAGCTGCGCAAGGTCATCTGGCCGGGCCGCCGCGAGCTGATCACCTACACCACCGTGGTCATCATCTTCGTGGCGTTCGTCGTCGCGCTCGTGGCCGGCCTCGACCTCCTCTTCGCACAGGGCGTGATCGCCGTCTTCGGCTGACCGTCGTCCCGCGCCTGAACACCCCCTGACAAGGAAGAGACACCCTGTGACCGACCCCCGCGAGCCCTTCGACACCGACAGCGCGGTCGAAGGCACCGACCTGGACGACGCCCGCTTCGACGAGCGCGGCACCGCCGACGTCGAGACCGGCGCCGGCGAGACCGGTTCCGCCGAGGGGTCCAGCGACACCGCCGACCTCGACACCGACACCGCCGTCTCCGACGTGCCGCCGGAGATCGAGGGCGGCGACCCGGACACCCTCGCCACCGACCCGATCGCCGGGGCGGCCCCCGACTCCGACGTCGAGCCGGAGGAGGACGAGGACCCTGCCGAGGCGATGAAGAAGGCGCTGCGGATCGCCCCGGGCGACTGGTACGTCGTGCACTCCTACGCGGGCTACGAGAACAAGGTGAAGACCAACCTCGAGGCGCGCATCCAGTCGCTGGACGTCGAGGACTACATCTACCAGATCGAGGTGCCCACCGAGGAGGTCACCGAGATCAAGAACGGCAAGCGTTCGCAGGTCAACCGCAAGGTGCTGCCGGGCTACCTGCTGGTCCGCATGGAGCTCAACGACGAGTCGTGGGGCGCGGTCCGCAACACCCCCGGTGTCACGGGCTTCGTGGGCGCCACCTCCAAGCCCTCGCCGCTGACCCTCGACGAGGTCGTCAAGATCCTGGTGCCCGCCACGGCGCCGCAGGCCCCCCGGGCCACCGAGGCCGCCGCGTCGACCGGCGGCGCCCAGGCCGCGCCGGCCGCCGTCGTCGACTTCGAGGTCGGCGAGTCGATCACCGTCATGGACGGTCCGTTCGCGACGCTGCCCGCCACCATCAACGAGATCAACGCCGAGCAGCAGAAGCTGCAGGTGCTGGTCTCGATCTTCGGCCGCGAGACGCCCGTCGAGCTGTCGTTCAACCAGGTCAGCAAGATCTGAGCGCTCGACGGCGCCCAGAGCACCAGCTGATCCACCACCGATAGAAGGAAGTCATGCCCCCCAGGAAGCGGTTGACCGCGGTCATCAAGCTCCAGATCAAGGCCGGTGCGGCCACCCCCGCGCCGCCCGTGGGTCCGGCGCTCGGCCAGCACGGCGTCAACATCATGGAGTTCTGCAAGGCCTACAACGCGGCCACCGAGTCGCAGCGCGGTGACGTCGTCCCGGTCGAGATCTCGGTCTTCGAGGACCGGACCTTCACGTTCGTCACCAAGACCCCGCCGGCCGCGCGCATGCTGCTCAAGGCCGCCGGTGTCGAGAAGGGCTCGGGCGAGCCGCACAAGACCAAGGTCGCCACGGTCACCCGTGACCAGGTCCGCGAGATCGCCCAGACGAAGATGGTCGACCTCAACGCCAACGACCTCGAGCAGGCCGAGAAGATCATCGCCGGCACCGCCCGGTCGATGGGGATCACCGTCCAGGGCTGACCAGCCCGCACCCGCACCACCCAGCACCTGTGGGAGGGCCTCGCCAGGCCCGGACACCACATGACCGGGGCCCTGCTCATGAAGGACGGGGCCCCCGGAGAGGACACATCATGGCGAAGCACGGCAAGAAGTTCCGCGCCGCGGCCGACAAGGTCGACCGGGACACCCTGTACAGCCCGCTCCAGGCCGCCTCGCTGGCCAAGGAGACGTCGACGACCGCCTACGACGCCACCGTCGAGGTCGCCATGCGCCTGGGCGTCGACCCGCGCAAGGCCGACCAGATGGTCCGCGGCACGGTCAACCTGCCCCACGGCACCGGCAAGACCGCCCGCGTCATCGTGTTCGCGACCGGTGACAAGGCAGCCGAGGCCGAGGCCGCCGGCGCCGACGTCGTGGGGTCCGACGACCTGATCGAGCGGATCCAGGGCGGCTTCCTCGACTTCGACGCCGCGATCGCGACGCCGGACCAGATGGCCAAGGTCGGCCGGATCGCCCGCATCCTCGGCCCCCGTGGCCTGATGCCGAACCCGAAGACCGGCACCGTGACGCCCGACGTCACCAAGGCCGTCAACGACATCAAGGGCGGGAAGATCAACTTCCGCGTCGACAAGCAGGCCAACCTGCACCTGGTCATCGGCAAGACGTCGTTCGACCAGACCAAGCTGGTCGAGAACTACGCCGCCGCCCTGGACGAGGTCCTCCGGGCCAAGCCGTCCTCGGCCAAGGGCCGGTACGTCAAGAAGGTCACCATCTCCACCACGATGGGCCCGGGCATCCCGGTCGACCCGAACCGCACCCGCAACCTGACGGTGGACGAGCCCGCCTGAGCGAAGCGCCCCGAGGGCCCCGCAGCGCACGTCGCTGCGGGGCCCTTGCGCGTTCCGGGGGGACCGCCTCCCGGCGACGTGTCGACATGGCGTACTCTTGCCTGCGTTCCCCCCAAGACCGCTGGTCGTCGCACGTCCGCGTGCGATCGAAGGTCCGCAGATGTCGGGCGACCCGCGCAGGAGGACGGTCCGGTAGCCGGGCGCCGTCGTGCGCCCGCCCATCGCCCCGTGCGCCCTGCGCCGGGGCGTTCCGTGTCTCCGGGGCCTCGATCGCCCGTCGTCGTGCAGCGTCCAGTGGTCGCCCGACAGACGAGAGGAGGCCCATGCCCACGCAGGCGAAGGCCGCGGTGATCGACGAGATCACCGAGCGGTTCCAGTCGTCCAGCGCAGCGGTGCTCACCGAGTACCGCGGGCTGACCGTGGCGCAGCTGACCCAGCTGCGTCGTTCCCTCGGTGAGGGCAGCAGCTACGCCGTCGTCAAGAACACCCTGACGAAGCGGGCGGCGGACCAGGTCGGGCACACCGACCTCGGCCCGCTGCTCAACGGCCCCACCGCGATCGCCTTCATCCAGGGCGACGTCGTCGAGGCCGCCAAGGCCATCCGCGACTTCGCGCGCGCCAACCCGCTGCTGGTCGTCAAGGGTGGTGTCGTCGAGGGCCGCACCGTCAGCCCCGCCGAGGTCACCGCCCTGGCCGACGTCGAGCCGCGCGAGGTGCTGCTGGCCAAGCTGGCCGGCGCGATGAAGGGCAACCTGACCAAGGCTGCCGGGCTGTTCCAGGCCCCGCTGTCGCAGGTCGCCCGGCTGGCCGCCGCGCTGCAGGAGAAGAAGGCGGCCGACGCACCGGCCGCCGAGGCTCCCGCCGGCGACACCGCTGCTGCTGACACCACCACCGACACCGACACGGCCGCCCCGGCCACCGATTCGCCGGCCGCCGACGCGGCCAGCGACGACTGATCCCAGAAGGAGACACCATGGCCAAGCTTTCCAGCGCCGAGCTGCTCGACGCCTTCAAGGAGATGACCCTCCTCGAGCTGTCCGACTTCGTGAAGCAGTTCGAGGAGACGTTCGACGTCACCGCGGCTGCCCCGGTCGCCGTCGCGGCCGCCCCGGCCGCCGGTGGCGGTGGCGGCGGTGCCGAGGCCGCTGTCGAGCAGGACGAGTTCGACGTCATCCTCGAGGCTGCCGGCGACAAGAAGATCCAGGTCATCAAGGAGGTGCGCGGCCTGACCTCGCTCGGCCTCAAGGAGGCCAAGGACCTGGTCGACAACGCGCCGAAGCCGGTCCTGGAGAAGGTCGCCAAGGACGCCGCTGACAAGGCCAAGGCCGCCCTCGAGGGCGCCGGCGCCACCGTCACCGTCAAGTGACCCCCTCCCGGGCCTAGCCCGGGATCGCACCACCCCGCACAGGGGCCGTCCTCCATCGGAGGACGGCCCCTGTCGCATGTCCGGGTGGTTCTCGGCCGGTAGGGGGAGACCTGGGTCACCGGAACCCCGTGACACACGTAACCTTCGCCGCACCCGTTCGTTACTGACCGGTAGTGACGCGACGCGATCTCTCCGCATGCGGAGTCGACCGTGCGCCGCGCACTGCCGGGACCGTCGACGCGGCGGGGACGGGGAACCGGCGGGAACGGTCGGAGCGGAGGCAGGGGACACGTGGGCGTCGCAGTCGAGGTCTCGGGGCTGACCAAGTCGTTCGGCAGCCAGAACATCTGGAGCGACGTCACGCTCACGCTGCCGCCCGGGGAGATCTCGGTGCTGCTCGGGCCGTCGGGCACCGGTAAGTCGGTGTTCCTGAAGTCGCTGGTCGGCCTGCTGAAGCCCGAGAAGGGCTCGATCGTCATCTCCGACACCGACATCGTCCGCACCAGCGAGTCCCGCCTCTACGAGATCCGCAAGCTGTTCGGCGTCCTGTTCCAGGACGGTGCGCTGTTCGGCTCGATGAACCTCTTCGACAACATCGCCTTCCCGCTGCGCGAGCACACGAGGAAGAGCGAGTCCGAGGTCCGCCGGATCGTGCTCGAGAAGATGGACATGGTCGGCCTGCAGGGCGCCGAGGGGAAGCTGCCCGGGGAGATCTCCGGCGGTATGCGCAAGCGCGCCGGCCTCGCCCGCGCCCTGGTGCTCGACCCCGAGATCATCCTCTTCGACGAGCCGGACTCCGGCCTCGACCCGGTCCGCGTGGCCTACCTCAACCAGCTGATCGTCGACCTCAACGCCCAGATCGACGCCACCTTCCTGATCGTCACGCACGACATCGGCACCGCCCGGACCGTGCCGGACAACCTCGGCCTCCTGTTCCGCCGCCACCTCGCCATGTTCGGCCCCCGCGAGCAGCTGCTCACCTCCCAGGAGCCGGTCGTCCGCCAGTTCCTCAACGGCCGCCGCGAGGGCCCGATCGGGATGAGCGAGGAGAAGGACGTCGCCCAGGTCGAGGCCGAGATGGCCGCCCTCGAGGCCCGCGGCGGCGACGCGCACAACGGCATCGGGCCCAAGGGCGCCAGCGGCGGGGACGCGGTGCCGCCGCAGCTGGACCCCTCGCCCGGCCTCCCCGAGCGCAGGGCGGTGCGCCGCCGGCAGGAGCGGGTCGCCCGCATGCTGCACGAGTTCGACCCCGCCACCGCCGAGGCGATCCGGGCGTCGCTGCCGGCGGACCTCCTCGCGCGGACCGGCGCCGGCGCGGCCGCCCCGACCGGCGGCACGGGTGGGCGGCACTGGGCTCCCGAGCCCGGCGCCGACCCGGGCGGCTCCGCCGCCACGATCGTCCTGCCGCGGTCCGGTGGGGACCGATGACGGCCACCGGTGAGCCGGGAGCACCCGGGCTGCTGGACGGGAAGTACTCGCCGACCCGGCCACTGGCGGCCAGCGGCAACCTGTTCGCCTTCGCGCTGGACGTCCTCCGGGCGCTGCCCAAGCGGCCGTTCCAGCTCCGCGAGTTCATCCAGCAGACCTGGTTCGTCGCCAGCGTCACGATCCTGCCGACGGCGCTGGTCGCGATCCCCTTCGGGGCCGTCATCGCGCTGCAGCTCGGATCGCTGACCCGGCAGCTGGGCGCCCAGTCCTTCACCGGCTCGGCGTCGGTCCTGGCCGTCCTCCGCGAGGCGAGCCCGATCGTCACCGCGCTGCTCATCGCCGGCGCCGGCGGGTCGGCGATCTGCGCGGATCTCGGCGCCCGCAAGATCCGCGACGAGATCGACGCCATGGAGGTCCTGGGCATCAGCCCGATCCAGCGGCTGGTGGTGCCCCGCGTGCTGGGCGCGATGCTGGTGGCGGTGCTGCTCAACGGCCTGGTCAGCGTCGTCGGCGTGGCCGGCGGGTACTTCTTCAACGTCGTCCTGCAGGGCGGTACGCCAGGCGCCTACCTGGCCTCCTTCAGCGCCCTGGCGCAGGTCGAGGACTTCTGGTCCGGCGAGATCAAGGCCCTGGTCTTCGGGCTCATCGCCGGCATCGTGGCCGCCTACAAGGGGCTCAACGCCGGCGGCGGGCCGAAGGGCGTGGGTGACGCGGTCAACCAGGCGGTGGTGATCACGTTCCTGCTGCTGTTCGCGGTCAACTTCGTCATGACGGCGCTGTACTTCCAGCTCGTCCCCCCGAAGGGGGCGTGATGGCCCTCCTCTCGCCGACCGACCGCATCCGGGTCCGTGCGCGCAGGGTCGTGCGCACCGTCTACCGGCGGCCGCTGGACACCCTCGACGACCTCGGCGACCAGCTGGGCTTCTACGGCCGGGCGCTGGGCTGGGTGCCGCGCACGCTGCGCCGCTACAAGCGGGAGACGTTCCGGCTGCTCGCCGAGGTGACCTTCGGCTCCGGCGCGCTGTCCGTCATCGGCGGCACGGTCGGCGTCATCGCGTTCCTGTCGTTCTTCACCGGGACCGAGGTCGGGCTGCAGGGCTACGCGGCCCTCGACCAGCTCGGCACCTCGGCGTTCACCGGCTTCCTCTCGGCGTACTTCAACACCCGGGAGATCGCCCCGCTGGTGGCCGGCCTGGCGCTCTCGGCCACGGTCGGGTGCGGCTTCACCGCCCAGATCGGCGCCATGCGCATCAACGAGGAGATCGACGCGCTCGAGGTCATGGGGGTGCCGTCCCTGCCCTTCCTGGTCACCACCCGGATCGTCGCCGGCTTCATCGCCGTCGTCCCCCTGTACGTGCTCGGGCTGCTCAGCAGCTACTTCGCCACCCGCACCATCACCACGCAGGCCTACGGGCAGTCGACCGGCACCTACGACCACTACTTCAACCTGTTCCTGCCGCCGCAGGACGTCTTCTGGTCGTTCCTGAAGGTGCTCGTCTTCGCCGTCGTGATCATCCTCAGCCACTGCTACTACGGCTTCCGCGCCGGTGGCGGACCCGCCGGTGTGGGGCTGGCGGTGGGCCGGGCGGTGCGGTTCTCGATCGTGGCGGTGATGGTCATCGACCTGTTCCTGTCGCTGGCCATCTGGGGCTCGACGACGACCGTGCGGATCGCGGGGTGAGCGGGCGATGAGAACCGACCGGGGCGCCGTCGTCCGGCGCCGGCTGCAGGGCCTGGCCTTCCTCGTGGTCCTGGTCCTCCTGCTGGCGCTGGCCGTGGCGACGTACCAGAAGGCGTTCACCGAGGTCGCCCGCGTGACCCTGGAGGCCGACACGGTGGGCAACCAGCTCCAGGAGGCCTCCGACGTCAAGGTCCGCGGCGTGATCGTGGGCGACGTCCGCGAGGTCCGGACCGGGATGGGCGGCGCCGTCATCGAGCTGGCGATCGAGCCGGAGTACCTGGCGCAGATCCCGGCGGACGTGACGGCCCGGCTGCTGCCGAAGACGCTGTTCGGCGAGCGCTTCGTCTCGCTGGAGCTGCCCGAGCAGCCGAGCGCCGAGCGGCTGGCCGACGGCGACGTGATCGGTCAGGACCGCAGCGAGAACGCCATCGAGCTGCAGCGCGTGATCGACGACCTGCTGCCGCTGCTGCAGGCCGTGGAGCCGCAGGACCTCGCCACCACCCTCGGGGCGGTCGCCGACGCGCTGCGTGGCCGGGGCGACCGGCTGGGCGCCAACCTGGCCGCGGTGGGGGAGTACGTCGGCGAGCTGAACACCGTGCTGCCGCAGCTGCAGGCCGACATCTCCGGGATCGCCGACACCGCCGACACCTACGACTCCGCGGCCGACGACCTGCTGGCGGTGCTCGACAACCTGGCCGTCACCAGCACGACGCTGGTCGACCAGTCCGAGCAGCTCCGCCGGACCTTCACCGTGGGCCGGTCGGCCGCCGACGTGACGGCCGGCTTCCTGGAGAGCAACGAGCGGTCCATCATCTCGCTGGCCGAGAGCTCCCGGCCGGTGCTGGGCGTCTTCGCCGAGTACTCCCCGGTCTACCCGTGCCTGCTGGAGGGGCTCACCCGGTTCAACCCGATGATCAGCGAGGCCTTCGGCGCCGACGGCGACCCCGCGCTGAACCTGAACATCGTCGTCACCCTGCCGCCGCGCAACCCCTACGTGCCCGGTGACCAGCCGGCGTACCTGGACCGGAGCGGACCGGACTGCCAGGGCCTCGACGACATCGACGGGCTCGTCCGGGCGGCCGAGCGCGGCGAGTACTACTGCCCGACACCACCGGAGGACGACGTCGACTCACCGGACAACCCGGTCTCGGGCAATCCCGTCTGCCTCGGCGGCCGCGGGCCCGACGACGTGCCCGAGGGCGCCGGGGACCCCAACCCGACGGCGGGGCGGTCCCTGCCCTACGACCTCGCCGGATCGACAGCGGAGCTGGACTTCGTGCGCAGCATCCTCGCCTACCAGACCGGGACCGAGCCGACAGAGGTGTCCGACCTCGCCGCCGCCACGATGGCGCCGCTGCTGCGGGGCACCCAGGTGGCCCTCCGATGAGCGCGGCGCGCAGCGGAGCGGTCGGCCGCGGAGCGGGGTGGGCGTCGTGAGGAGGGCGCTGCGCGGGATGGCCGGCCCGCTCACCAAGCTGCTGGCGTTCGCTCTGGTCACCGTGCTGGCCAGCTACGTGCTGATCAGCACCATCACCAACGCCGGCTACGGCGAGCAGCTGGCCTACCGGGCGCAGTTCACCGACGTGGCCGGCCTGGTGGAGGGCGACGAGGTGCGCATCGCCGGCGTCCGGGTGGGCCAGGTGACCGGCATCGCGCTGGCCGAGGGGACCGACCGGCCGGTGGCGGAGGTGGCCCTGGAGGTCAGCGCCGACGTGCCGCTGCCGGCCGGGGTCGAGGCGATCATCCGCTACCGGAACCTCGTGGGGCAGCGGTACATCGCGCTCCAGGAGGGCGACGGCTCGGCCGGGCGCACCCTCGCGGAGGACGAGCTCATCCCGCTGGCGCAGACCACCCCGGCGCTGGACCTGACCACCCTCTTCGGCGGGTTCCAGCCGCTGCTGCAGGCGCTGTCGCCGGCCGACGTCAACCGGCTGTCGTTCGAGATCATCCAGGTCTTCCAGGGCGAGGGCGGCACGGTGCAGAGCCTCCTGTCGCACGTCGCCTCGCTGAGCGACTCGCTGGCCGACAAGGACGCCGTGATCGGCAGCGTGATCGAGAACCTGACCACGGTCCTGGGCAGCGTGGCGGCCCGCGACGAGCAGCTGTCGGGGCTGATCGTGAGCCTGCAGCAGTTCGTCACCGGCCTGGCCGGCGACAGCGAGGCCATCTTCGACTCGCTGCAGACCATCGACGGGTTGGCCCGGTCGACCACCGACCTGCTGGTCGACGTACGGGCCCCGCTGGCCGCCGACATCGAGGCCCTCGGCGCACTGTCGGCCAACCTGGCCGACAGCGGGGACGTCCTCGAGGACTTCCTGCAGCTGGCGCCGACGAAGATCGACCTGGTCACCCGGACGGCGGTGAACGGCAGCTGGTTCAACTTCTTCCTGTGCGGGGCGTCGGGCAACGTCGTCCTGCCGGTCAGCAACCCCGACGGCACCGAGAACGCCGTCGAGGTGCCGACCGGCGGTCTGCGCAACGGCGAGCGGGGGTGCAGCTGATGGCCCGCCGGTCGCGTCCCTTCCGGGACCGGAACCCGGTCACCGTGGGTGCGGTCAGCCTGACGGTGATCACCGCGCTGGTCCTGCTGGCGTTCAACGCGCAGTCCCTGCCCCTGATCGGCGGTGGCACCGTCTACCGGGCGCAGTTCACCGAGGCGGCGGGCCTGCAGCCCGACGACCCGGTGCGCGTGGCCGGGGTGAAGGTGGGCAACGTCGAGGCCCTCTCCCTCGAGGACGGCGCGGTCACCGTCGAGTTCCGGGTCGAGGACGCCTTCGTGGGCGACCGGTCGGAGGCGGCGATCAAGATCGAGACGGTGCTCGGGGCGAAGTACCTGGCCCTGGTGCCCCGCGGCGCCACCGCGCTCGACCCCGGCGAGCGGATCCCGCGGGAGCGGACGGCCTCGCCCTACGACGTCGTCGAGGCCTTCGCCGACCTGTCCACGACCGTGGAGGACCTGGACACCGCGCAGCTGGCCGGCTCCTTCGAGGTGCTCGCCGAGACCTTCGCGGAGACCCCGGACGAGGTCCGCACCTCGCTGCAGGGTCTCGCCCGGCTGTCGGACACCATCGCCTCGCGCGACGCCCAGCTCCGGGAGCTGCTGACGGCGACCCGGACGGTGACCGACGTGCTGGCCGACCGCAACGGCGAGTTCACCCGCCTGATCCTCGACTCGAACACACTGCTCGCCGAGGTGCAGGAGCGCCGGCAGCTGATCGACGACATCCTCACCAGCACCCAGCAGCTGTCCACCCAGCTGTCCGGGCTGGTGGCCGACAACCGCGAGGCGCTCACCCCGGCGCTGCAGCAGCTGTCGACGGTGACCGACATCCTGGCGCGCAACCGGGCGAACCTGGCGCAGACCGTCGACAACATGGCGCCGTTCGTCCGGGTGTTCACCAACACCCTGGGCACCGGGCGGTGGTTCGACAGCTTCGTCGACAACCTGCTGCCCGGCGTGGTCGGCAGCGTCGTCTGCGGCGGGCCCGGTGTGGTCGGCCTGCCGGTCTCCTGCCAGGAGGGCAACTGATGAGCGGCTCGGTGCAGCGCGGGGTCGCGCTGGCGGCTGCGCTGGTCCTGGTCGGCGCGCTCGGCTGGACGGTGCTGAAGCCCGCCGGCCAGTACCGGGTGACCGCCTGGTTCACGCAGACGGTCGGCCTCTACCCGGGGTCCGACGTGCGGGTCCTCGGCATCGAGGTCGGGGAGATCACCGAGGTCCGCCCGGAGGGTGACCGCGTGCGCGTGGAGATGGTGATCGACGAGGACTACGACATCCCGGCCGACGCCGACGCCGTGGTGCTGGCGCCCTCGCTGGTCTCGGACCGGTACGTGCAGTTCGCCCCCGTCTACGACGGCGGGCCGACGATGCAGGACGGCGCCGAGGTGCCGGTGGAGCGCACGGCGACCCCGGTCGAGCTCGACGCCGTGTACGGCGCCCTGGACGAGCTGTCGGCGGCGCTCGGCCCGACCGGGGCCAACGAGGACGGCGCGCTGTCCGACCTCGTCGACGTCGGGGCGGCCAACCTCGCCGGCACCGGGGACGACCTCAACCGGACGCTCACCGGCTTCTCGCTGGCCGTGGAGACGCTGGCGGACAACCGGGACGGGCTGTTCGAATCGGTGGAGAACCTGCAGGCCTTCACCGGCGCGCTGGCCACCATCGACGCCCAGGTGGGCCGGTTCAACCAGGACCTCGCGGCCGTGGCCGACCTGCTGGAGGGGGAGCGGGAGGACCTGGCCGCCGCGATCCAGCTGCTGTCCTCGGCGCTGGGGCAGGTGGCGGGCTTCGTGCGGGACAACACCGACCTGCTGCGCACCAACGTCGACCGGCTGGCCGACGTCACCCTCGCCCTGGTCCAGCAGCGCGACGCGCTGGCGGAGGTCCTCGACGTGGCGCCCGCGGCCCTGGGCAACCTGGCGCACGCCTACAACCCCGACTACGGGACGCTGGACACCCGCGACAACTCCCTCGGCGCGACGAGCCCCGAGATCATCGTCTGCCAGATCCTGGGCGCGACCGGGCGGCTGCGCCTGGACCTCGACCTGGTCCCCGACGTGCTCACCGATCCACTGACCCAGGGCCTGCAGCTGCCCCCGATCGAGCAGATCTGCACCCGGCTGCTGTCCGGGGACGCCGACGCGGACGGCGCGCTGGACGACCTCGACGGCAACGGGGTCCCCGACCTCCAGGAGCTGCTCACCAGGCTCTTCGGCGGCAGCTCCGGGGGCGGCCGCACCGGCGGCGCGCTCGTCGGCCTCCCCGACCTCTCGGGAGGGCAGTGATGACCCGGGCCCTCGTGCGGGCGACCGCCTTGGTCAGCGGCATCGTGCTGCTGGGCGGCTGCGGCTTCCGCGGCGCGTACTCCGTCGGGCTCCCCGGCGGGGCGGACCTCGGCGACGAGCCCTACACCGTGCAGGTGGAGTTCCTCGACGTCCTGGACCTGGTGCCGCAGTCCGGCGTCCGGGTCGCCGACGTGCCGGTCGGCCGGGTCGAGGAGATCGAGCTGGCCGACGACTGGACCGCGCTGGTGACCCTCTCGGTCAACGGCGACGTGCAGCTGCCGGCCAACGCCGTGGCGATGGTCGGCCAGACCTCGCTGCTGGGGGAGAAGTTCGTCGAGCTGGCGCCCCCGGGCAACGAGGAGCCCGAGGGCACCCTGGCGGACGGCGCCCGGATCGGGCTGGACCGCACCAACCGCAACGTCGAGGTGGAGGAGCTGCTCGGCGCGCTCTCCCTCGTCCTGGGGGGCGGCGGGCTCGCCCAGCTGCAGACCATCACCCGGGAGCTCGGCGTCGCGCTCGAGGGCCGGGAGTCGGCGATCCGCAGCACCATCGAGCAGCTGGACACGTTCATCGGCGGGCTGGACCAGCAGAAGGACGAGATCGGCCGCGCGCTGGACAGCGTCAACGCCCTCGCCGCCGGCCTGGCCGAGCGCACGCAGACGATCGAGACGGCGCTGGACACCATCGGCCCGGGGCTGGACGTGGTGAACCAGCAGCGCGACCTGCTGGTGTCGATGCTGGACAGCCTCGCCCGGCTCGGTGACGTCGGCACCCGGATCATCGACCAGGCGGGCGCGAACACCGTCGCCGACCTGCAGCTGCTCCAGCCGATCCTCGCCCAGCTGGCCGCCGCCGGCCCCGACCTCGCCGGCTCGCTGGACCTGCTGCTCACCTACCCGTTCCCGGCCAGCTCGCTGCCGGCCCTGAACTACCGGCAGGACCTCCGGACCGGCGGCTACGGGCTGTTCACCAACATGACCGCCACGCTCGACCTCGACCTCACCGAGGTCCTCTGCCGCTACGTCGTCGATCCGCTCACCGGGGCCCTCGAGGAGTCGGCGCCCGACGACGTCACCGGCGAGCAGTGCGGCGTCCCGGGCACCCCGCCCGGCAACGAGGTCGGCAACGCCGGGGGCGGCACGGCCGCGCCGGGGACCGTGCCGGGTTCGGTCCTCGGGGCGCTGCTGCCCGAGGACGTCGTCGGCCGGGCGCCCGGCGAGGGCGGCGTCGTCGGCCTGCCCGACCTGCTGGGAGGCCTGTCGTGATCACCCGCACCACGAAGCTGCAGCTGGCCGCGTTCGCGATGGTGGCGGTGCTGGGGATGGCCTACCTGGGGTTCACCTACGTCGGCCTGGACCGCCTGCTGCTCGGCACCGGGTACGAGGTGTCCGCCGACTTCCGGGACTCCGGCGGCATCTTCGTCAACGCCGAGGTCACCTACCGCGGGGTCCCCGTGGGCCGGGTGAGCGACATGGAGCTCGTCGACGACGGGGTCCGCGTGACGCTGACCATCGGGCCCGACGCCGCGCCCATCCCGGCGAGCACCGCGGCGGTGGTGGCCACCCGGAGCGCGGTGGGGGAGCAGTACGTCAACCTCGTCCCCGACGACGACGCGGGCCCCTACCTCACCGACGGCGCGGTCATCCCGCAGGACCGGACGTCCATCCCGGTGCCCGTCGAGCAGCTGCTGCTGAGCGTGGACGAGCTGGTCGGCTCCCTGGACGAGGAGAACCTGCGGATCGTCGTCGACGAGCTCGGCCGGGCCTTCGCCGGGGCGGGGGACGACCTCGGTCGGCTGATCGACAACGGCGACCTGCTGCTCACCCGCGCCCAGGAGTCGCTGCCGGAGACCCTCCGGCTCATCACGGACGGCCGGACGGTGCTGCAGACCCAGGTCGACAGCCGGTCGGCGATCGAGCAGTGGGCGGCCGACCTGCGGCTGGTCAGCGACACCCTGGTGCAGAGCGACGCCGACCTGCGCGGCCTGCTGGTCAACGGTCCCGATGCCGGCGACGCCCTGCAGCGGCTGGTGGCCGAGGCCGGCCCCGGGCTCGGGCCGCTGATCCGCAACCTGGACGTCCTCAACGGGGTCACCATCCCGCGGCTCGACGGCGTCGAGCAGCTCCTGGTCACCTACCCGGACGTGGTCTCCGGCGGGTTCAGCGTCGTCCGCAACGACGGCGGCACCATGCGGGCGCACTTCGGCTTCGTCCTCAACGCCGATGACCCCCCGCCCTGCACCAGCGGCTACGCGTCCACCGCCCAGCTGTCCGGTCCGGGCGCCGTCCAGGCCCTGGACACCGAGGCGGTCCGCTGCCGGGTGGTCGACGGCGTCGACCCGGATCCGGGCGACGGCACCGACGAGACCGGCTCCAACCTCCGCGGCGAGCAGAACATCGGCCGCTCCGGTGGCGTGGGCGGCTCCGGGCAGCAGAGCGGAGGGGGCACCCGGCCGCCGGTGCTGGCCGGGCTCGACGAGCTGCTGGGCGGCCTGCTGCACGCCACCCCCTTCGCCCGCACCACCGCCTGACCCGGCTGCCCCGAACGGCTGAACACGGCCTGCCGCGGGCCGATCCCGACGAGACGACAGAGGAGGATGCGCCGGTGACCAGTGACGCGCGGGCCCGAGCGCCCGAGGAGGACCGGGTCGGGGACGCCGCCCGGCCCCCCGTCGCCGACGACGAGGCGGCGGCGCCCGGCCCGCGGGCGGACGCGGCCCCGACCCGGCCGGCCGTCCCGGTGGTGCCGCTGCTCGGGGCGCTGCTGGTCCTGCTGGTCGCGGCGGCGGCCCTGCTCTGGTCCACCCGCCCCGACCCCTCGGCGATCCGGACCGACACCTACGTCGCGGCGCTCCAGGCCGCCCGCTCGCACGTGGTGGACCTGACCTCCTTCGACCACCTCACCCTCGACGACGACATCCGCGAGATCGAGGCGATCACCACCGGCCAGCTCGGGGAGGAGACGATCGCCCGGCTGGACGAGCGGCGACAGGCGATCCTCGACGCCGAGGCCGTCACCAGCACGGAGGTCGTCGGCGCCGGCGTCACGCGGGCGGACGAGGACAGCGCCACGGCCCTGCTGGTCATCGCGTCCACGCAGCAGAGCAACGCCGGCGGCCAGGCCGAGCTGCTGCGCTACCGGATCGAGGTCGAGCTGACCAAGGTCGACGACCGGTGGCTGCTGTCGGCCATCCGGGGACGGTGAGCCGGTCGTGAGCCAGATCCCCGAGGATCGCCCGCGACCGACCGCGCGCCCCCGTCCCGCTCCCGGCACCCGGCCCGCCCCCCGCCCACGGGTGGCCGGCAGCCGGCGCGAGCGGGACGAGAGCGCACCCGCCGTGGCCGGCGGCACGGCGACAGCGGCCGGTCCCGCGGCCGAGCCGCGCGCCCGCCGCAGCACCCGGGGCGCCGGTCACCGCCCCCTCCCGACCCGTCGTCCCCGCGGGCGGGCCCTGGCCGCCGTCCTGGCGGTGCTCTGCCTCCTGGCCGCGGCCGCGGCCGGCGCGCTGCTCTGGCAGCGGCTGGACCCCCGCTACGTCGACGCGTCGGTGGTGGACGCCGCCCGGGACGGCGTCCGCGCCGTCTACGCGTACGACTACGAGGACTCCGAGGGCAGCGTGGAGGGCAAGCTCGCCGTGCTGACCGGCGAGCTGCGCGAGCAGTACGAGCGCGACCTGGCGCAGGGCGGGATCATCGACACCTACGAGCAGGTCTCGGCGACCACCAGCTACGAGGTGGACGACGTCGGGCTCCAGCAGATCAACGACGCGCAGGACACCGCGACGCTGGTGGTCTTCGGCCGGTACGTCGTCGAGTCGGTGAACAGCGGCGGGCAGCAGCCGCCGGAGGGCTCCGAGTGCCAGGTCACCGCCGACGGGGCGCAGGCCTGCGTCCAGACGGTGCAGCTGCGGATGGTCACCGTCGACGGTGAGTGGAGGATCAGCGAGCTGACGCTGCTGACCTCCAGCTGACCCCCGGGCCGCGGGGCGGCCCCGGCGTGGCGGTCCCCGGGGCGGGGCGGTGTGCCCCATGGTGGTGGTGCACGCCCCGCCTGCCGTTGCGCCCGCACGTCCCGGGCTGTGGTGCCGGTCGCACCGGTACCCCCCGCGTGGACATCGCGCAAGAGCAGGGGTAGGGTCTCCTGTTGCGCTGCCCTCTGACTGCCTGCCCGCCGAGACGGGTCACGACGGGTGCCCGGGAATCCTCCCGGCGTCGCCCGCGCTGACCGTCGTAGCGGGCGATCGTGGCCGTCGCGGACAGCCTCGCCATTACCGACGACGACCCAGGACGACCCGCACCCCCGCCCGCACGTCGTGAGGTCCTTGGAAGGACGCATCTTGGCAGGCTCTCGCCCCACCAGCACCACCCCCGGCACCACCGAGTCGGGTAGCACCCAGACCACCCCGGTCCCCCAGGACGGCCCCCGTACCGGCGAGGCCGACCAGCAGAAGATCCCCGGCGCGCCGCTGCGCGTGTCGTTCGCCAAGATCTCCGAGCCGCTCGAGGTCCCGGATCTGCTCGCCCTGCAGACCGCGTCCTTCGACTGGCTGGTCGGCAGCCCCGAGTGGCGGGCCACGCTCTCGCCCGAGGAGCAGGCCTCGGCCGTCGGTGGCCTCGCCGAGATCCTCGAGGAGATCTCGCCGATCGAGGACTTCAGCGGCTCGATGTCGCTGTCCTTCTCCAACCCGCGCTTCGAGGACGTCAAGGCGTCCCTCGAGGAGTGCAAGGACAAGGACATGACCTACGCGGCGCCGCTGTTCGTCACCGCCGAGTTCATGAACAACACCACCGGCGAGATCAAGAGCCAGACGGTGTTCATGGGCGACTTCCCGATCATGACGAACAAGGGCACCTTCGTCATCAACGGGACCGAGCGCGTCGTCGTCTCCCAGCTGGTCCGCAGCCCGGGCGTCTACTTCGACAAGTCCCTGGACAAGACGTCGGACAAGGACGTCTTCTCGGCCAAGGTCATCCCGAGCCGCGGCGCGTGGCTGGAGTTCGACGTCGACAAGCGCGACACCGTCGGCGTCCGCATCGACCGCAAGCGCCGCCAGCCGGTCACCGTGCTGCTCAAGGCGCTCGGCTGGGGCGAGGACCGCATCCGCGAGCACTTCCAGTGGTCGCCCACCGTGCTGGCCACGCTCGAGAAGGACCACATCGCCGGCCAGGACGAGGCGCTGCTCGACATCTACCGCAAGCTGCGGCCGGGCGAGCCGCCGACGCGCGAGTCGGCGCAGGCGCTGCTGGAGAACCTGTTCTTCAACCCCAAGCGCTACGACCTGGCGAAGGTCGGCCGGTACAAGGTCAACAAGAAGCTGGGCGTCGCGGTGCCGCAGAGCACCTCCACGCTGACCGAGGACGACATCGTCGCCACCATCGAGTACGTCGTGCGCCTCCACGCCGGCGAGCCCGACCACGGCACCGACGACATCGACCACTTCGGCAACCGTCGCCTGCGCACCGTCGGCGAGCTGATCCAGAACCAGATCCGGGTCGGCCTCTCCCGCATGGAGCGCGTGGTCCGCGAGCGGATGACCACCCAGGACGTCGAGGCGATCACGCCGCAGACCCTGATCAACATCCGGCCGGTCGTCGCCTCCATCAAGGAGTTCTTCGGCACCAGCCAGCTGTCCCAGTTCATGGACCAGACCAACCCGCTCGCGGGCCTGACCCACAAGCGCCGCCTGTCGGCGCTGGGTCCGGGTGGTCTGAGCCGCGAGCGGGCCGGCATGGAGGTCCGCGACGTCCACCCGAGCCACTACGGCCGCATGTGCCCGATCGAGACGCCGGAAGGCCCGAACATCGGCCTGATCGGCTCGCTCTCCTCGTTCGGCCGGGTGAACGCGTTCGGCTTCATCGAGACGCCGTACCGCAAGGTCGAGAACGGCCAGGTCACCACCCAGATCGACTACCTGACCGCCGACGAGGAGGACCGCTTCGTCGTCGCGCAGGCGAACTCGCCGCTCGACGCGCAGGGTCGCCTCGCCGAGGAGCGCGTCCTGGTCCGCACCAAGGGCGGTGAGGTCGACTACCTCGCCCCCGAGAACGTGGACTACATGGACGTCTCGCCGCGGCAGATGACCTCGGTCGCGACGGCGATGATCCCGTTCCTCGAGCACGACGACGCCAACCGCGCGCTCATGGGCGCCAACATGCAGCGTCAGGCGGTGCCGCTGCTGCGCAGCGAGGCCCCGCTGGTCGGCACCGGCATGGAGCTGCGTGCCGCCGTCGACGCCGGCGACGTCGTCGTGGCGGAGAAGGCCGGTGTGGTCGAGGACTCCACCGCCGACTACGTCACCGTCATGGCCGACGACGGGACGCGGCAGACCTACCGGCTGCTGAAGTTCCGCCGCTCGAACCAGGGCACCTCGATCAACCAGAGCCCCGTCGTCGACGAGGGCCAGCGCGTCGAGGTCGGCCAGGTCATCGCCGACGGCCCCTGCACCGACGAGGGCGAGATGGCGCTGGGCAAGAACCTGCTCGTCGCCTTCATGCCGTGGGAGGGCCACAACTACGAGGACGCGATCATCCTGTCGCAGCGCCTCGTGCAGGACGACGTCCTGTCCTCGATCCACATCGAGGAGTTCGAGGTCGACGCCCGCGACACCAAGCTCGGCGCCGAGGAGATCACCCGGGACATCCCGAACGTCTCCGAGGACGTGCTGGCCGACCTGGACGAGCGCGGCATCATCCGCATCGGTGCCGAGGTCGTCCCCGGCGACATCCTCGTCGGCAAGGTCACGCCCAAGGGCGAGACCGAGCTGACCCCCGAGGAGCGGCTGCTGCGGGCGATCTTCGGCGAGAAGGCCCGCGAGGTCCGCGACACGTCGCTGAAGGTCAAGCACGGTGAGTCCGGCAAGGTCATCGGCGTCCGCGTGTTCTCGCGCGAGGACGGCGACGAGCTGCCCGCCGGCGTCAACGAGCTGATCCGGGTCTACGTCGCCCAGATGCGCAAGATCTCCGACGGCGACAAGCTCGCCGGGCGCCACGGCAACAAGGGCGTCATCTCGAAGATCCTGCCGCAGGAGGACATGCCGTTCCTCGAGGACGGCACCCCCGTGGACATCGTCCTGAACCCGCTCGGCGTGCCCGGCCGCATGAACGTCGGCCAGGTGCTGGAGACCCACCTCGGGTGGGTCGCCAAGCAGGGCTGGCAGGTCGAGGGCGACCCCGACTGGGCCAAGAACCTGCCCGAGAAGGCGAAGGCGGCCGGCCCCGGCACCCGGACCGCGACCCCGGTGTTCGACGGCGCCAAGGAGGACGAGATCGTCGGCCTCCTCGGCTCGACGATCCCCAACCGCGACGGCGACCGGATGGTCAAGGAGACCGGCAAGGCGCGGCTGTTCGACGGCCGGTCGGGGGAGCCCTTCCCCGAGCCGATCTCGGTGGGCTACGTCTACATCCTGAAGCTGCTGCACCTGGTCGACGACAAGATCCACGCCCGCTCGACCGGCCCGTACTCGATGATCACGCAGCAGCCGCTGGGTGGTAAGGCGCAGTTCGGTGGTCAGCGCTTCGGTGAGATGGAGTGCTGGGCGATGCAGGCCTACGGCGCGGCCTACGCGCTGCAGGAGCTGCTCACCATCAAGTCCGACGACATCCTCGGCCGCGTCAAGGTGTACGAGGCGATCGTCAAGGGCGAGAACATCCCCGAGCCGGGCATCCCGGAGTCGTTCAAGGTGTTGCTCAAGGAGCTCCAGTCGCTCTGCCTCAACGTGGAGGTCCTCTCCAGCGACGGCAACGCGATCGAGCTGCGCGACACCGACGACGAGGTCTTCCGGGCCGCGGAGGAGCTGGGCATCGACCTGTCCCGCCGCGAGCCGTCGTCCGTCGAAGACGTCTGACATTCCGCACCGGGTTCTCCTCGCAAGCTCGGAGAACCCGGTGCGGCCACAGCCAAAAACAAAGGCAAAAGCATTAACTAGCCCCTGAAAGGGGTCACACCTTGCTCGACGTCAACTTCTTCGACGAGCTCCGCATCGGGCTGGCCACCGGCGACGACATCCGCCAGTGGAGCCACGGTGAGGTGAAGAAGCCCGAGACCATCAACTACCGGACCCTCCGTCCGGAGAAGGACGGTCTCTTCTGCGAGAAGATCTTCGGTCCCACCCGGGACTGGGAGTGCTACTGCGGTAAGTACAAGCGCGTCCGGTTCAAGGGCATCATCTGCGAGCGCTGCGGCGTCGAGGTGACCCGGGCCAAGGTCCGCCGCGAGCGGATGGGCCACATCGAGCTGGCCGCTCCGGTCACGCACATCTGGTTCTTCAAGGGCGTCCCCTCGCGCCTGGGCTACCTGCTCGACCTGGCGCCCAAGGACCTCGAGAAGATCATCTACTTCGCCGCCTACATGATCACCTCGGTCGACGACGAGGCGCGCCACCGCGACCTCCCGACCATCGAGGCCGAGATCAGCGCGGAGAAGTCCAACCTCGAGGGCCAGCGGGACGCGAACGTCGAGGCGCGCCAGCAGAAGCTCGAGGCCGACCTGGCCGAGCTGGAGGCGGAGGGCGCCAAGTCCGACGTCCGCCGCAAGGTGCGCGAGGGCGGCGAGCGCGAGATGCGCCAGCTGCGCGACCGCTCCCAGCGGGAGATCGACCGCCTCGACGAGGTGATGGACACCTTCCGCAAGCTCGAGGTCAAGCAGCTCATCGCCGACGAGGGCCTCTACCGCGAGCTGCGCGACCGCTTCGGTGAGTACTTCGAGGGCGGCATGGGCGCCGCGGCGCTGCAGAAGCTGCTCGCCGGCTTCGACCTCGACGCCGAGGCCGTCTCGCTGCGGGAGACCATCCGCAGCGGCAAGGGCCAGCGCAAGCTGCGGGCCCTCAAGCGGCTGAAGGTCGTCGCGGCCTTCCAGCAGACCCGCAACTCGCCCATGGGCATGGTGCTGGACTGCGTCCCGGTCATCCCGCCGGACCTGCGCCCGATGGTGCAGCTCGACGGTGGCCGTTTCGCCACCAGCGACATGAACGACCTGTACCGCCGCGTGATCAACCGGAACAACCGGCTGAAGCGTCTGCTGGACCTCGGTGCCCCCGAGATCATCGTCAACAACGAGAAGCGGATGCTCCAGGAGTCCGTGGACGCGCTGTTCGACAACGGCCGTCGCGGCCGGCCGGTCACCGGCCCGGGCAACCGCCCGCTGAAGTCCCTGAGCGACCTGCTCAAGGGCAAGCAGGGCCGGTTCCGCCAGAACCTGCTCGGCAAGCGCGTCGACTACTCCGGCCGTTCGGTCATCGTCGTCGGCCCGCAGCTGAAGCTGCACCAGTGCGGTCTGCCCAAGCAGATGGCGCTGGAGCTGTTCAAGCCCTTCGTCATGAAGCGGCTGGTCGACCTCAACCACGCGCAGAACATCAAGTCCGCGAAGCGGATGGTCGAGCGCGCCCGCCCCGTCGTCTGGGACGTGCTGGAAGAGGTCATCACCGAGCACCCGGTGCTGCTGAACCGCGCGCCGACGCTGCACCGCCTGGGCATCCAGGCCTTCGAGCCGCAGCTGGTCGAGGGCAAGGCCATCCAGATCCACCCGCTCGTCTGCACCGCGTTCAACGCGGACTTCGACGGTGACCAGATGGCGGTGCACCTGCCGCTGTCGGCCGAGGCGCAGGCCGAGGCCCGGATCCTGATGCTGTCCAGCAACAACATCCTGAGCCCGGCCGATGGTCGCCCGATCACCGCGCCGACCCAGGACATGGTGCTGGGCCTGTACCACCTCACGACCCTGGTGGCCTCGCCGCTGGAGGCCGACGGTGGTCAGCCGCGCGCCTTCTCCTCGGCGTCCGAGGCGGTCATGGCCTACGACAAGGGCGACCTGGCCCTGCAGGAGCGGGCCTGGATCCGCCTCGACGAGGTCTACGGCGTCGACAACGGCGCGGTGAACGAGCCGTGGGAAGCGCCCGAGGACTGGACGCCGGGCGCCCCCGCGCTCGTGCAGACCAGCCTGGGCCGGGTGCTGTTCAACGAGGCCATGCCCGAGGACTACCGCTTCGTCAACTACCAGGTGCCGAAGAAGGAGCTCGGGGCGATCGTCAACGACCTCGCCGAGCGCTACCCCAAGGTGCAGGTGGCCGCGACGCTGGACGCCCTCAAGGCGGCCGGCTTCCGCTGGGCGACCCGTTCGGGCGTCACGATCGCCATCGACGACGTGGTCACCCCGCCGGCCAAGCGCGAGATCATGGACCGGCACGAGGCCGAGGCCGCCAAGATCGAGCGCCAGTACGAGCGCGGCGTCATCACCGACGCCGAGCGTCGTGGCGAGCTGATCGAGATCTGGACCCGCGCGCGGGCCGAGGTCTCCCAGGCGATGGTGGACAACTTCCCGACCACCAACCCGGTCTGGGTCATGGTCAACTCGGGCGCCCGAGGCAACATGATGCAGATCAGCCAGATCGCCGGTATGCGTGGTCTGGTCGCCAACCCGAAGGGCGAGATCATCCCGCGGCCGATCAAGGCCAACTTCCGGGAGGGTCTGTCGGTGCTGGAGTACTTCATCTCCACGCACGGTGCTCGCAAGGGCCTGGCCGACACCGCGCTGCGGACCGCGGACTCCGGGTACCTCACCCGTCGTCTCGTGGACGTCTCGCAGGACGTCATCATCCGCGAGGAGGACTGCGGCACCGACCGTGGTGTGCTCATGCCGATCGGCACCGTCGTCGACGGTCGGGTCGCCCGTGACGCCCACGTGGAGACCAGCGTCTACGCCCGCGCCCTGGCCGCCGACGTGGTGGCCGAGGACGGCACGGTGATCGCCCAGGCGAACGCCGACCTGGGTGACGTGCTGATCCAGACGCTGATCGACGCCCAGGTGTCCGAGGTCAAGGTGCGCTGCGTCCTGACCTGCGAGTCGCTGCTGGGCACCTGCGCCACCTGCTACGGCCGGTCGCTGGCCTCGGGCAAGCTCGTGGACGTCGGTGAGGCCGTCGGCATCATCGCCGCCCAGTCGATCGGTGAGCCCGGCACCCAGCTGACGATGCGCACCTTCCACACCGGTGGTGTGGCCGGTGCCGACATCACCCACGGTCTGCCGCGTGTGGTGGAGCTCTTCGAGGCCCGCGTCCCCAAGGGCAAGGCCCCGATCGCCGAGCTGGCCGGCTCCGTCCGCATCGAGGACGGCGAGCAGTTCCGGAAGCTCACGATCACGCCGGACGACGGATCCGAGGAGGTCGTGTACGACAAGCTGTCGCGTCGTTCGCGGCTGCGGGTCGAGGACGGCGCGCACGTCGAGGTCGGCGAGCAGCTGACCGAGGGTGCGGTGGACCCGCACGAGGTGCTGCGGATCATGGGCCCGCGCGAGGTGCAGCTGCACCTGGTCCGCGAGGTCCAGGAGGTCTACCGGTCGCAGGGTGTGTCGATCCACGACAAGCACATCGAGGTGATCATCCGCCAGATGCTGAAGCGGGTGACCATCATCGACTCGGGCGCCACGGAGTTCCTCCCCGGTGCGCTGGTCGAGCGGACGATCTTCGAGACGGAGAACCGCCGCGTCGTCGCCGAGGGCGGCGAGCCGGCCTCGGCGCGTCCGGTGCTCATGGGCATCACCAAGGCCTCGCTCGCGACCGAGTCGTGGCTGTCGGCCGCCTCCTTCCAGGAGACGACCAAGGTGCTCACCGACGCCGCGATCCAGGGCAAGAGCGACAGCCTGCTCGGCCTCAAGGAGAACGTGATCATCGGAAAGCTGATCCCGGCGGGTACGGGCATCAGCCGCTACCGGAACATCACGGTCGAGCCGACCGAGGAGGCGCGGGCCGCCGTCTACACGATGGCGGGCTACGAGGACGGGCAGTACTACAGCCCGGACGTCTTCGGTCAGGGCACCGGCGAGGCCGTCCGCCTCGAGGAGTACGACTGGCGGGGCTGATCCCCTAGCCATGCAGTGACGAAAGGGCCCCCAGATCGCCTGGCGATCTGGGGGCCCTTTCGTCTGCCCGCTCTGGGGGTGCTGCTCGTGGTCTGCGAGTCCTGCAGGGCTCCGAGAGCACGAGGAGCACTCCCAGAGCCCCCGGCTCAGCTGCTGAGGCGCTTCATCGTCTCCACGGTCTTCAGGCGGCCCTCACGGCTGCCGTCGAGGGGCTGCAGCATGAGCGTCGAGACACCGGCCTCGGAGAAGGCAGCGATCCGCTCGGCGACGTAGGACTCCGGGCCGATCAGCGACGACGCCCGCACCAGCTCGTCGGGAACCGCGGCGGCCGCCTCGTCCTTCTTCCCGTCGAGGTAGAGGTCCTGGATCGTCTTCGCCTCGGCCTCGTAGCCGTACCGGACGGCGAGGTCGTTGTAGAAGTTCTTGCCGCGGGCGCCCATCCCGCCGATGTAGAGGGCCAGCGTCGGCCGCACGACGTCGAGCATCGCCTCCACGTCGTCGCCGATGGCCACCGGGACGCCGGTGATGACCTGCAGCTCACCCAGGGCCGGGTCGCGCTTGGCCCTGCCGGCCGCCAGGGAGTCGCCCCAGACCGACGCCGCCTTCTCCGGCACGAAGAAGATCGGCTCCCACGCCTCGGCGATCTCGGCCGCCAGCTCGACGTTCTTCGGGCCGAGCGCGGCCAGCATCACCGGGATGCCCTCGCGGACCGGGGTGTTGATCAGCTTCAGCGGCTTCCCCAGCCCGGTGCCCTGGTCGGCCGGCAGGGGCACCGTGTACTTCTTGCCCTGGTGGTCCAGGCGCTCGCGGCGCCACACCTGGCGGCAGATCTCCACGATCTCGCGGGTGCGCTGCAGCGGGGCGTCGTAGGGGAGGCCGTGCCAGCCCTCGATGACCTGCGGGCCGGAGGCGCCCAGGCCGAGCGTGAAGCGGCCACCGGAGACGAAGTCCAGTCCGGCGGCGGTCATGGCGGTGAGCGCGGGAGTGCGGCTGTAGATGGGCAGGATCCCGCTGAGGAGCTCCACCCGCTCGGTGACGGCGGCCAGGTAGCCGAGCTGGCTGACCGCGTCGAAGGTGTACACCTCGGCCACCATGGCGAGGTCGAGGCCGGCCGACTCCAGGTCGCGGATCTCCGCCGCCGTCTCCTGGAACCCGCCGCTGTAGCTGGCCTGGATGCCGATGCGCACGTGCACTCCTCTGTGTCGCGGCACCACCGTTGGCGCCTCCCGCACGCTATCGGTCCCCGCGCCGGGGGCGCGGTGGAGCTGTCCCAGGGGTGCCGGCAGCGGTAGTGTCCGGGCACCCCGGCTGCCGCCCGTGCGCTCGCCGGTCGACCTGTCGACCGGTGTGAGGCACCCGGCTTTGACCGGTTCACCAGGCACGGGTATCGTGGTCAGCCGTGCCCAGGGTGCCCTGGGCCTGCTCCCGTTCGCGGTGCGCCTGGGTGGCCAGAGATGACGAATCTCGGGCCGCCGGGGACCGCCCTCCCGGCCCGGCCGGGGTGGGGTGGCGGCGCCGAGTCGCGAGGGGCAACCGAGTTCGGTCCGACGCGGACCGGTCCCGGGGAGGGCGACACACCCGACCGCGTGGACCGGACGGTGGAACATGGCCGGGGTCGGGAAGGTTCCGCAAGGAGCCGGCACCCGAGCACCGCAGCAGAGCACGACCTAGTCAGCAGGAATTCGACAGCTTCACCCAGCGCAGGTAGGAGATCCAGGCCACCCATGCCCACGATCAACCAGCTGGTCCGCAAGGGCCGCGAGGACAAGGTCGAGAAGACCAAGACCCCGGCGCTGAAGGGTTCGCCCCAGCGTCGCGGAGTCTGCACGCGCGTGTACACGACGACGCCGAAGAAGCCGAACTCGGCGCTGCGCAAGGTCGCTCGCGTCCGCCTCACCAGTGGCATCGAGGTGACCGCGTACATCCCGGGCGTCGGCCACAACCTGCAGGAGCACTCGATGGTGCTCGTGCGCGGTGGACGCGTGAAGGACCTGCCCGGCGTGCGCTACAAGATCATCCGTGGCTCGCTGGACACCCAGGGTGTCCGCAACCGCAAGCAGGCTCGCAGCCGCTACGGCGCGAAGAAGGAGAAGAGCTAATGCCGCGCAAGGGCCCCGCGCCGAAGCGTCCGCTGGTCGCCGACCCGGTGTACCAGTCGCCGCTGGTCACCCAGCTGGTGAACAAGGTGCTGGTCGACGGCAAGCGCTCGGTCGCCGAGGCGATCGTCTACGGCGCCCTCGAGGGTGCCCGCGCCAAGACCGACACCGACCCGGTCGTCACGCTCAAGCGCGCGCTGGACAACGTGAAGCCGGCCCTCGAGGTCCGCAGCCGCCGCGTCGGTGGTGCGACCTACCAGGTCCCGGTCGAGGTCCGCGCCTCCCGCAGCACGACGCTCGGCCTGCGCTGGCTCATCCAGTACAGCCGGGCCCGTCGCGAGAAGACGATGACCGAGCGCCTGATGAACGAGCTGCTCGACGCGAGCAACGGTCTCGGTGCCGCCGTGAAGCGGCGCGAGGACACGCACAAGATGGCCGAGTCGAACAAGGCCTTCGCGCACTACCGCTGGTAACGCACGCCACCAGCGCCCGCCGTCGGCGGGAACCCCGGGCGATCCCCGGCACCCGCACACGGACCAGGACGAAGAGGAGAAGCAATGGCCAGCAACGAGGCCCAGCTCCGCAAGACCCGGAACATCGGCATCATGGCGCACATCGACGCCGGCAAGACCACTACCACCGAGCGCATCCTCTTCTACACCGGTATCACGTACAAGATCGGTGAGGTCCACGACGGCGCGGCCACGATGGACTGGATGGAGCAGGAGCAGGAGCGCGGCATCACCATCACGTCGGCCGCGACGAAGTGCTCCTGGAACGGCCACGACATCAACATCATCGACACCCCCGGGCACGTCGACTTCACCGTCGAGGTGGAGCGGTCCCTGCGCGTGCTCGACGGTGCGGTGGCGGTGTACGACGGCGTCGCCGGTGTCGAGCCGCAGACCGAGCAGGTGTGGCGGCAGGCCGAGAAGTACGGCGTCCCCCGCATGTGCTTCGTCAACAAGCTCGACCGCACCGGTGCGAACTTCTTCCGCTGCGTCGACATGATGGTCGAGCGGCTCGCTGCCAACCCCCTGGTGCTGCAGCTGCCGATCGGCGCCGAGGCCGACTTCATCGGTGTCGTCGACCTGGTGACGATGAAGGCCCTCACCTGGCGCGGTGAGACCAAGATGGGCGAGGACTACGCGGTCGAGGAGATCCCGGCCGAGCTCGCCGACCAGGCCGCCGAGTACCGCGAGAAGCTGCTCGAGAACATCGCGGACTTCGACGACTCGCTGATGGAGGACTACCTCGGCGGCGAGGAGATCGCGACCGATCGCCTGAAGGCGGCGATCCGCAAGGCGACCATCGCCGGCCAGGTCAACCCGGTCCTCACCGGCACGGCGTTCAAGAACAAGGGCGTGCAGCCCCTGCTCGACGCCGTCGTCGACTACCTGCCCAGCCCGCTGGACATCGAGGCCATCGTGGGCACCGCCCTCGACGGCGAGACCGAGGTCCTCCGGCACGCCGACGAGGACGAGCCGTTCTCGGCGCTGGCGTTCAAGATCCAGACCGACCAGCACCTGGGCAAGCTGACCTACATCCGGGTCTACTCCGGGCGGCTCGACGCCGGTTCCCCCGTGCTGAACAGCACGAAGGACCGCAAGGAGCGGGTCGGGAAGATCTACCAGATGCACGCCAACAAGCGCGAGGAGCGCGCGGGCGTGGGCGCCGGCCAGATCGTCGCGGTCAACGGGATGAAGCAGACCACGACCGGTGACACCCTCTGCGACCCGCAGAAGCCGGTGATCCTCGAGTCGATGAGCTTCCCCGCCCCGGTCATCTCGGTCGCCATCGAGCCGAAGACCAAGAGCGACCAGGAGAAGCTCGGCACCGCGATCCAGAAGCTCGCCGAGGAGGACCCGACCTTCCAGGTCAAGCTCGACGAGGAGACCGGCCAGACGGTCATCTCCGGCATGGGCGAGCTCCACCTGGAGATCCTCGTCGACCGCATGCGGCGCGAGTTCAACGTCGAGGCGAACGTCGGCAAGCCGCAGGTCGCCTACCGCGAGACGATCCGCAAGGCCGTCGAGCGCTACGACTACACCCACAAGAAGCAGACGGGTGGCTCCGGGCAGTTCGCGAAGGTCCAGATCGCGATCGAGCCGCTCGAGATGAGCGCCGACTCGGCGACCTACGAGTTCGAGAACAAGGTCACCGGTGGGCGCGTGCCGAAGGAGTACATCCCTTCGGTGGACCAGGGCATGCAGGACGCCATGCAGTACGGCGTGCTGGCCGGCTACCCGATGGTGGGCGTCAAGGCGTCCCTCCTCGACGGCCAGTACCACGAGGTCGACTCCTCGGAGATGGCCTTCAAGATCGCCGGCTCGATCGCCTTCAAGGAGGCGGCACGCAAGGCGAGCCCGGCCCTGCTCGAGCCGCTGATGGCGGTCGAGGTGACGACGCCCGAGGAGAACATGGGCGACGTCATCGGCGACCTCAACTCCCGCCGCGGGATCATCCAGGCGATGGAGGAGCGCTCCGGCGCCCGCATCGTCAAGGCCCTGGTGCCGCTGTCGGAGATGTTCGGCTACGTGGGCGACCTGCGCAGCCGCACCCAGGGACGGGCGAGCTACTCGATGGTGTTCGACTCGTACGCCGAGGTCCCGGCCAACGTCGCCAAGGAGATCATCGCGAAGGTGACGGGCGAGTAGTCCCGGCACCACCGAGCACTGCCCGCAACCCCCAGAGCACGCACCACCTGCGTAACCACGAGGAGAGGAACCCAGTGGCCAAGGCCAAGTTCGAGCGGAACAAGCCGCACGTCAACATCGGCACCATCGGGCACATCGACCACGGCAAGACGACGCTGACCGCGGCGATCACCAAGGTCCTGCACGACAAGTACCCGAACCTCAACGAGGCGTCCGCGTTCGACCAGATCGACAAGGCGCCCGAGGAGAAGGCTCGCGGGATCACGATCTCGATCGCGCACGTCGAGTACCAGACCGAGAACCGGCACTACGCGCACGTCGACTGCCCCGGGCACGCCGACTACATCAAGAACATGATCACGGGTGCCGCGCAGATGGACGGCGCGATCCTGGTTGTGGCCGCCACCGACGGTCCGATGCCGCAGACCAAGG
This sequence comes from Blastococcus sp. SYSU DS0619, assembly GCF_054051035.1. Lineage (NCBI taxonomy): Bacteria > Bacillati > Actinomycetota > Actinomycetes > Geodermatophilales > Geodermatophilaceae > Blastococcus > Blastococcus sp. SYSU DS0619. Next base: position 306,881 of record NZ_JBJHAM010000002.1, on the reverse strand, counting down.
AGCACGTCCTCCTGGCCCGCCAGGTCGGCGTCCCCTACATCGTCGTCGCGCTCAACAAGGCCGACATGGTCGACGACGAGGAGATCCTGGAGCTCGTGGAGCTCGAGGTCCGCGAGCTGCTCAGCGAGTACGAGTTCCCGGGCGACGACGTCCCCGTGGTCCGCGTCTCCGCGCTGAAGGCCCTCGAGGGCGACGCCGAGTGGGGCGACAAGCTCATGGAGCTCATGAACGCTGTCGACACCGCGATCCCGGAGCCGGAGCGCGAGATCGACAAGCCGTTCCTCATGCCGGTCGAGGACGTCTTCACGATCACCGGTCGCGGCACCGTCGTCACCGGCCGTGTCGAGCGCGGCATCGTCAAGGTCTCCGAGGAGATCGAGATCGTCGGTATCCGCGAGGGTTCGACGAAGACGACCGTCACCGGCGTCGAGATGTTCCGCAAGCTGCTCGACCAGGGCCAGGCCGGCGACAACGTGGGTCTGCTCCTCCGCGGCATCAAGCGCGAGGACGTGGAGCGCGGCCAGGTCGTCGTGAAGCCCGGCTCGATCACCCCGCACACCAACTTCGAGGGTTCGGTCTACATCCTCTCGAAGGACGAGGGTGGCCGTCACACGCCGTTCTTCAACAACTACCGTCCCCAGTTCTACTTCCGGACGACGGACGTGACGGGCGTCGTGACCCTGCCCGCCGGCACCGAGATGGTCATGCCGGGCGACAACACCGAGATGACGGTGGAGCTGATCCAGCCCATCGCCATGGAGGAGGGTCTCCGCTTCGCCATCCGCGAGGGTGGCCGCACCGTCGGCGCCGGGCGCGTCACGAAGATCATCAAGTAACACCCTGACGGGGGGGGGGGGGGGGGGGGGGGGGGGGGGGGGGGGGGGGGGGGGGGGGGGGGGGGGGGGGGGGCGGGGCGGCGGGGGGGGGGGGGGGGGGGGCGGGGGGGGGGGGGGCGGGGGGGGGGGGGGGGGGGGGGGGGGGGGGGGGGGGGGTGGGGGGGGGGGGGGGGGGGGGGGGGGGTGTGGGGGGGGGGGGGGGCCCGGGGCCCCCGCCCCCCCCCCCCCCCCCCCCCCCCCCCCCCCCCCCCCCCCCCCCCCCCCCCCCCGGACCCGCACCCGATGAGGAGCCCCTTCCGTGACGGAGCCTGCCAGCACTCCCGGGGCGCTCGGTCCCGACCACGGCTACGGGCCGGACATCGACCACGTCCTGCTCAGCGAGGAGCAGATCCGGGAGAAGATCGGCGAGCTCGCCGCCCAGGTCGCTGCCGACTACGCGGGCAGGGAGGTCCTGCTCGTCGGCGTGCTCAAGGGCGCGGTGCTGTTCATGAGCGACTTCGCCCGCGCGCTCCAGCTGCCCACCCAGATGGAGTTCATGGCGGTGTCGTCCTACGGGTCGTCCACCAGCTCCTCGGGCGTCGTGCGCATCCTCAAGGACCTCGACCGGGACATCACGGACAAGCACGTGCTGGTGCTCGAGGACATCATCGACTCCGGCCTGACGCTGTCCTGGCTGCTGAAGAACCTCGGCGGCCGCTCGCCCGCCTCGCTCGAGGTCTGCGCCCTGCTGCGCAAGCCCGACGCGGTCAAGGTCCAGGTGCCGGTCAAGTACATCGGCTTCGACATCCCGAACGAGTTCGTCATCGGCTACGGCCTGGACTACGCCGAGCGCTACCGCGACCTGCCCTACATCGGGACCCTCAAGCCCGAGGTGTACCAGTAACTCTGTCGTCCTCCGGACGACGACCGCGGCCAGGTGCGGTCCCCCGGCTGCGCTGAGCCCTCCCGTCGCAGCCGGTGAGGACCCTCCGGGCCCGTCCCGGCTGCGACCCTCGCAGGGCGGGTCGCCTCGGGTGCCGCGGCTGCCTGCCGTTCCCGGTTCTCGTCCGGCGCGTCTCCGGTCCGCCTCGGGGAGCCTCCGGCCCCCGCTCGGTGCACCGGTCCGGCGGAGCGGCCGCAGCGCTACCCGCCCGGGGGGTTCCCAGGTCGCGTGCAGGAATCGGACAGGTCAGCCGGTGTACCGTCGATGCCGACGACGCTGCATCGAGCGCCGGGGTCCGTACCCGGGCCGTTGGTGGTGTCCTGGGACGATCAGGAGGGTCGACGGGCAGGCCGGCACGCCGGCTCCCGGTATCGGTGTATGGAACGCAAGAAGATCTTCCGCTCCGTCTGGTTCTGGGTCGTCCTGGTGATCCTGCTGGCGCTCACCGTCTCCTCGGTGTTCAGCGGCGACGCTGCCCTCAAGGAGATCACCACCTCGACCGCCCTCGAGCAGATCGAGGAGGGCAACGTCGAGTCGGCGACGCTCAACACCAAGGAGCAGACCCTCGACCTGGTGCTCACCGACGAGGTCGAGGGCGCCACCGAGGTGACCACGTCCTACCCGGTGGCGATCGAGGACCAGATCGTCGACCTGCTGCGTGCCGAGGACGGCGAGTCCGAGTTCGACACCAACGTCACCCAGGACAGCCTCCTGGTCAGCCTGCTGGTCAGCTTCCTGCCCTTCCTGATCCTCCTGCTCCTACTGTTCTGGCTGTTCAACTCGATGCAGGGCGGCGGCCGCGGCGTCATGGCCTTCGGCAAGTCCAAGGCCAAGCAGTTGACCAAGGACATGCCGAAGACGACGTTCGGTGACGTCGCCGGTGCCGACGAGGCGATCGAGGAACTGCAGGAGATCAAGGACTTCCTGCAGAACCCGGTCAAGTTCCAGGCCGTCGGCGCCAAGATCCCCAAGGGCGTCCTGCTGTTCGGCCCGCCCGGGACCGGCAAGACGCTGCTGGCCCGCGCCGTCGCCGGTGAGGCCGGCGTCCCGTTCTTCTCCATCTCCGGCTCGGACTTCGTCGAGATGTTCGTCGGCGTCGGTGCCAGCCGGGTCCGCGACCTGTTCACCCAGGCCAAGGAGAACGCGCCGGCGATCATCTTCGTCGACGAGATCGACGCCGTCGGCCGGCAGCGCGGCGCCGGCATGGGCGGCGGTCACGACGAGCGCGAGCAGACGCTCAACCAGATGCTCGTCGAGATGGACGGCTTCGACGTCAAGGGCGGCGTCATCCTGATCGCCGCGACCAACCGGCCGGACGTCCTCGACCCGGCGCTGCTCCGCCCGGGTCGCTTCGACCGCCAGATCGCCGTCGACCGCCCCGACCTCCTGGGCCGCAAGCGGATCCTGGAGGTGCATGCGAAGGGCAAGCCGCTGGCGCCCGACGTCGACCTCGAGACCGTCGCCCGACGCACCCCGGGCTTCACCGGCGCGGACCTCGCCAACGTGCTCAACGAGGGCGCGCTGCTGACCGCCCGCAACAACGGGTCGCTGATCACCGACGAGACCCTCGAAGAGGCCATCGACCGGGTGATCGCCGGCCCGGAGCGCAAGACGCGGGCGATGAGCGAGAAGGAGAAGAAGGTCACCGCCTACCACGAGGGCGGGCACGCCCTGGTGGCGCACGCACTGCCCAACCTGGACCCGGTGCACAAGGTGACGATCCTGCCGCGCGGCCGCTCGCTGGGGCACACGCTGGTTCTCCCGACCGAGGACAAGTACACCCAGACGCGCTCGGAGATGATCGACACGCTCGCCTACGCCCTCGGCGGGCGCGCGGCCGAGGAGCTGGTCTTCCACGAGCCGACCACCGGCGCGGGCAACGACATCGAGAAGGCCACCTCGATGGCCCGGGCGATGGTCACCCAGTACGGCATGAGCGCCAAGCTCGGCGCGGTGAAGTACGGCAGCGCCGACTCCGAGCCGTTCATGGGCCGCGACATGGGCTCCCGCCCGGACTACTCCGAGGCCGTGGCCGGCGACATCGACGCCGAGATCCGGGCGCTGATCGAGGCCGCGCACGACGAGGCCTGGGAGATCCTGGTCGAGTACCGCGACGTCCTCGACCAGCTGGTGCTCGAGCTGATGGAGAAGGAGACGCTGTCCAAGGAGGACATGGCGCGCATCTGCGCGCCGGTCGCCAAGCGGCCCTCCCTCGCGCCGTACAACGGCTTCGGCAAGCGCACCCCGTCCACCCAGCCGCCGGTGCTCACGCCGTCCGAGCGGGCCGGGCACAACGGCTCCGTCCCCGACACCACTCCCGTCGGCGACGTCGGGGCCCCGGCCCAGCGATGAGTGAGATCCCGGCGGAACCGGAGGACCAGCTGCTGAAGCCGGCTCCCGGGGTCGACCAGGAGCGGGCCGCCGCGGCGATCCGCGAGCTGTTGATCGCCGTCGGGGAGGACCCGGACCGGCCCGGCCTGCAGGACACCCCGGCGCGGGTCGCCCGCTCCTACACGGAGACCTTCGCCGGCCTCTGGCAGGACCCGTTCGACATCCTCGCCACGACGTTCGACGAGGACCACGACGAGCTGGTGCTGGTCAAGGACATCCCGATGTACTCGACCTGCGAGCACCACCTCGTGCCCTTCCACGGGGTGGCGCACGTCGCCTACATCCCGGGGGAGGACGGCCGGGTCACCGGGCTGTCGAAGCTGGCCCGGTTGGTGGAGGTCTACGCCCGCCGTCCCCAGGTGCAGGAGCGGATGACCCGGCAGATCGCCGACGCCCTCGCCGACGCCCTCAAGCCGCGCGGCGTGCTGGTCGTGGTCCAGGCCGAGCACCTGTGCATGGCCATGCGCGGCATCCGCAAGCCCGGCTCCTCGACCGTCACCTCGGCGGTGCGGGGGATCTTCCGGGAGAACGCGGCCACCCGCAGCGAGGCGATGAGCCTCGTGCTCGGCCGGTAGTCGGGACGCGGCGATGAGCACGGGACTCCTGCCGCGGCCGGGCCGCTGCCTGGTCATGGGCGTCCTCAACGTCACCCCCGACTCGTTCTCCGACGGCGGCTGCTTCGCCGACCCCGCGACCGCGATCGCGCACGGGCTGGCGATGCACGCGGCCGGCGCCGACTACGTGGACGTGGGCGGGGAGTCCACCCGGCCCGGTGCCGACCGCGTCGACCCCACCGAGGAGTGCCGCCGGGTGCTGCCGGTGATCCGCGAGCTGTCGGCCGCCGGCGTGCCCACGAGCGTGGACACCACCCGCGCCGAGGTCGCCGAGGCGGCGCTGGACGCCGGTGCCGTCCTGGTCAACGACGTCAGCGGCGGCCTGGCCGACGAGGGCATGGCCAAGCTGGTGGCCGACGCCGGCACGCCCTGGGTGCTCATGCACTGGCGTGGGCACAGCCGGGAGATGTACGCGGCCGCGCAGTACGGCGACGTCGTCACCGAGGTGGGCGCCGAGCTCACCGCGCGGGTCGAGGACGTCGTCGCCGCCGGGGTACGGCCCGAGCAGCTCGTGCTCGACCCCGGCCTGGGCTTCGCCAAGCGCGCCGAGCACAACTGGGCGCTGCTGGCCGGGCTCGACCGGCTCGTGGCCCTGGGGCTGCCGGTGCTCGTGGGCGCCTCCCGCAAGACGTTCCTCGGCCGGCTGCTCGCCGGGCACGACGGCACGGTCCGGCCCGCGGAGCAGCGCGACGCCGCCACGCTCGCCACCACGGTGCTGGCCGCCGAGGCCGGGGCCTGGGGCGTGCGGGTGCACGACGCCGCGGCGTCGGTCGACGCGCTGCGCACGCTCGAGGCCGTCCGGGCCGCGAAGGGAGCCGGCCGTGGCTGACCACCGCACCCCCGACCGGATCGCCGTCCGCGGCATCCGCGCCCACGCCCACCACGGGGTCTACGCCTTCGAGCGCGAGCGCGGCCAGATGTTCCGCGCCGACGCCGTCCTGGAGCTCGACACCTCGGCCGCGGCCGCCGGCGACGATCTCGACCGCACGGTGAACTACGCCGATCTCGCCCAGCAGTTGCACGCGGTGCTGAACGGGGAGCCGGTCAACCTCCTGGAGACCCTGGCCCAGCGGCTGGCCGACGTCTGCCTGGCCAACGAGCTCGTCGACGCCGTCGAGATCACCGTGCACAAGCCCGAGGCCGAGCTGGGCGTCCCGTTCGACGACGTCACGGTCACCATCCGGCGAGAGCGCCGGTGACCCGCGCCGTCCTGTCGCTGGGGGCCAACCTCGGCGACCGCGCCGGCGCGCTCCGCGGCGCGGTGGCAGCACTCACGGAGCACGGCCTCGTCGCCCGTTCCACGCTGTACGAGACGCCGCCGTGGGGGCCGGTCGAGCAGCCGCCGTACCTCAACGCGGTCGTCGTCGTCCGCGGCGACCGGGACGCGCGTGGCTGGCTGGCCCTGGCGCACCAGCTGGAGGAGGCGGCCGGCCGCACCCGCGAGGTGCGGTGGGGCGCCCGCACCCTGGACGTCGACGTGGTCACCGTGACCGCGGACGACGGCTCGCCGGTGCTCTCCGACGACCCCGAACTCACCCTGCCGCACCCGCGGGCGCACGAGCGGGCCTTCGTGCTGGTGCCGTGGCTGACCCTCGACCCGACCGCCGTCCTCCCGGGGCGCGGGAAGGTCACCGACCTCGTGGCAGCGCTCGACCCCGCGGACGTCGCCGCGGTCGTGCGCTGGGACCACCTCCACTGAGCCGGCCGTGACCCCCGTCCGCCGCCGGGACCTCGCCGTGCTCGCCCTCGGGCTGGCCGTGGCGACCTGGCTGCTCGTGCGCACCTGGTACGGGGACGTGCCGCCACTGCGCTGGTGGCTGTCGGCGCCGCTGGCCGTCCTGGCGCTCGCCGAGGCGCTGGGCGCCCGCACCCTCCGGACCCGGCTGTCCGCCCTGCGGGAGGCCCGGGCCGGCCGGGCCCCCGTCGACGGGCGGGCGCCGGTCGTGCGGCCGGTGGAGCCGATGCTGGTGGCACGTCTGGCCGTCCTCGCCCAGGCCAGCGCCTACGTGGGTGCGGTGTTCACCGGCATCTGGGCCGGGGTGCTGCTGCACGTCGGACCGGCGGTGGGCCGGCTCCAGTACGCCGGCAGCGACGCCGTCGCCGCCCTGATCGGGCTGGTGAGCTCGGCCGCGCTGATCGCCGCGGCGCTGTGGCTGGAGTCGGTCTGCCGCATCCCCCCGGAGGACGACCGCCCTCCCGACGGCGTCAGCGCCTGAGCACATCGTCGTCCTCCGGACGACACCGCGGCCAGGAGCCGTCCCCGCTTGCCCTGAGCGCGTCCATCGTGCCTACGCGGAACCCTCCGGGCCCCACTCGGCACGATCATGCAAAAGTGGCGCCGGCGGTCTCGGGGACGGTGCCCTCGACGGAGCGGCGCAGCGCGGTGTGCAGCGACTCCGGGGTGAGGACGCCGAGGAACCGGTCGCCGTCGAGCACGGCGACCCAGCCGGCCTCCTGCTGGAGCATCGTGGCGAACGCCGTCTTCAGCGAGGCGTCCCGCGGCACCCATGCCTCCATGCGCCGGGCCGCCGAGCGGACCGTGCCCGGCCCCTCGGACCGCTCCAGAGGCAACCAGCCGTGCAGGTTGCCGGCGTCGTCGAGGACGACGGCCCAACGGGCACCGGAGTCGCGCAACGCCGAGCGGGCGTCGGCCAGTCCGTCGGCCACGTGCACCACCGGTGGCTGCTCGAGGTCGGCGGCGTCGATACCGGTCACCGCCAGCCGCTTGAGCCCGCGGTCGGCGCCCACGAAGTCGGCGACGAAGTCGTTCGCCGGCCGGCCCAGGATCTCGGCGGGGGTCGCGAACTGCTCCACCCGGCCGCCCCCGCTCATGACGGCGATGCGGTCACCGATCCGCACGGCCTCCTCGATGTCGTGGGTGACGAAGACGATCGTCTTGCGGACGGACTCCTGCAGCCGGAGGAACTCCGACTGCAGCCGCTCGCGCACGACGGGGTCCACCGCCGAGAACGGCTCGTCCATGAGCAGGACGCCGGGATCGGCGGCCAGGGCGCGTGCCACGCCGGCCCGCTGCCGCTGACCGCCGGACAGCTGGTGGGGGTAGCGGTCGCCGTGGACGGCCGGGTCGAGCCCGACGACGTCGAGCAGCTCGTCGACGCGGGCGCGGGTGCGCCGCTTGTCCCAGCCCAGCAGCCGCGGCACGGTGCCCACGTTGACCCGCACGGTCTGGTGCGGGAAGAGGCCGACGTTCTGGATGACGTAGCCGATGCGCCGGCGCAGCTGCACCGGATCGGCACCCGTGACGTCCTCGCCGCCGAGCAGGATGCGCCCGGTCGACGGTTCGATGATCCGGTTGATCATCTTCATCGTGGTCGTCTTGCCGCAACCGGAGGGCCCGACCAGGACGGTCAGCTCGCCGGCCGCGAACGTCAGGTCCAGCTCGGCCACGCCGACGGTCCCGTCGGCGTAGACCTTGCTCACCCCCTCGAGGCGGATCTCCTCGGCGCCGCCGGGAGCTGCGGACGGGCGAGGTGACGACGTCGGCGAGGCGGGCGGGGGAGCAGTAGCGTCCACGAGGTGGCCTTCCTGGTACGCGCCCGATGGTGAACGCGGCGAGCACCGTGCTGCTCGCGGTCGATGCGGCGCCGAATCCCTGGTTCGACCCGTCCTACGTGACGTCCAACTGGGACACCATTGTGGGCTACCTGGGCGAGCACGTCAGGCTCACGATCGCCGCCGTCGTCCTCGGGGCGCTGATCGCGCTGCCGCTTGCCCTGCTGGCCCGCCGCAGCCGGTGGCTGGCCGGTCCGGTCCTCGGGTTGTCCACGCTGATCTACACGATCCCGTCGCTGGCGATGTTCGCCTTCGTCGCGCCGATCACCGGCATCACCGCGACGACCGTGCTCATCGGCCTCGTCCTGTACTCGCTGGTGATCCTGGTACGCAACTTCCTCGCGGGCCTCCAGGCGGTGCCGGCCGACGTGCGGGAGGCGGCGCGGGGCATGGGCTACGGGCCGGTCCGGCTCTTCTGGCAGGTCGAGCTGCCGCTGGCCCTGCCGGCGTTCATGGCCGGCATCCGGGTCGCCACCGTGTCGACGGTCGCGCTGGTCACCGTGGGCGTCATCGTCGGCCACGGCGGGCTCGGACAGCTGATCACCGGGGGGTTCGCGGCGAACTTCTACCGCGCGCAGATCGTGACCGGAGCCGTGGGGTGCGTCCTGCTCGCCCTGCTCGCCGACCTGCTCCTGGCCGGCGCGGAGCGGTTGCTCACCCCCTGGGCCCGGGGGGCACGGGCGTGAACCGGTTCTCCGACGCGCTCGTGTACCTCAACGACCCGTTCAACTGGAGCCGGTCCGGGGGCATCCTCGACCTGCTCGCCGAGCACCTGCGGATCTCGGTCCTCGCCGTGCTGGCCGCCATGCTCGTGGCACTCCCCGTGGGGGTCCTGCTGGGGCACACCGGCCGCGGGGGCGGGTTCACGGTGGCGCTGTCCAACGTGTCCCGCGCCGTGCCGACGCTGGCGCTGCTCACCATCTTCGCGGTCACCCCGATCGGCTTCGGGCCGACGGCGACGACCATCGCGCTGGGCGTCTTCGCCGTCCCCCCGATCCTCACCAACACCTACGTCGGCTTCCGCGGGGTGGACCGCGACGTCGTCGAGGCCGCGCGCGGCATGGGTCTCTCGGGACGGCAGGTGGCGATGCGCGTGGAGCTGCCGCTGGCCGCTCCGCTGCTGATGACCGGCGTCCGCACCGCCGCCGTCCAGGTGGTGGCCACGGCCACGCTCGCCGCTCTGGTGGCCGGTGGCGGGCTCGGCAGCATCATCACGCTGGGGTTCCGCCAGCAGGACTACGGCGCCGTCGTCGCCGGTGCGGTCCTGGTCGCCGCCCTCGCCGTGCTCACCGAACTGCTCCTCGTGGCCGTGTCCTGGGCGCTCACCCCGGGGGAGAAGCGGCTGCCCTTCCTCCGCGCCCGGCGGACCGCCCCGGTCCCGGAGCCGACCTCCTCGGGCGTCCCCCTCTGATCACGCGTCGGTAACGGAATCCCGGCGACGGCCATCTCGATTGCGTTGTGTGCAACGGAGCGGTTCGATGGTGCCTGCGGGAGTCCTCCCGCCAGACACGCGTGACTGCAACAGGCGGTCACGGGACACAGAAGGCGGGCTCATGCGCGCACGTACCCGGCACCTCATCCCTCTCGCCATGGCCGCGGCCCTCACCGCTGCCTGCGGCGAGTCCGGCTCCTCCGGCACCGGAGGCGCCGCCGGCGGCGACGCCCAGGCGTCGGGCGAGACCTGCGCCCCCGTCCCCGGCGACCAGCTGGTCGTCCTGGAGGACGACCAGGAGCTGCAGAACGCCGACAACGTCATCCCGGCGGTCAACGCGGCCGCGGCCGAGGCCAACCCGGCGCTGCTCGAGACGCTGAACACCGTCTCCGAGGTGCTCACCACCGAGGACCTGATCGCGATGAACGCCGCGGTCGACGTCGAGCGGCAGGCCGTGGACGAGGTGGCCGCCGCCTACGTCGCCGAACAGGGCCTGGACTCGGGGGTCAGCGGCGGCAGCGGCTCGATCGTGGTCGGGGCGGCCGGCTTCACCGAGTCGCAGATCCTGGCCACCGTGTACGCCGACGTGCTCACCGCGGCGGGCTTCGACGCGTCCGTGCAGACGGTGGGCAACCGCGAGCTGTACCTGCCCGCCCTGCAGCGCGGCGAGATCCAGGCGTTCCCCGAGTACCTGGCCACCGTCACCGACATCATCAACCGGCAGCTCAACGGCAGCGAGGCCGAGGGGGTCGCCTCCGGCGACGTCGACGCGACGGTCGAGGAGCTCACCCCGCTCGCCGAGCAGGCCGGGCTCGTCTTCGGGGAGCCGGCCGCGGCCGCCGACCAGAACGCGTTCGCCGTCACCCAGGAGTTCGCCGACCAGCTGGGCGTCACCACGCTCACCGAGCTGGCCGATGCCTGCGGCGACGGGTCGCTGATCCTCGGCGGACCGGGCGAGTGCCCGACGCGGCCGCAGTGCCAGCCCGGTCTGGAGGAGACCTACGGCCTGCAGTTCGCCGACTTCCAGGAGTACGACGAGGGCGGCCCGCTGACCAAGACCGCCATCCAGCAGGGCGAGGTCTCCATCGGCCTGGTCTTCAGCTCCGACGGCGCCCTCGCCCAGCAGTAAGCACCGTCCTGGCTCACCACCAGGGGTCCTGGCTCACCGTCGACGCTGAGCCAGGACCCCTGATGATCAGGTCACCTGATCATCAGGCGTACCAGCCGCCGGGGGGCAGCAGCTCCCCGGCGGCGACCGGCGTCGTCACCCGGTTGCCCTCCGGGGCCAGCGGGCAGGACCAGCGCGGGTCGTAGGCGCAGGACGGGTGGTAGGCGAAGTTGAGGTCGACCACCAGCCGGTCGCCGTCGCCGCCCAGGTCGGCCCCCTTCACGGTGTCCAGCAGGTAGCGCCCGCCGCCGTAGGTCGTGCCGCCGGCGCTGCCGTCGCGCAGCGGCAGGAAGACCCCGCCGCCGTAGAGCGCCACCCACCAGACGTCGAGCCGGCCGACGCCGGGCAGCGTGACGGCGCCGATCCGCTCCAGCGGCACCACGCCGTCGGCGGCCGTCGGCACCTCCAGCCGCTGCGGAGCGGCCGGCTCCAGCACCGGCTCGAACCGCAGCGCCGGGTCGTACGGGGCCACCGGCAGGCCCCGGAACGCCGCCCGGGCGCCCGCGTCGAGCGGTGACTGGGGATGGCCGGCGAACAGCTCGTCGCGGCCGGCGCGCCACCGCCGCCAGCCGTCCTCGGGATCCGGGGCGGCCCGGACGTCGGCGTGCAGCGCGGCCACCCGGCGGCGCCAGTCCAGCAGCGAGAGAGTCACCTCAGCACTGTGGCACTTCCGACCACGGACGGCACGGGAGCGGTTCCGCCCGGTGAGCGCCACTCGTCGCTACGCTGGTCCCATGCCCCGCCGCGAGGACGACGACGTCGCCCGCGGCCCTGCCCTCCCGGCCTCCCGGACGATGTTGCAGGCAGGCGGGTTCGTGCTCGCCGCGGGAGCCACGCTGGCCGTTTTCCTGACCGACGACGCCCAGCTGCTGCGGGTCGCCGTCGTGGCGGTCGCCTGGGCGTTCGTGCTCGCGACGTTCGCCGCGGGCCGGCGCGGCGCCGACCGGGTGCGCGCCGCGGCCCGGGAGGTGGACCTGCGCCGCGCCTACGAGCTGGAGCTCGACCGCGAGGTCGCCGCCCGCCGGGAGTACGAGCTCGAGCTCGAGAACGAACTGCGCCGCGAGACCGAGGACTCGATGCGCGCGGAGCTCGACGCGCTGCGCGGGGACATCGCCGCCCTGGCCGGTCTGCGCGACGAGGTGGCGCAGGTGTCGAGCATGCGGGGGGACCTCGCCGCGCTCAGCGGGCTGCGCGACGATGTGGCCCGGGTGGCCGCGCTCCGCGACGACGTGGCCCGGGTGGCCGCGCTCCGCGACGACGTCGCCGCCCTGGCCGGGCTCAGGGGTGAGCTGGGCCAGCTGGCCGCGCTGCGCGAGGACATGGGCCGGCTCCGCACGGAGCTGGCCGAGCAGCTGTCCAGCGAGATGCTGGTCGAGCGGATCGTCATGCGCACCCAGGCCAGCCGGCTGCCGGGGGAGGCTGCCCGCCTGGACGGGCCGGCCCGCACCCTCGACGGCGGGGCCGGCTGGAGCGACGAGGCGCCGCCCCGCGAGCTGACCGGTGGCTGGCCGGCGATCCGGCTGGACGAGCCGCGCCCCACCCAGCAGTTCGAGCAGGTGCACACCAGCACCAGCACCTGGTCCGCCGCGCCGGCGCCGGCGACCACGTCCTTCCCGGCGCCGACCCCGCCGGCCCCGGTGCCCGCCGCCGCACCGCCGCCGGCCGTGCTGCGCCCCCCGGTGCCCCCGGCCGCCACCCGCCGTCCGGCGCCGCCGGTGCCGGTGCCGGTGCCCGCGCCGGAGTACGGCCGGCACGACCGTGCCGCGGCGCACGAGGACGATCCCCACCTCGGTGGCCGCCCCTCGCGGCACGCGTCCGACGGCCCGCCGCCGGTCGACCCCCTGCCCTCCCCGCTGGAGTGGCTGGCCGCCCGGTCGCTGCTCGACACCCCGGCCGGCGACGCCCCGCAGCGCCGCCGCACCGACGACCTCGAGCCCCCGCTGCCCGCTGCCGCGGCGCCCACGACCCAGCACCCGGCGATGGCGCCGCACTGGGCGGCGCCGCAGCCGGAGCCGGACGGCGGGACGGGCCCGGACGCCCCCGTCCGGCTCGAGCAGATCCTCGCGGAGAACGGCGTCAGCCCCTCGTCGGGCGGGCGCCGCCGGCGGCGCTACCGGGAGGAGGACGACTCCGACGACGTCCTGGCCCGGGTGCTCGGCCGCTGAGGCCGGTCAGCGGGGGCCGCGCGAGAGCCCGCCGCCGTCGATCACCAGGGTCTGGCCGGTGACCCAGCCGGCGCCGTCGCCGAGGAGGTAGGCCGCGGCCTCGCCGATGTCCTCGGGCGTGCCCAGGCGGGCCATCGGGTAGGCCTGCGCGGCCTCCGCCTCGCGACCCTCGTACAGGGCCCCCGCGAACCGGGTCTTCACCACCGCCGGCGCCACCGCGTTCACCCGCACCTTCGGTGCGAGTTCCACGGCCAGCTGGGTGGTGAGGTTGATCAGCGCGGCCTTGCTCACGCCGTAGGCGCCGATCTCCTGCGAGGACCGCAGCCCGGCCACGGAGGCGACGAACAGCACCGCTCCGCCGTGCTCGGACATCCAGGCCCGCCAGGCCTCCTGCACCAGGCCCAGGGCGCCGACCACGTTGGTGTCCAGGATCTTGCGGCAGGCGTCGAGATCCAGGTCCATGAGCGGCCCGTACGCCGGGTTGATGCCGACGTTGCCGACCAGCACGTCCAGGCTGCCGAACGTCTCCACCGCGGTGCGCACCGCGGTCGCCCGGTGCTCCGGGTCGCCGGCGTTGCCGGCCACCGCGACGGCCACCTCCGGGCCGCCCAGCGCCTCGACCGCCTCGGCCAGCGCGTCGGGCTTGCGGGCGGTGAGCACCACCCGGGCCCCGCGGTCGACCAGGCTCCGGGCGATGCCCAGGCCGATGCCCCGGCTGCCGCCGGTGACCAGTGCGGTGCGTCCCTCGAACGTGTGCACGCTGCCTCCCTCGCCGATGTGCCGGCCGTCACGGTAGGGGGATCGGCGCACCCGCCGCCCGCCGGGGGGCTCCGCGCGCGCGTGAGCCACGACACAGCAACCAGGCGTTGCCTCGGGCGCACACTGGACACAGACTCGCCACCGGCAGGTCGCCCGCGTGACACAGACGGTTGCAGCGGACGCCGGCCGGCACGACCCGCACCACCCGCACGACCGCGATCCCCGACCGCGGAGATCGCGCCCGACGTCCGGTACCCGCCAGGGACTGGAACGAGAGGTGCACCGATGCCTGCTGCTCGCAGGACCGCCCGTCCGGCGCTGGCCCCGGCCCATGCGCCCACCCGCCCGTCCGACGCGCCCGCCCGCCTCCGCGTGGGCGTCATCGGCGCAGGCCGCGTCGGCGCCGTCCTCGGCGCGGCGCTCGCCGCCGCCGGCCACGACGTCGTCGCCGCCTCCGGCCTCTCCGCCGCCTCCGCCGAGCGCGCCGCCCGGCTGCTCCCCGGCGTGCCGCTGCTGCCCGCCGACGCGGTGGTGACCGCCGCCGACCTGGTCGTCCTCGCCGTGCCGGACGACACCCTTCCCGGCCTCGTCGCCGGCCTCGCCGAGACCGGTGCGTGGCGGGCCGGTCAGCTGGCCTTCCACACCTCCGGCGCCCACGGGCTGGCCGTGCTCGCGCCCGCGGAGCAGGCCGGCGTGCTCCCGCTCGCGCTGCACCCGGCGATGACCTTCACCGGCGCGCCCGAGGACGCCGACCGGCTCGCCCTCGCGCCCTTCGGCGTCACCAGCCGGCCGGAGCACCGCCCGGTGGCCGAGACGCTGACCCTGGAGATGGGCGGCGAGCCGTTCTTCGTCGCCGACGGCGACCGCGCGCTCTACCACGCGGCCCTGGTCACCGGCGCCAACCACCTGGTCACCCTGGTGGCCGAGGCCGCCGAGCTGCTGCGCACCGCCGGCGTCACCGAGCCGGCCCGGGTGCTGGCCCCGCTGCTCGGCGCCGCCCTCGACAACGGCCTGCGCCGGGGCGACCGCGGGCTGACCGGCCCGGTCAGCCGGGGCGACGCCGGCACCGTCGCCCGCCACCTGGACACCCTCGCCGAGCGCGCCCCGGACTCGGTCGCCGCCTACGTGGCGATGGCCCGGCGCACCGCCGAGCGCACGCTGGCCGCCGGCCGGCTGAAGCCCCACGAGGCCGCACCGGTGCTCGACGCCCTGGCTGCCGCCCGCTCCGACGACCCGGCGGGCTCCTGGTGAGCCGGGCCGGAACGCTGCCCGCGGTCGCCGAGTCCGTCGCCGAGCTGCGCCGCCTCGTGGCCGGGCTGCCCGGCCCGGTCGCCCTCGTGCCGACCATGGGCGCGCTGCACGAGGGGCACCGCACGCTCGTCCGGGACGCCCGGGCGCGCGCCGGCAGCGTCGTCGTCTCCGTCTTCGTGAACCCCACCCAGTTCGGCCCGGGCGAGGACTTCGACCGCTACCCCCGCACCTGGGACGCCGACCTCGCCGCGCTGGCCGAGGAGGGTGCCGACGTCGTCTTCCACCCCCCGGTCGAGGAGGTCTACCCGCCCGCCGCGCTGGGCGTGACCGTCGATCCGGGTCCGCTCGGCGGCGTTCTGGAGGGTGCGGTGCGTCCCGGCCACTTCGCGGGCGTCCTCACCGTCGTCGCCAAGCTCCTCGGAATGGTCCGGCCCGACCTCGCGCTGTTCGGCGAGAAGGACTACCAGCAGCTGACGCTGATCCGGGCGATGGCGCGGGAGCTGGCCCTGGGGGTGGAGGTCGTCGGCGTGCCGACCGTCCGCGAGGACGACGGCATGGCGCTGTCCAGCCGCAACCGCTACCTCGACCCGGAGCAGCGCCGCACGGCGGCGGCGGTCAGCCGGGCGCTGCGGGCCGGCGCCGCCGCCGGTCCGCAGGGGCGCGACGCCGTCCTCGCCGCCGCCCGGGCGGTGCTCGCCGAGGCGCCGCAGCTGGTTCAGGACTACCTCGAACTCACCGATACCGACCTGGGGCCGCCGCCGGCCGCCGGCCCCGCCCGCCTGCTGGTCGCCGTCCGCGCCGGCAGCACCCGACTCCTCGACAACACCGCCGTCCAGCTGGGAGAGCCCCGATGATGCGCACGATGCTCAAGTCCAAGATCCACCGCGCCACGGTCACCCAGGCCGACCTGCACTACGTGGGCTCGGTGACCGTCGACGAGGACCTGCTCGACGCCGCGGACCTGCTGCCCGGTGAGCAGGTCGCGATCGTCGACATCACCAACGGCGCGCGGCTGGAGACCTACGTGATCCCCGGTGAGCGGGGGACCGGTGTCATCGGCATCAACGGTGCCGCCGCCCACCTCGTCCACCCGGGCGACATGGTCATCCTGATCAGCTACGGCGTCATGGACGAGACCGAGGCCAAGAGCTACATCCCCAAGGTCGTCCACGTCGACGGCGCCAACCGCGTCGTCGAGCTCGGCAGCGACCCGTCGGCCCCGGTGCCCGGCGCGACCGACCAGCGGCGCAGCGACCTGGGCGTGCCGGTCCGGTGACCGGTCGGGTACTGCCGTGCTGCTGACCGTCGACGTCGGCAACAGCCAGACCGTCCTCGCCACCTTCGACGGCGACCGGCGGGTGGGGTCCTGGCGGGTGACCACCGCGCCGCGGGCCACCGCCGACGAGCTGCGCATGCTGTGGCGCGGGCTCCTGCGCGACACCGAGGTGACGGGAGTCGCCGCCTGCTCCACGGTTCCCGCGCTGCTGCCGGCGCTGCGGCAGCTGCTGGACTCCCTCGAGGTGCCGGTGGTGCTGATCGGCCCCGGTGTGCGCACCGGCGTCCCGCTGCACGTGGACAACCCGCGGGAGGTGGGGGCCGACCGCGTCGTCACGGCCCTGGCGGCCGCGGAGATGTTCGGCCGGGCCCCCGACGGCGGCCGTCGTCCGGTCGTCGTCGTCGACTTCGGGACCTCCACCAACGTCGACGCCGTCGGCCCCGACGGCCAGTTCCTCGGTGGCGCCCTCGCCCCGGGCGTCGAGGTGAGCCGGGACGCGCTGGCCAGCCGGGCCGCACAGCTGCGCTCGGTCGAGCTGAGCTGCCCGCCGCAGGCGATCGGCAAGAACACCGTGGCCGCCCTGCAGTCCGGGCTGGTGCTCGGCTTCGCCGGCCTGGTCGACGGGCTGGTCGCCCGGATCGCGGCGGAGATCGTCAGCCAGTTCGGCACCGCGCCCGTCGTCGTCGCCACCGGTGGGCTGGCCCCGCTGCTCGTCGACAGCTGCCGGTCGATCCAGGCGCGCGAACCCGACCTGACCGTGCACGGGCTGCGGCTGGCCTTCCAGCGGCAGCAGGCCGCCGAGCGGCGGGCGGGTGCCCCGTAGGCTGGGCTCCCGTGACCGACGAAGGACCGAACGGGACGGGCGGCGACGACGGCGGCGAGGAGCTGCCGGAGCAGATGCGGGTCCGCCGGGCCAAGCTCGACCGGCTGCGCGACTCGGGCGTCGACCCCTATCCGGTGAGCGTGCCCCGCACGACGACGCTCGCCGACATCCGCGCCGCCCACCCCGACCTCGAGCCGGACACGATGACCGGCGAGCGGGCCGGGGTCACCGGCCGGGTGATCTTCTACCGCAACACCGGCAAGCTGTGCTTCGCCACCCTGCGCGAGGGCGACGCCGAGCTGCAGGTGATGCTCTCCCGCGACCGCGTGGGGGAGGAGGCGCTGGCCGCCTGGAAGTCCGACGTCGACCTCGGTGACCACGTCTTCGTCGAGGGCGAGATCGGGACGTCCCGCCGCGGCGAGCTCTCGGTGTTCGCCGACTCCTGGCAGCTGACCGCCAAGTCGCTGCGGCCGCTGCCGGTGGCGCACAAGCCGATGAGCGAGGAGCTGCGGGTCCGCCGTCGCTACGTCGACCTCATCGTGCGCGACGAGGCCCGGCGCACGGTGCGCCAGCGCGCGACCGTGATGTCGACCCTGCGCGCCGGCCTCGGCTCGCGTGGCTACCTCGAGGTCGAGACGCCGATGCTGCAGACGGTGCACGGGGGAGCGGCGGCCCGGCCGTTCCGCACCCACATGAACGCCTTCGACCTCGACCTCTACCTGCGCATCGCGCCGGAGCTGTTCCTCAAGCGGTGCATCGTCGGCGGCCTGGACCGCGTCTTCGAGATCAACCGGAACTTCCGCAACGAGGGCGCCGACAGCTCGCACTCGCCGGAGTTCGCGATGCTCGAGGCCTACCAGGCCTACGCCGACTACCAGGTGATGGCGACGGTCACCCGGGAGCTGATCCAGGAGTGCTCTGCGGCGCTCTTCGGCGACCACGTGGCCCGACACCACGACGGGACCGAAGTGGACCTGTCCGGGGAGTGGCCGCAGATCCCGCTGTACACGGCGGTGTCGGACGCCCTGGGGGAGGAGATCTCCCCGGAGACGCCGATCGAGCGGCTCCGGCAGCTGGCCGAGCAGCACGACGTCGGTGTCGACCCGGCGTGGATCCACGGCAAGCTCGTCGAGGAGCTCTTCGAGGCCCTGGTCCAGCACACGCTGGAGGCGCCGACCTTCGTCATCGACTACCCGGTGGACACCTCGCCGCTCACCCGGGCGCACCGCTCGGCGCCGGGCGTGGCCGAGAAGTGGGACCTCTACATCGGCGGGATCGAGCGGGCCACCGCCTACTCGGAGCTGGTCGACCCGGTGGTGCAGCGGGAGCGGTTCACCGCGCAGGCCGCGCTGGCCGCGGCCGGTGACCCGGAGGCGATGGCGCTCGACGAGGACTTCCTGGAGGCCCTCGAGTACGGAATGCCGCCGACCGGCGGTATGGGCATGGGGATGGACCGGCTCATGATGACGCTGACCGGTCTCGGAATTCGGGAGACGATCCTGTTCCCGTTGGTTCGCCCAATCAGTTCCTGATTGGTGCCGCATCTCCGGTGTCATCCGAAAGGGCGCGACCGCTCCCGCCATTACGGAAAAGCAGTTGCTTGTGCTCTAATGGTCCTCGCACCCGTCGGGTGTCAATTTCCGTCCGGCTTCCGGGCCGTAGCGAATAGCGAGGAACGAATGGCGCGCAAGGTCCAGGTCATACTGAGCGACGACCTCGACGAGAATCTCCCGGCCGACGAGACCGTGAGCTTCTCGCTCGACGGCACCTCGTACGAGATCGACCTGGCGGAGAAGAACGCCCAGGAGATGCGTGACGCGTTCGCCCGGTACGTCTCGGCGGCCCGCAAGGTCGGCCGTGGCGCGGGCCGGGCCTCCGGCGGTGGCCGGTCCCGGGCCACCGGTGGCGGCGGTCGCATGGACCGCGAGCAGGCCGGCGCCATCCGCGACTGGGCCCGCAAGAACGGCCACGCGGTCAGCGACCGCGGTCGCATCCCCGCCAGCGTCGTCGAGGCCTACGAGGCCGCGCACTGATCGAGGTGTGAGCACGCCGACGTGCTCGGCGGTCGGCCCGGTTCCCTGTCCAGGGAGCCGGGCCGTCGGCGTTACCGGGGGCGGCACGCCGTCGTCCGCTCACGGCGTAACGGGGGCGGAACACCACCCGCGTGGGGGCCGTTGCACCGGGCAGCCATCCACCGCACCGCCGTACGACGACGGAGCGACGTGGTCCGCGACTACAGTGGAAAGACCGGTGCCCCCGCGCGCCGACGGACGTCGGGTGCTCCTTCCCAGCACGGGAAGGGCAGTGCCGGACCAGCCGGTCAGAGGAGAAGCAGCAGATGTTCGAACGGTTCACCGACCGAGCCCGCCGAGTCGTCGTCCTGGCCCAGGAAGAGGCCCGGATGCTCAACCACAACTACATCGGCACCGAGCACATCCTCCTGGGTTTGATCCACGAGGGTGAGGGCGTCGCTGCCAAGGCCCTGGAGTCCCTGGGCATCTCGCTCGAGGGCGTCCGCCAGCAGGTCGAGGAGATCATCGGGCAGGGCCAGCAGGCGCCGTCCGGTCACATCCCCTTCACGCCGCGGGCGAAGAAGGTCCTCGAGCTCTCGCTCCGCGAGGCCCTCCAGCTCGGCCACAACTACATCGGCACCGAGCACATCCTGCTCGGCCTGATCCGCGAGGGCGAGGGCGTCGCCGCCCAGGTCCTCGTGAAGCTGGGCGCCGATCTCAACCGCGTCCGCCAGCAGGTCATCCAGCTGCTCTCCGGCTACCAGGGCAAGGAGCCGGCCGCGGCCGGCGGCCCCGCCGAGGGCACGCCGTCGACCTCCCTGGTCCTCGACCAGTTCGGCCGGAACCTGACCCAGGCCGCGCGCGACCAGAAGCTCGACCCGGTCATCGGGCGGGCCAAGGAGATCGAGCGGGTCATGCAGGTGCTGTCCCGCCGCACGAAGAACAACCCGGTCCTCATCGGCGAGCCCGGCGTCGGCAAGACCGCCGCCGTCGAGGGGCTGGCGCAGGCCATCGTCAAGGGCGAGGTGCCCGAGACGCTGAAGGACAAGCAGCTCTACACCCTCGACCTCGGCGCGCTCGTCGCCGGTTCCCGCTACCGCGGTGACTTCGAGGAGCGGCTGAAGAAGGTCCTGAAGGAGATCCGCACCCGCGGCGACATCATCCTGTTCATCGACGAGATCCACACCCTCGTCGGGGCCGGTGCCGCCGAGGGCGCGATCGACGCCGCCAGCATCCTCAAGCCGATGCTCGCCCGCGGTGAGCTGCAGACCATCGGTGCCACCACGCTGGACGAGTACCGCAAGCACCTGGAGAAGGACGCCGCCCTCGAGCGCCGCTTCCAGCCCATCCAGGTCAGCGAGCCGACCCTCGCCCACACCGTGGAGATCCTGAAGGGGCTGCGCGACCGGTACGAGGCGCACCACCGGATCAGCATCACCGACAGCGCCCTCGTGGCCGCGGCGACGCTGGCCGACCGGTACATCTCCGACCGCTTCCTGCCGGACAAGGCGATCGACCTGATCGACGAGGCCGGCGCCCGGATGCGGATCAAGCGGATGACCGCGCCGCCGGACCTGCGCGAGTTCGACGACAAGATCGCGGCCGTCCGCCGCGAGAAGGAGTCGGCGATCGACGCGCAGGACTTCGAGAAGGCCGCGTCGCTGCGCGACACCGAGAAGCAGCTGCTGGGCGAGAAGGCCGAGCGCGAGAAGCAGTGGAAGGCCGGCGACATGGACGTCGTCGCCGAGGTCGACGACGAGCAGATCGCCGAGGTGCTGGCCAACTGGACCGGTATCCCCGTCTTCAAGCTCACCGAGGAGGAGACCACGCGTCTGCTCCGCATGGAGGACGAGCTCCACAAGCGGATCATCGGCCAGGAAGAGGCCATCAAGAGCGTCAGCCAGGCGATCCGGCGCACGCGTGCGGGCCTCAAGGACCCGCGTCGTCCCGGCGGCTCGTTCATCTTCGCCGGCCCCTCGGGCGTCGGTAAGACCGAGCTGGCCAAGGCGCTCGCGCAGTTCCTCTTCGGTGAGGACGACGCGCTCATCCAGATCGACATGGGTGAGTTCCACGACAAGTTCACCGTGTCCCGCCTCGTCGGTGCCCCTCCCGGTTACGTCGGTTACGACGAGGGTGGTCAGCTGACCGAGAAGGTGCGGCGCAAGCCGTTCTCGGTGGTCCTCTTCGACGAGATCGAGAAGGCGCACGCAGATGTGTTCAACACGCTGCTGCAGGTGCTGGAGGACGGCCGGCTCACCGATGGTCAGGGCCGGATCGTGGACTTCAAGAACACGATCCTGATCCTCACGACCAACCTCGGTACGCGGGACATCTCCAAGGCCGTGGGTCTCGGATTCCAGGCCGGGAACGACGACCAGTCGAACTACGACCGGATGAAGCTCAAGGTCAACGAGGAGCTGAAGCAGCACTTCCGGCCGGAGTTCCTCAACCGCATCGACGACATCGTCGTGTTCCACCAGCTGACCGAGAACGAGATCATCCACATCGTGGACCTCATGCTCGGCCGCCTGGAGACGCAGCTGAAGAACAAGGACATGGCCATCGAGGTGACCCCGGCGGCGAAGAAGCTGCTGGCGTCCCGCGGGTTCGACCCCGTGCTGGGTGCCCGGCCGCTGCGCCGGACCATCCAGCGCGAGATCGAGGACGCGCTGAGCGAGAAGATCCTCTACGGCGAGCTGTCCAGCGGGCAGATCATCGTGGTCGACGTCGACGACGCCGAGGGTCCCGCGCAGAAGTTCACCTTCCGCGGCGAGGCCAAGCCGCTCGACCTGCCCGACACCCCGCCGGTGGCCCTCTCGGGCGCCGAGGGTGACGAGGAAGGTCCCGCGGCCGCGGCCGAGTGATCCGGTAGGCAGCACGACAGGGGCCGTCCCCACCGCGAGGTGGGGGCGGCCCCTTCGTCGTGACATGGCGATCCTCCGGATCGCACCGCGGCCAGTTGCCGTACCCCCGGCTGCGTCGAGCCCTTTCGTCGACCTGCGTGGGGAGCCTCCGGCCCCGCCCCGCAAGCCGACCCTCGCAGGGCGCCTCACGTCGGAAGGGCGAATCTCCCGTCCTGTGTCTGCTCGACCAGGCCGTCGGTGAGCAGCGAGTCCAGGCAGCGGCTGCGCTGCGCCGGGTCGTCCCAGGCCGGCTCCAGGGCCGCGGCGTCCACGGGCTCCGCCGCGGCGCGCAGGACGTCGAGCAGGCGGCCGCGCACCTGGCGGTCGGTGCCGGCGAACTTCTGCACCCGGCGGCGCGGTCCGTCGTGCGCGGGCGACCCGGCCAGCCGCCAGGCGCAGCGGTCGCGCACGGGGCACACCCCGCACCGCGGGGTGCCGGCGACGCACACCAGCGCTCCGAGCTCCATCACCGCCACGGAGAACCGGACGGCGCGGGCGTCGTCCTCCGGGGTCAGGGCCGCGATGTCCGCGAGATCGCCGGCCCGGGCGTTCCCGGCCTCGGCGCGACCGTGCACCAGCCGGGCCACCACGCGCCGGACGTTGGTGTCGACCACCGGCTGGCGCTGGCCGTAGCCGAAGCAGGCCACGGCTCGGGCGGTGTAGGTCCCGATGCCTGGCAGCGCCTCCAGGGCCGCCACGTCGGCCGGGACGACGCCCCCGTGCCGCTCGACGACGGCGACGGCCGCCTCGCGCAGCCGCAGGGCCCGGCGTGGGTAGCCGAGCTTGCCCCAGGCCCGGATGACCTCGGCCGGCGGCGTGGCCGCCAGATCGGCGGGGGTGGGCCACCGCTGCATCCAGGAGCGCCAGACGGGCTCCACGCGCGCGACGGGGGTCTGCTGGAGCATCACCTCGCTGACCAGGACGGCCCAGGGATCGATGCCCTCGGTGCGCCACGGGAGGTCCCGCGCGGCCGTCGCGTACCAGTCCACGATCGACTCGCCTGCCGGGGCGGTGGTGGAGGCGGCGGAGGACGGACCGGTCACGGGTGTCCAGTGTGCCGTGCGGACGGCGCGGCGCGGCGAGCGGACCAGTCCGGACCGGGCGCACTACCGTTCCCGGCGTGTTGCACCCGGTCGGTCCGCTCCCCGCAGCCGTCTACTGGCGCCGCCGGTTGACCGTGCTGGCCGTCCTGCTGGTCCTTCTCGCCGGCCTGGCCTGGCTGGTGGTGCGCCTCGTGACGGACGGCGGCGAGACCCCCACGACGCCGACCGCGGTCACCGAGCCGGCGGAGCTGCCGGCGCTCGAGCAGGTCGTCCCCCCTGTGGCGCAGATACGGCCGCCCTCGACGGAGCCGGTGACCGCGCCTCCGCCCCCGCCGGCTCCCGAGACGCCGGCCG
Source organism: Blastococcus sp. SYSU DS0619 (assembly GCF_054051035.1). Lineage (NCBI taxonomy): Bacteria > Bacillati > Actinomycetota > Actinomycetes > Geodermatophilales > Geodermatophilaceae > Blastococcus > Blastococcus sp. SYSU DS0619. The sequence continues at coordinate 283,359 of NZ_JBJHAM010000002.1, read as the reverse complement.
GGCCCACCCCCGGGGGCCCGTGCACCGACGACATGCTGGGCCTGGAGGTGCGGACCCCCGGGCAGGCGGCGGTGGGCGAGAAGCCGACGTTCGAGCTGGCGGTGACCAACACCTCGGCGGTGCCCTGCGTCCGGGCGCTGGACAAGCAGCTCCAGGAGCTGGTGATGGCCGACTCCGCCGGTGCCCGGGTGTGGGGCAGCAACGACTGCTTCCCGGAGAGCAGCAGCGACCAGCGCACGCTCGCGCCGGGGGAGACGGTGGTCTTCCCCGTGGTCTGGGGCGGGCTGACGAGCGAGCCGGGCTGCGCCGCCCCGCGGGTGACGCCGTCGCCGGGCAGCTATGTGCTCCGCGGCCGGCTCGACACCCTGGTCTCCGGCGACGCCCCGCTCGTCCTCGGCTGACCACGCCCCGTTCTCCGGAGCGGCGCGGTCAGCTGTAGCGGTCGAGGATCGAGGTCTCGGCCAGCCGCGACAGGCCCTCGCGGATGCCGCGGGCCCGGGCCTCCCCGACGCCCTCCACGGCCAGCAGGTCCTCGATGGTGGCAGCCAGCAGCTTCTGCAGGCCGCCGAAGTGGTCCACGAGCCGGTCGATGATGCCGGCGGGCAGCCGGGGCACCCGGGCCAGCAGCCGGTAGCCGCGCGGGCTCACGGGAGAGTCCAGCGCGTCCGGCGAGGTGGGCAGCCCGTAGCACCGGGCGACGGCGGAGAGGTCGAGCAGCTCGGTCGCGGTCAGGGCTCGCAGGTCGGTGAGCACCTGGTCGATGGTGCGGGGACGGCGGCCGGTGGGCGGCAGGTAGTCGCGCACCAGCAGGCCCCGGTCCTCCTCGACGCCGGCGAGCATCTCGTCCAGCTGGAGGGCGAGCAGCCGCCCGTCGGTACCGAGCTCGACGACGAAGCCCTCGATCTCGTCGGCGATGCGCCGCACCATCTCCAGCCGCTGGCTGACGCTCATCGCGTCGCGCACGGTGACCAGGTCCTCGATCTCGAGCGCGGAGAGGGTGCTGGCGACCTCGTCGAGGCGCAGCTTGTAGCGCTCCAGGGCCGCGAGGGCCTGGTTGGCGCGGGCCAGGATCGTCGTCGGGTGCTCGAGGGTGTACCGCCGGCCGGCGACGTAGACGCTGATGATGTGCATGGACTGGCTCACCGAGAGGACCGGGAAGCCGGTCTGCACGGCGACCCGCTCCGCGGTGCGGTGGCGGGTGCCCGACTCCTCCGTGGGGACGGTCGGGTCGGGCATCAGGTGCACGCCGGCGCGCACGATGCGGGTGCCGTCGTAGGAGACGATCACCGCGCCGTCCATCTTGGCCAGCTCGCGGAGCCGGGTGGCGGAGAGGGCCACGTCGAGCGCGAACCCGCCGGTGCACAGGGACTCGACCACGCGGTCGTAGCCCAGCACGATCAGGGCGCCGGTGCGACCGGCGAGGATGCGCTCGAGGCCGTCGCGCAGCGCCGTGCCAGGGGCGATGCGGCCGAGGAGTTCGCGCAGGGCGATCTCGGGGTCCACAGCGGCGGGCACGAGCGCTCCTGACGGTCGAGTGGTACGGCAGCTGAGTCTACGTGCCCGGGCGAGGGCCCGGACATGCTCGGGGTGGCCGCCCGCGTGGACGACCTCCCGATACGGAACCCTACGGGCTCAGAACAGTCGGTGGAAGGCTGCCCCCAGGTCGGGGACCTCGATCAGCCGCATGCCGGCGGGCGCGGAGCCGGCGTCCGGGGGGACAAGCGCCACCCGGTACCCCTGGCGGGCGGCCTCGGCCAGCCGGCGCCCGGTGCCGCCCACCCGGCGGATCTCCCCGGACAGCCCCACCTCGCCGAGGGCCACCATGCCGGCGGGGAGCGGGGTGTCCTTGGCGGCCGAGGCGATCGCCAGCGCCAGGGCCAGGTCGGCGGCCGGCTCGGCGATGCGCACGCCGCCGACCGAGGCCGCGAACACGTCGGCGTCGGCGAGCTTCACGCGCCCTCGCCGTTCCACCACGGCGTTGACCATGGCCACCCGCTGGGAGTCCAGCCCGCTGACCGCGCGGCGCGGCGATCCGCCTCCGCCGGTGCTCGCCACCAGGGCCTGTACCTCGGCCAGCAGGGGGCGGCTGCCCTCCAGCGTGACGGTGACGCAGCTGCCGGGCACCGGGTCGGCCCGCCGGGACACGAAGAGGGCCGACGGGTCCGGGACGCCGACGACGCCGGCGTCACCGATCTCGAAGCAGCCGATCTCGTCGGCGGGGCCGAACCGGTTCTTGGTCGCCCGCACCATGCGCAGCGTGGAGTGCCGCTCGCCGTCGAAGGAGATGACGACGTCGACCAGGTGCTCGAGGGTGCGCGGGCCGGCGATGGCGCCGTCCTTGGTCACGTGGCCGACCAGGATCGTGGTCATCCCTCGGGTCTTCGCCACCCCGGTCAGCGCGGAGGCCACCGCGCGCACCTGGGTGGACCCGCCGTCGGTGCCGTCGACGGCGGGGGAGCGGACGGTCTGGACGCTGTCGAGGACCAGGAGCGAGGGGTTGACCGCCTCGACGTGGGCGAGGACCGCGGACAGCTCGGTCTCCGCGGCCAGGTAGAGCTGGTCGTGCAGGGCGCCGATCCGCTCGGCGCGCAACCGCACCTGGCCGGCGGACTCCTCGCCGGACACGACCAGGGCCGGGCCGTTGCTGGCCGCGACGCGCTGGGCGACCTCCAGCAGCAGGGTGGACTTGCCGACCCCGGGTTCGCCGGCGACGAGCAGCACTGCGCCCGGGACCAGTCCGCCGCCCAGCACGCGGTCGAACTCCGCGATGCCGGTGGGGACCGCGCGGGCCCCGGCCAACTCGACCTGGGCGATCGGTCGGGCGGGGGCGCTCACCTGGCCGGCGGAGACGGCGCGGAGGCCGGTCGCCGGGGCGCCGGCCTCCTGCAGCGTGCCCCAGGCCTGGCACTCGGGGCAGCGGCCGACCCACTTGGCGGAGGCGTAGCCGCACTCGGTGCAGCGGTGGGCGGGGCGAGCGGACTTCACTCCTGGGGCGGGCACGCCGTGGACGCTAACCGCCGCTGCCGACACTTCCCCGGGAGACGCGCGACGGCGGCCCCCCGGAGGGAGCCGCCGTCGGGTGGAACGGGAGCGGCGGTCAGTTCTCGGGGTTGCCGCCGCCGGCGACCTCGGTGTCCTCGCGGTTGGCCTCACCGCCGGACTCGCCTTCCTCCTCGTGGTGGAAGTCGAACGACTCGTCGCGCTCGAGGGTCTCGTCCGGGGTCGCCACGGGGGTGCTGATGGTGACCTCGCCGGCGTTCTCGAAGGTGAGCACCAGCTCGAGGCGCTGGCCGGTGGTCAGCGCCTCGTCCAGGTCGGTCAGGGTGATCTCGGGGCCGTCGTCGGCGCCGACGAACGTCGCCGAACGGGCCGGGATCTCCAGCTCGTCGGAGCCGGAGGTGCCGGTGCCGGTGCTTTCCCCGGCGGGCGTGATGACGGCTTCGCCGAAGCCCTCGCCGGTGATGCCGGTCAGCGTGTCGCCCTCGTTGGCGCCGTTCACGATGGCCAGTTCGAGGGTGGCGTCGTCGCCGGCCTCGTAGGCACCGCCGTCGGGGTAGGCGAGGTTCGCGGCGCGCAGCGTGATGTCGCCGACCTCGGCCATCGCGCCCACCTTGTCGCGCTCCTGGGTGGCCGTCTGCGTCACCTGCCCCGCGCTGCACGCGGAGAGCGCGAGCGGGGAAAGGAGCAGAACGCCCATCGTGGCGGCGCGCAGAGCGCGGTTCACAGCCGTCGACCTCCAGCAGGACCGTGCCGGCCACCGCGGGATCGGTGGCACGGAGACCCCTGGAGCGTATCGGTCGCCCTCCCGCCCCGCCCGCAGGGAGCAGTCGGCGCCGCGCGTCCCGGCTCGCGGGTGCCGTCGGGCCAGGGGCTCAGACCAGGCTCGCCCCACCGCTGACCAGCAGGACGACGTCGAGGACGGTCAGCAGCATGACGGCGGGGAAGGCCAGCCGGCGGAAGCGCTGGGCGCCGCCCGACAGCGCGGCCACGACGGCGGCCGGCGCGGTCAGCGCGAGCGCGACCCAGCCGGCGGCCGTGGGTGGGCCCGGGGGGCCGAGCACGAGCACCAGGGACGCACCGGCGAGCAGCAGCGCCCCGGAGACGGCCGACACCCGCGCGCCCAGCCGGTGGGGGAGCCCCCGGACGCCGGTGGCCAGGTCGTCCTCCAGGTCGGGGGCGACGTTCGCCAGGTGGGCCGCGGCGCCGAGGGCGGCGCCCGCGGTGACGAGCCACCACGGGGCCGTTGCGCCCCCGGGCGCGGCGGCGACCACGCCCGCGGGCAGGGCGCCGAACCCGACCACGTAGCCGGCGCCGGACCACACCGTGCGCTTGAGGCCGGCGTTGTAGGCCCATCCGCTGGCGACCAGGAGGAGGAGGAGAAGGCCGGGGACGACGCCGAGGAGGAGGGACAGGACGACGGCGATCCCGGCCGCGAGGAGGGCCGCGCGGCGCAGCAGCCGGGGCGTCACGGCGCCCTGGACGACCGGCTTGTCCGCCCGCGCGACGGCCCGGTCGCGGTCGGCGTCGAGCCAGTCGTTGCTCCAGCCGATGGAGGCCTGACCTGCGAGGACGGCGGCGCAGAGCAGCGCGGCCCGGCCGGCCGGGACGTCCGCGGCGACCGCCAGGAGGGTGGCCACGGTGGTGACCGCGACCGCCGGTCCGGGATGGGTGGCGAGGGCCAGGGCGCGGGCGGTGGCCCCCGGTCGCGAGCCCCCCACAGGCACATCGAGCACGCTCTGTCAACCCCTCCGAGGCCTCGGGCCAGGCCCCTGACCTGCATATTTACTGCCCGCGCCGGATCCGTTGGTCAGTGTGCCGTGCTAACCTTGGGGCAGCGAAAGGGGTCACATCCACATGGGCTTCACTGTCGGCGAGACCGTTGTCTACCCGCACCATGGCGCGGCGCTCATCGAGGCGATCGAGCAGCGCACCATCAAGGGCGTCGAGAAGTCGTACCTCGTGCTGAAGGTCGCCCAGGGCGACCTGACCGTGCGTGTGCCGGCCGACAACGCGGAGATCGTGGGCGTCCGTGACGTCGTCGGTCAGGAGGGCCTCAACCGGGTCTTCGAGGTCCTGCGGGCGCCCCACACCGAGGAGCCGACCAACTGGTCGCGTCGGTACAAGGCCAACCTGGAGAAGCTCGCCTCGGGCGATGTCAACAAGGTCGCCGAGGTCGTCCGCGACCTGTGGCGTCGCGACAAGGACCGCGGGCTCTCCGCGGGCGAGAAGCGGATGCTCTCCAAGGCTCGCCAGATCCTGGTGAGCGAGCTCGCGCTCGCCGAGGGCACCAACGAGGACAAGGCCGAGATCCTGCTCGACGAGGTCCTCGCCAGCTGAGCGCTCCGCGCCCACCCAGAACGAACCGAACCGCTCCCGTGCACGCTGTCGCCATCGTCGCAGCGGCCGGGAGCGGTTCGCGTCTGGGCGCCGACCGGCCGAAGGCGCTGGTCCCGCTCGCCGGGCGCCCGCTGGTCGCCTGGGCGGTCGAGGGCCTGCTGGCCGGTGGCGTCGCCGAGGTCGTGGTCACCGTGCCGCCCGCCGAGCGCGCCGCCTTCACGGACGCGCTCCCCGGGACGGTCCGGCTGGTCGACGGCGGCGACACCCGCACCGCGTCGGTCCGTGCCGGGCTGGCCGCCCTGACCGGTCCCGGCCGGGCCGTACCCGACGTCGTGCTGGTCCACGACGCCGCGCGCCCGCTGACACCGCCCGAGGCGGTGGCCCGGGTGCTCGACGCCCTGGCCGCCGGTGCACCCGCGGTCGTGCCGGTCCTCCCCGTCGTCGACACCACGGTGGTGGTCGACGACGACGGACTGGTCACCGCGGCGGTGCCCCGCGCCCCGCTTCGCCGGGTGCAGACACCGCAGGGCTTCGACCGGGCCACCCTGGTCGCCGCCTACGCCGCTCTGGACGTCGCGGCCGAGCTGACGGACGACGCCGCGGTCGTCCGGTCCGCCGGCATCCCGGTGCGCACCGTCCCGGGGGACGAGCGGGCCGCCAAGATCACCGTCGTGCACGACCTGGCTCTGGCTGAACTCCAGGTGCGGCGATGACCGTCCCGGAGCTGCCGCGCGTCGGCATCGGCACCGACGTCCACCCGATCGAGCCGGGCCGGCCCTGCTGGCTGGCCGGCCTGGAGTGGCCCGGCGCCGACGGCTGCGCCGGGCACTCGGACGGCGACGTCGTGGCGCACGCCCTCACCGACGCCGTCCTCTCCGCCGCAGGCCTCGGGGACATCGGCGGGCTGCTGGGCACCGACGACCCCCGCTGGGCCGGCGCCCGCGGCGCCGACGTCCTCGCGCACGTCCGCGAGGTGCTCGCCGCGGCGGGCTGGCGGGTGGGCAACGCCTCGGTGCAGCTGGTGTCCACGACGCCGAAGCTGGGGCCGCGGCGCGCGGAGGCCGAGGGCGTGCTCACCGAAGCCCTCGGCGCCCCGGTGAGCGTGACCGCCACCACCACCGACGGGCTCGGCCTCACCGGCCGCGGGGAGGGGCGCGCCGCCGTGGCCACGGCCCTCGTGGTCCGGACGGGGGAGGCGACGGTGCGGGCGGCGCAGCCCTGACCGGCGCCTCCGTAGACTCGGCGCAGTGAGCCTCCGCCTCTTCGACACCGCAGCCCGTGCGGTCCGGGACTTCGTCCCCCTGCGTCCGGGAGAGGCGTCGGTCTACGTCTGCGGGCTCACCGTCCAGGGCCCGCCCCACGTGGGCCACGTGCGCGCCGCCCTCGCCTTCGACGTGCTGCGCCGCTGGCTGACCGCGCAGGGGCTCGACGTCACCTACGTCCGCAACGTCACCGACATCGACGACAAGATCCTGGCGAAGGCCGACGCGAACGGTGTCCCGTGGTGGGCCTGGGCCTACGAGAACGAGCGCGCCTGCACCCGCGCCTACGACGTCCTCGGTGTCCTGCCGCCCACCTACGAACCGCGGGCGACCGGGCACATCACCGACATGGTGGAGCTGATGGCCCGCCTGATCGAGCGCGGGCACGCCTACGCGGTCGACGGCGACGTCTACTTCGACGTCCGGTCCTTCCCCGAGTACGGCGCGCTGACCGGGCAGAAGCTCGGCGACCTGCAGCCCGCGGCCGACACCGAGACCGACGAGCGCAAGCGGGATCCGCGCGACTTCGCGCTGTGGAAGGCCGCCAAGCCCGGTGAGCCGGAGACCGCCTCCTGGCCGACGCCCTGGGGTCGCGGCCGGCCCGGCTGGCACCTCGAGTGCTCGGCGATGGCCGAGCGCTACCTCGGGGCCGACTTCGACATCCACGGCGGCGGTCTGGACCTGCGCTTCCCGCACCACGAGAACGAGCAGGCGCAGTCCCGCGCCGCCGGTGACGGTTTCGCGCAGTACTGGCTGCACAACGGCTGGGTGACCCTCGGCGGCGAGAAGATGAGCAAGTCGCTCGGCAACACCGCCCTGGTCGACGAGGTCGTGCAGCGGGTCCGGCCGGTCGAGCTGCGCTACTACCTGGTGGCGCCGCACTACCGCTCCACCATCGAGTTCACCGACTCGGCGCTGGAGGAGGCCGCGGCGGCCTACCGGCGGATCGAGTCGTTCGTGAAGCGCGCCGCCGAGCGGGTCGGCGCCGACGCCGGGGCGCCGGTCCTCTGCGCCGACTTCAGCGTCGCGCTCGACGACGACCTCGGCACCCCCGCCGCCGTGGCCGCGATCCACGAGACGGTGCGCGAGGGCAACACGGCGCTCGCCGACGGGAACGACGCCGCGGTCGCCGGCACGCTGGGTTCGGTGCGCGCCATGCTGGGCGTGCTGGGCCTGGACCCGATGGACCCGCACTGGGCCGCCACCGGCTCCGGTGACCAGCAGCTGGTCCGGGCGACCGACGGCCTGGTCGGACTCGCCCTCGAGCAGCGTCAGGCCGCTCGGGCACGCAAGGACTTCGCGGCGGCGGACGCGATCCGCGACCAGCTCGCCGCCCTCGGCGTCACCGTCGAGGACACCCCCCAGGGACCCCGATGGGAGCTGACCCACTGATGGCCGGCAACAGCCAGCGCCGCGGACGCAGCGACGGGGCGGGCAAGAAGCGCGCCACCGCCGGCACCGGCGGCAAGAACCGCCGCTCCCTCGCCGGCCGGGGTGCCACCCCGCCGGCCGAGGCGCGGCCCGGCCACCCGGCCCAGCGCCGCGCAGCCGCCGAGCAACGGCAGCGGGCCGACCGGGCCCGTGCGCGCGCGAAGGCCGAGGAGCAGCCGGAGCTGCTGCTCGGCCGGAACCCCGTCGTCGAGGCGCTGAGAGCCAAGATCCCGGCGAACGCGCTGTACGTCGTGACCGGCGACAACCAGCGCGGTACCGACGAGCGGATCGCCGAGGCGCTGGCGCTGGCCGCCGAGCGGGGGCTGCCGCTCATGGAGGTGGGCAAGGCCGAGTTCGACCGGATGTCGCAGGGCGCGCTGCACCAGGGCATCGGCCTGCAGGTGCCGCCCTACGACTACGCGCACCCCGACGACCTCGTCGACCTGGCCGCCAACTCCGGCCGGCCGCCGCTCCTCGTCGCGCTGGACGGGGTCACCGACCCGCGCAACCTGGGTGCCGTCGTCCGGTCCGCAGCCGCGTTCGACGCGCACGGCGTCGTCGTCCCGCAGCGTCGGGCGGTCGGGATGACCGCGTCCGCCTGGCGCACCAGCGCCGGGGCAGCGGCCCGGATCCCGGTGGCCCGGGCGGTCAACCTGGCGCGCACGCTCGGCTCCTACCAGGACGCCGGACTGATGACCGTGGGCCTGGCCGGCGACGGCGACGTCGGCCTGCACGAGTTCGACGGTTTCGCCGACCCGGTCGCGCTGGTCGTCGGCGCCGAGGGCACCGGGCTGTCGCGGCTGGTGCGGGAGAAGTGCGACGTCGTCGTGCGCATCCCGATCGACCGCGACACCGAGTCCCTCAACGTCAGCGTCGCCGCCGGCATCGCCTTGTACGCGGCCGCAGCAGCGCGCCGCTGATCGCGACTCGGCCGGTAGTCGACCGGGCTCAGCCCAGCAGCTGGGCGACCGTGTAGATCACCAGGCCGGCGAGGCCGCCGACGACGGTGCCGTTGACCCGGATCCACTGCAGGTCGCGGCCCACCTGGAGCTCGATCCGGCGGCTGGTCTCGTCGGTGTCCCAGCGGGCGACGGTGCTGCTGACCAGCTCGGCCAGGTCACCGGAGAACCGCTCGACCAGGTAGCCCGCGACGCCGTGCGCGTGCCGCTGCACCAGCTCGCGCACGGTCGGGTCGGTGCGGAGCATCGTGGCGCCGTCGAGGATCAGCGCGGTGAGCCGGGTCCGCAGCTCGGAGTCGGGATCGGCGGCGGCCACGAGCACCGCGTTCTTGGCGTTGGTCCACAGCGAGCCGGACCAGGTGCGGACGGCGGGGTGCTCGAGGACCTCCTGCTTCAGCTCCTCGACGCGGGCGGCGGTGTCGGGATCGGTCCGCAGCGCGTGGACGTAGGCGCGCAGTCGGGCGTCGTAGGACCGCCGCAGCTCGTGCCGCGGGTCGGCGCCGACCTCGTCGAAGAAGCCCTGGAGACCGGCGAAGACCCGGTCGAAGACGCGGTCGTCGACCCAGTCGGGCACCCAGGCGGGGGAGGCGTCGCCCAGCTGGGCCCGGAACACCAGCCGGTTCTCGTGCAGGAAGCGGGCCATCAGGCGCAGCGCCGCCGAGAGGACCTCCTGGTGCCGGTCGCCGTCGACGACCAGCTCCAGGACCCGGGCCAGGGCCGGCGCTGCCGGGGTCTCGTGCAGCTTGCGGTCCACCAGGGCGGCGACCGCCGGCTCGAGGTCCTCGTCCCGCAGGAGCTCGGTCAGCGCCGTGACGGCGGCGGCGGCGTCCCCGGCCAGCCGTTCCGGCCGTCCGGGTGCGCCGAGGAACTCACCCAGGCGCCCGGGGACGTCGACCGTGGTGAGCTTCTCCTCGACCACGGCGCGGGTCAGGAAGTTCTCCTGCACGAAGGCGCCCAGGCTCTCGCCGATCTGGTCCTTCTTGCGCGGGATGATCGCGGTGTGCGGGATCGGCAGCCGCAGCGGGTGCCGGAACAGCGCGGTGACGGCGAACCAGTCGGCGAGCGCGCCGACCATGGAGGCCTCCGCGGTCGCCCGGACGTAGCCGATCCAGGCGCCGGCGTCCTCGCCGACCAGCACGCACGCCAGGAAGACCGCGGCGGCGAGCAGGAACAACCCGGTCGCCAACCGCTTCATCCGGGCCAGGTCGCGGGCCCGCGCCGGGTCGTCCAGCGACTCGGCGAGGGGCGCGGTCAGTCGGGGAGCGGCCACCCGGCCCAGCCTAGGGACCGGGCTCCGGGTGGCCGCCCGGGGATCAGCTGGTCTGGCCCAGGGTGACGTCGACGGTGCGGGTCTCCAGGCCGCGGCGCACGGTCAGCTCGACCGTCTCGCCGGGCGTCCGGCTGCGGATCGCCGCGGTCAGCTCCGTGGACGTGGTGATCGGGCGGTCGCCGACGGCGGTGACGACGTCACCGGCCTGCAGCCCGGCCTCCTCGGCCGCGCTGCCCGGCTCGACGGTGACCACCTCCGCGCCCGTGCCGACCTCGCGGTTCTGGTCGTCGGCGGCGGTGCTCGCGGTCACCCCCAGGAACGCGCGGCTCGCGGTCCCGGTCTGGATGATCTCCTGGGCGACGCGCTGGGCGGTGTTGCCGGGGATGGCGAAGCCGACGCCGATGTTGCCGCTCTGCGACTGCGACCCGGGGGCGCTGGAGGCGACGGTGGCGATGGCGGTGTTGATGCCGATGACCTCGCCGGCGCCGTCGACCAGCGCGCCGCCGGAGTTGCCGGGGTTGATCGCGGCATCGGTCTGGATGGCGTCGAGCACGGTGGCGTCGAGCACGGTGGCGTCGTCCTGCGTGGACCCGGTGGCCACGGCCCGCCCGGTCGCGCTGATGATGCCGTCGGTCACCGTGTTCGACAGGCCCAGCGGGGCGCCGATGGCGACGGCGATGTCGCCGACCTGCACCTCGTCGGAGTCGGCGAAGGTCGCCGGGACGAGGTCGTCGGCGCCCTCCAGCCGCAGCACGGCGAGGTCGAAGGAGGAGTCGGTGCCGACGATCTCGGCGTCGTAGAGGGTGCCGTCGGCCGTGCGCACCTGCACCGTGCCGGAGCCCGCGCCGTCGGCGGCGACGACGTGGTTGTTGGTGATCACGTAGCCGTCGGCGGTCAGGACGACGCCGGACCCGCTGCCCGCGCTGGTGGCCGTGGTCACGTAGACGGTCACGACGCTGGGGGCGGCCTTCGCCGCGGCGGCCGTGGCCGTGGTCGCCCGCTCCGGGTTCTCGATGGTCACGCTCTGGGCGGAGGCCGAGGCACCGGTCGTGCCGACCGGCTCGTCGAGCAGCGCGGTGACGCCCGCGCCGGCGCCGCCGCCGATGAGGGCGCCGGCGACCAGGCCCACGAGCCCGATGCGTAGCCGTCCGCCGCGGCGGGCGGCGGGCTGCTCGGTCGCCGGAGCGGGCGGGGTGGCCGTGGGCAGGCCGCCGTAACCGGGGTAGGTCGGCGGGGTCATCGGCTGGGGCGTCGTCGGCTGCTGCGGTGGCTGCCAGGCGAACTGCTGGCCGGCGCCCGGGTACTGGTGGTCGCTCACGTGTGCGGTCCTCTCCTGGCAGCCGTCCGGCTGCTGCGTCGGTACCTACTGTCCGACCCTCTGCTGGTGCAACGCTGGAGGGAGCCTGTGAGCTTCCTGGGTGCGGTGTTCAGCGGGGGACGGGCAGCAGCCGACCGCGGGCGACCAGCTCGGTGACCGCCCAGACGGCCAGCACCTCGGCGGCCAGCAGCCCGATCAGCACCAGCAGCTGCGCGGCGCCGGCCTCCAGGGGGGTCCCGCCGCCGAGCAGCACGCCGACGAAGGCGCCCGGCAGGGTGACCAGGCCCACGGTGCGCGTCTGGTCCAGCGGCGGCACGAGCGCGGTGCCGGCGACCGGGCGGGCGACCAGGAGGACGGCGTCGCGCGGCAGCAGGCCGATGGCGAGGGCCGCCTCCACCTCGCCGTGCCGCTGGGCCAGCTCCTCCCGCAGCCGCCGGCCGGCCAGGGAGGTGGCGGTCATCGCACCACCGACGAGGATGCCGGCGATCGGGATGACCGCTTCCCCGCGCAGCGGCACGGTGCCGCTGGCCAGGACGAGGGCGACGACGGGGGCGGCGCCGCCGACGACCGGGAGCGCGGTGGCGGCCAGCCGGGGCAGGGCGCCGGGGGAGCGCAGGGGGAGGTCGGTGGTCCGGCCGGCCGCGGTGACGGTCGCGACGGTGACCATGAGCAGCACGAAGGCGGCGGAGAGCCACAGCGAGTCGACGACGACCAGCAGCACCGCGGAGACGACGGCGAGCTGCACCGTGGCCCGCGCCGCGGCGACCAGCACCGCGCGGTCCTCGCCGAGACCCGACATCCGGCCGCTGACTGCGGCCAGCGCGGTCAGGGCGACGAGGACGACGCCGAGGCGCAGGTCGACGTCGACCACGGAGGAACCCACGACCGCCGATCCTGCCGGGTGCCACCGGGGCCCGGCGGAGCGGGTGATCGATTCGCGGTCGCGTGTGCATCGGCGTCCGCAGCGGGGTAGTGGCGCTGGCGACGGCGGGTGCCTCCCGGCGTCAGCCCCGTTCCAGCGCGCCGTGGAGACTGCCCGTGCCTGTCCGTGGTCCCTTCCTCCGGTTCCTGATCGGTCTCGGTCTGGTGTGCGCCGCCGTGGTCGCCGTCGTCGGGGGCATCGCGCTGCGCGGTCCCGGGCTGGTCGCCGTCTGCGTCTCCGGCGCGCTGGCCGGGTGCGTGGCCGCGGGGGTGGCCCGCGAGGACCCCGCGCCCGCGCGTCGCTCCGCCGTCGAGGCCGCCGGCCAGGCCGCGGCCATGACGATCGGCGCCCTGCTCGTCGTCAGCGGCACCGCCGTGCTGGCCGGCGGTGCGCTGGCCCTGCTGCTCGTCGGTGCCGGCGTCGCCGTCTGGGCCGCGGCGCGCTGGGCCCGCGACCGCCGGGAGGCGGCAGCCCGCCCGGCGACCGCGTCCGGCGTCCATGCCGTCGCCGGCGGCTGGGCGCCGCCGTCCCCCGCCGTCACGGGGCTGCCCACCGCGGCGCTGGGCGAGGAGTGGCTGCGCACCGGGACCGCGTTGCAGGGCTCGTTGGCCCCCGCGGCGCGGCAGCGGATCGTCTCCCGGCGTGCCCAGGTGCTCGACGAGCTGGAGCGGCGGGACCCGGCCGGCTTCGCCCGCTGGCTCGCCGCCGGACCCCTGCGCGGCGGGGACCCGGCCGGCTTCGTCCGCAGCGAGCCGCCGCGCGCCGACCCCAGCACCGAGACCGAGGCCGCCTGACCGACCGTCGGCAGGGGCGCCCGGCCGTTGTCCGGCGATGCGGGACGTCTTCCGGGGTGTCCCTATCCTGGTGCCGGGGCCTGGAGCTCATGTCCCGCCGGCGTGGCGCAATTGGTAGCGCACCCGACTTGTAATCGGGCGGTTAGGGGTTCGAGTCCCCTCGTCGGCTCAGTCGAAGCTGCCCGCGCCGTCGCGCCGGTAGCGCCCCAGACGCTCGACCCGCGTGCGCTCGACCCGCTCGGCGCGCACCCGGGCCGCCGTGCCCGGCGGGTAACCGGCCTTGGCGACGCGGTGCTCGATGGTCTCCACCATGTAGGCGAGTGAGAACAGCAGGCCCAGCATCAGGCCGCCGCCCGCGGCGCTGATCCGGTACGCCAGCGGGACCGGCACCAGCAGCAGGCAGACGACGACGACCGGTAGCAGCTGCACGAGCGCCCGCGCCAGGTGCCGCCAGACCCAGGTGCTGCACGTGGTGTCGGCCAGCACCCACGGCGCCAGCTCCCGGGGGAGCCCGCCACCGAGGGCGTACCAGACCCATTGCAGGGGGTTCGGCCGCTGTCTGCGCACGCCCCGACGGTAGGCCGCCGATGCGCCGCCCGACGCCGCGTGGCCCGGGCGTACCGTCCGGCCGTGGACGAGCGTCGCCTGGGGGTGGTCTCCGGGCTCGGCGCCTACGCGCTCTGGGGCGTGTTCCCGCTCTACTTCCCCCTCCTGGAGCCCGCCGGCGGGCTGGAGATCGTCGCGCACCGGGTGCTCTGGTCGCTGCTGTTCGTGGGGCTGCTGCTGACCGTCGTCCGGCGGTGGGGCCACGTGCGTGCGGCGGTGAGCAGCCGGCGCACGGTCCTGGTGCTGGCCGGTGCCGCGGTGCTCATCGCGGTGAACTGGCTGATCTACGTCTACGGCGTCAACTCCGGCCAGGTCGTGGAGACCTCGCTCGGCTACTTCATCAACCCGCTGGTCAGCGTCCTGCTCGGGGTCGTGGTCTTCGCCGAGCGGCTGCGGCCGCTGCAGTGGGTGGCCGTCGGCATCGCCACCGTCGCCGTCGTCGTGCTGACCGTCGACTACGGGCGCCCGCCGTGGATCGCGCTGGGGCTGGCCCTCAGCTTCGGGCTGTACGGCCTCATGAAGAAGGTCGTGCGGGTCGAGGCGGCGCCGGGGCTGTTCCTGGAGACCGTGCTGGTGGCCCTGCCGGCCGGCGTCGTCCTGGCGGTGCTGCACACCGGCGGGAACGGGACCTTCGCCAACGCCGGGGTCGGACACGCCCTGCTGCTGGCCAGCGCAGGCGTGGCGACGGCGGTGCCGCTGCTGCTCTTCGCGGCGGCCGCCCGGCGGATCCCGTTGTCCACCGTGGGCCTGCTGCAGTACCTGACCCCGCTGATGCAGCTGGCCATCGGCGTCTTCGTCTACGACGAGCCGATGCCGCCCGCCCGGCTGGCCGGTTTCGTGATCGTCTGGGTGGCACTGGCGGTCTTCACCGCCGACACCCTGCGACACGCTCGGGCCGGCGCCCGGAGAGCCGGCCAGGACGCCGTGGTCCCCACCCCCTGAGCAGCCGTGGGAGCACGGCGCGGCGCTCGTCCGGAAACGTCGGTGCCCGGCGCTACGGTCGTTCTCGAGCCGCCCGGGGGTCCCCGGGAGGCGGAGCGTGGCAGGAGATGGACCGACATGAGCAGCGACCCAGCCCCCGTGGTCTCCCCGCCCCGGGCCGACGGGTCAGGGGAGGCGACCGCGCAGGTCAGCGGCGCAGGGCTGTCCCGGCGCGAGCACGACATGCTCGGCTTCGAGCGGCAGTGGTGGCGGCGGGCCGGCGCGAAGGAGACGGCGATCCGTGACCTGTTCGGCACGACGCCCACCCGGTACTACCAGGCGCTCAACGCCCTGGTCGACCGCCCCGAGGCCATGGCTGCCGACCCCCTGGTGGTCCGGCGCCTCCGCCGGCTGCGCACGGCGCGACAGCGAACCCGTTCGCCGCAGATCCTGGGCAATGCGAATTACATGGATTAGATTCAGTCACCGTGGGCAGGCACGCGGCGTCAGGCAGTGACGGAGTAGGTCAGGGAAACGCGTCTGCGACCGCCGGGCGGCGCCGGACCGATGCCCCCGACAGCGCCGGGCCCGACAGGGCCGCGCAGCTGAGCGACCACGCCACGGCACCCGGCCGCGAGCGCTCCGGGCGCCGCGACGTCCTGCTGGACACGCCCGCCGGCGACGGCGCCCGTCAGGTCTCGCGCCCCCGGCTCCCGCTGCCCCCGGTGCCGGCCGGTGCCCGCCCGGCCGGCGGTGCCGCCGCGCCCGCCCCCCGCCCGGCAGCCGCCCCCGCGCCGCGCACCAGTGCCGCACCGTTCCGCGCGGTGCCCCACCCCGAGCCACGGGAGGAGATCGCGGCACCGGCCCGCGACGTCCTCGCCCCCGTCGCCGCCGGCGATGCGCTGTCCGGCGGGCCCGCCCGGGCCACCAGCCTGCCCGCGTCCCCGGTCCTGGTCGACGACGACCCCCTGGTCACCACCGGCCCGAGCGGCGGCCTCGGCGGGCGCACCCCCGCCCCGCGCGTCCCGCGCGTGCCCCGGGTCCCGCGCCAGACCGCGCCGTCGGGTGCGCCGCCGTCGTCCTACGGGGACTGGACCAAGCCCTCCCGCACCGAGGGCACCGGCCGGTCGCGCCTCGCCGCGGACGCCGCGGTGGACGTGCTGCGGACGCCCCCGGCCCCGGCCACCACCGCCATCCCGGAGCGCGGCACGACCAGCCGCCGCGAGGGGGCGCCGGAGTTCGACGCCGCGTACGACGACCTCGACGCCGCGTACGGCGACATCGACATCGACGCCGAGGACCGCGTGGCCGGCGCCGCCGTCCACGGGACCGGTCCGGTCAAGGGCGGCCGGGCCGCCTACCGCGCCGAGCGCCAGGCCGCCGACGCCGTCCGCCGCAAGGCGGCCAAGCGCAACGGCACGCCCGAGGTGATCTTCGACGACGAGCCGGAGCGCAAGCCGCGGCGCGTGCTCACGGGCCTGGTGGCCATGGCCGTCGTCGCCGGTGCCGTCCTCGGCGTCTACCAGGTCACCGCGCCCGCGAACGAGGAGCCCGCCGCCCAGTCGGCGCCCGCCCCGGCCAGCGCGCCGGCCGTCGCCGCGCCGACCGCGGCCATCCCGACGCTCTCCCTCGACCCGGTGGCCGTGGAGCCGCCGGTCACCACGCCCGTCCGCGTCCCGGTGACCGTGCTCAACGCGACCAGCGTGACCGGGCTGGCGGGCAAGATCTCCGGGGTCGTCGTCGCCGGTGGCTGGGAGTCGCCCGGCGTGGGCGCCTACCCGGGCACCGATGTCGCCGCCACCACGGTGTTCTTCACCGAGGGCGACGAGCAGCAGCGCCAGGCCGCGCTGCAGCTGATCGACCAGTTCCCCGAGCTGGCCGGCCCCGCACCGCGCTTCTTCGAGGTCACCGACGTCCCGGCGCCCGGCCTGGTCGTCGTCGCCACGGGCAACTGGCAGCCCTGACCCCGATCGCCGCGGGCGCCCGGAACACGCACGGGCGCCCGGCCGTTGGGCGCTCCGTGCGCTCCCTCCGCGGGCTCGTGCGTCCCCGCCCGCGCTGTGCGCGCGCCACGGCCGCCGCCCTGCTCGCCCTCGCCCTGCCCGCCGGCCTGCTGGTCCTCGCGCCCCCGGCGGGCGCCGCCGAGGTGAGCACCGAGGAGGCCCTGGTTCCGTCGGGCTCCGGTGACGACGCCGTCGAGCTCGACACCACGCTGTACCTCCCGGGCACCGACGGTCCGGCTCCCGCGGTCGTGCTGGCGCACGGTTTCGGGGGCAGCAAGCGGTCGGTCGCCGACGACGCCACCGACCTGGCCGAGCGGGGCTACGTCGTCCTGACCTACTCGGCCCGCGGGTTCGGCGCGAGCACCGGCCGGATCGGTCTCAACGACCCGCGCTACGAGATCGCCGACCTCTCCACGCTGCTCGACCTGCTGGCCGAGCGCGAGGAGGTCGAGCTCGACGGCGAGGGTGACCCGCGCGTCGGGGTCGCCGGTGGCTCCTACGGCGGGGCCCTCGCCCTGCTCGGCGCCGCCTACGACGAGCGCATCGACGCCATCGCGCCGCAGATCACCTGGCACTCGCTGACCACCGCGCTGTTCCCGTCGCAGACCGGCGAGACGGCGGCCGACACGGTCGCCGCTGTCCCGCAGACGGAGGAGGCCGGCGTCTACAAGCGGCTGTGGTCGGGGCTGTTCTTCGGCATCGGCTCGTCGGGCGGCCTGCTGGACGCCCTCGGCGGCGGCGGGGGCGCGCCCGGCGCCGCGTCCGGCGCCGCCCTCGGCGCCCTCCCGCCCGCGCTGCTCGAGCAGGCCGCCGACAACCCCGAGGCCGCGGAGCTGCTGCTCACCTGCGGCCGGTTCCGGATCGAGGTGTGCGAGGCGTACCAGACGGCCGCCGCCTCGGGCACGCTCACGCCGGAGGTCGCCGCGGTGCTCGACCGCAGCAGCCCGGCCGGCGTGCTCGACCGCATCGACGCCCCCACGCTGCTGGTCCAGGGCACCCAGGACTCGCTCTTCGGCCTCGGCCAGGCCGACGCCAACGCCCGTGGGATCGCCGCGGCCGGGACGCCGGTGAAGGTCGTCTGGTTCGCCGGCGGCCACGACGCGTCGTCGTCCGACCGGCAGGCGCAGGAGTTGCGCGACCTGGTCGCCGGCTGGTTCGACTGGCACCTGCGGGGCGAGGGCGAGGACCCCGGCACCGGCTTCGAGTTCCCGTCGCCCACCGGGCTCGGCGCCTCGATCGGCAGCGTGCAGGGCGGCGGCCAGACCGTCGTCGCGGAGAACTACCCCGGGCTGGACGGCGCGGAGCCGGCCACCCGCCGGGCGGTCACCGTCGCCGGGCCCGTACAACCGGTCGTCACCCCCGCCGGCGGGACGCCCGCGGCGCTCACCACCGTCCCGGGCCTCGGCGCCCTCACCGCGGCCCTCGGCGGCACCACCGCGGAGCTCCCCGGGCAGTTCGCCGCCTTCGACAGCGAGCCCCTCGACGCCGCGGTCGAGGTCGTCGGCGCGTCGACCGTCGACCTCGCGGTGGCCTCGCCCAGCGGCTCGGCCACCCTGTTCGCCAAGCTCTACGACGTCGGCCCGGACGGCGCCAGCACGCTGCCCGGCGGTCTGGTGGCGCCCCTGGCCCTCACCGGCCTCTCGACCGATCCCACCGTCCCCACCCGGGTGAGCGTCACGCTGCCCGGCATCGTGCACCGCTTCGAGGCCGGCCACACGATGCGGGTGCTGGTGTCCTCCACCGACCAGGCCTACGCCCTCCCCGACGAGGCCGCGGTCTACTCCGTCGGCCTGGCCGGGCCGGGGGCGGTCAACGGGGTGGCCGACGGCACGACCCAGCTGGCGGCGCCGGTGGTGGACGGCCGGAGCGAGTCCACGGGCGGCACCTCGCGCTGGTGGGTGCTGCTCGCCGTCGTCGCCGCCCTCGGTCTGCTCGGCTGGCTGGCCGCCCGCTGGTGGGGCAGCCGCCGCCGTCGGCAGATCTCGCAGGTGGAGCCGGACGGCGAGGACGTCCCGCTGCGGTTCACCGGCGTCACCAAGGCCTACAAGGACGGCTTCGTCGCCGTCCGGGACCTCTCCTTCGAGGTGCGACGCGGTCAGGTGCTCGGACTGCTCGGCCCCAACGGCGCCGGCAAGACGACGTCGCTGCGGATGCTGATGGGGCTGATCCGGCCGACCGAGGGGCGGATCAGCGTGTTCGGCCACGCCGCCGCCCCGGGCGCGCCGGTGCTGTCCCGGCTGGGGTCGTTCGTGGAGGGCACCGGTCTGCAGCCGCACCTGTCCGGCCGCGACAACCTGACGCTCTACTGGGCGGCCACCGGCCGGCCGGCCGAGGACGCGCACATGGACGAGGCCATCCGGGTGGCCGGGCTCGGTGCCGCCATCGACCGGCCGGTGCGCCGGTACAGCCAGGGCATGCGCCAGCGCGTCGCGATCGCCCAGGCGATGCTCGGCCTGCCCGACCTCCTGGTCCTCGACGAGCCGACCAACGGGCTCGACCCGCCGCAGATCCACGCGATGCGCGAGGTGCTGCGCGACTACGCCGCCACCGGCCGCACGGTGATCATCTCCAGCCACCTGCTCAGCGAGATCGAGCAGACCTGCAGCCACGTCGTCGTCATGGCCAAGGGGCAGAAGATCGCGCAGGGCACGGTGGACGAGATCGTCGGCGCCGGCGGTTCGGTGCTGGTCGGCCTGGCCGACGACGCGGACACCGACCGGGCGATCGCCGTCCTCTCCGCCCTGCCGGGGGTCACCGCCGGTCGGACCGACGACGGCCTGGTGGCCGAGCTCGACGGCGCGCGTCGGGCCGACGTGCTGCAGGCGCTCGTGTCTGCGGGCATCGCCGTCGACCAGTTCACGCCGCGGCGACGGCTCGAGGACGCCTTCCTGGCGCTGGTGGGGGAGTCGTGAGAAGGACGCCCGAGCGAGCATCGCAGGGAGCGCTAGCGACCGAGGAGCGGAACGAGGGCGGAGTCGAACCATGGGCATGAGCGCGACCCGGGGAAGCGACACCGAGCACGTGCAGCCGACCGGCGCGGTCGCCGGCTACCGGCCGGAGCGGACGCTGCGGCTGTCGGTGGAGCTGCGCCGGCAGTTCAAGCGCCGGCGCACCCTCGGCGTCTTCGCGCTGATGGTCGCGCTGCCGCTGGTGCTCATCGCGGCACTGCAGCTGGGCGCCAGCGAGGAGGCGGCCGAGAACTCCCGGATCAACCTGGTCGACGTCGCGACGGCGAGCGGGCTGAACTTCACCCTGTTCGTGCTGTTCGCGACCACCGGCTTCTTCCTGGTCGTGGTGTACGCGCTGTTCTTCGGCGACACCGTGGCCGTCGAGGCGCAGTGGGGGTCGCTGCGGTACGCGCTGGCCACGCCGGTGCCGCGGATGCGGTTGCTCCGGCAGAAGTGGCTGGCGGCGCTGGTGCAGTCGGTCGCCGCGCTGCTCACCCTGGCGGCAGTGGCCGTCGTGGCCGGCGGCATCGCGTTCGGCTTCGGCGACATCCAGACGCCGGTCGGGGTCTCGATCGGCCAGGGCGAGGGGATGCTGCGGCTGGCCGGGATGCTCGGCTACCTGGCGGTGCACCTGCTGGTCGTCGGGGCGCTGGCGTTCTGGTTCTCCACGATCACCGATGCGCCGCTGGCCGCCGTCGGTGGCGCGGTTTTCACCATGTTCGTCTTCGCGATCCTCGACCAGGTGGAGCAGCTGGGCTCGATCCGCGACTGGTTCCCGACGGCGGAGGAGTTCGCCTGGACCGACCTGCTGCAGACGCCGGTCGACTCCGGCGACATGTTCCGCGGGGTGATCCAGTCACTGGTCTACATCGCGATCTTCACCGCGCTCGGCTTCCGCCACTTCGCCCGCCGCGACGTCACCAGCTAGAGGCTGGCGCGCACCGCCTGGGCCCAGCCCTCGCCCATGGCGCCGTCGGTCACGGTCGCGTTCGGGACGGCGGCCAGTGCGGCGGCCATCCCGTCGACCGCCCCGCCGTTCGCGGTGATCCACAGCCGGCCCACGGCGGGCGCCATGTCGAGGTCGCTGATGCTGTCGCCGATCGCTACCGCGTCGTCGGGGGACAGGCCCCGGCGCTCCAGGTCCCAGGCGATGGCGGCGCCCTTGGAGATGCCGCGCGGCATCAGGTGGTAGACCCGCGGCGGTGCCGGGTCCGGGTCCAGCCCCATCCACGACGCTGCCGGGATCGCCCCGTTGTCCTTGAGGGTGAGCCAGCCCAGCTCCCGCTCGGCCAGCCACGCGTCGACGGCGAGCGCGTCCACCCGGCCGCGCAGCAGCGCGTCGGTGGAGTGGGTCGCGTGCCAGGGCGCGTGCCACTCCAGCCGGCCGGGGTGCGCGGCCACCAGCTCCTCGACGACGCCGAGCTCGGCCATCACGTCCATGGCCGTGCGCTCGCCGTACCCGGCGGGCAGCTCGCCCCGCAGCCGGTGGGTGTTCCGCCCCGAGCCCCAGCCGATGGTGGCGCCGAGCTCGGCGATCGCGCCGTCGGCGGCGAAGATCCGTGCGGCCTCCACCACCTGCTCGTAGGTCCGCCCGCTGACCAGCACCAGGGCCACCCCGGCGCGGTGCAGATCGAGCAGGGCGCCGGCCGGTCCGTCGGTCAGCTCGCGGCCGGCGGTGTGCCAGAAGGAGCCCCGCGGGCCGACCATGGTGCCGTCGAGATCGGTGTAGACGATGCGCGCTGCCACGCGCACATCCTGTCCCGCGACGGATCCGGTACCACCCGCGGGTACGATGCTGTCCGTTCACTCATCCAGAGGGGCAGAGGGACACGGCCCGATGAAGCCCCGGCAACCGCCGACTGCGCTCGCGCAGCGGGAGGTGCCAATTCCGTCCCGCGCGGCTCGACGGCCCGACGCGGGGAAGATGAGGAGGTAGTCGTCGCATGACTCTCACCGCTCCCGGTTCCGCACAGGCCGACTCGTCCGCCGGTGGCCCGACCCCGCCCTGTCCGGCCCGCGGGCTCGTCTGCCGCAACTGCGGGGCCACCTTCGGCCTCATCGCCGAGCACGCCTGCGCCGAGTGCTTCGGCCCGCTCGAGGTCGATTACGACCCCGAGCTCATGCGCGCGGTCACCCGGGCGCAGATCGAGGCCGGCCCGCAGAACATCTGGCGGTACGTGGCGCTGCTGCCGGTGGGCCAGGACCCCGCCGAGCGCGTCTCCCTGGACCCGGGCATGACCCCGCTGGTGCGTGCCGACCGGCTGGCCGCCGAGCTGGGGCTGACCGGCGGGCTCTGGGTCAAGGACGACTCGGCCAACCCCACCCACTCGTTCAAGGACCGGGTGGTCAGCCTCGCGGCGACCGCCGCCAAGGGCCTGGGCTACACGAAGATCGCCGCGGCCTCGACCGGCAACCTGGCCAACTCCGTGGCCGCGCACGCCGCCCGCGTGGGGCTGCCGTCGTTCGTCTTCATCCCGGCCGACCTGGAGCCCGGGAAGGTCGTGCAGTCGGCCGTCTACGGTCAGACGCTGGTCGCCGTCGACGGCTCCTACGACGACGTAAACCGGCTGACCAGCGAGCTCGCCGAGACCGACGAGTTCGAGGACACCGCCTTCGTCAACCAGAACGTCCGGCCCTACTACGCCGAGGGCTCCAAGACGATGGGCTACGAGATCGCCGAGCAGCTGGGCTGGCGCATCCCGGCGCAGGTGGTCATCCCGATGGCCTCGGGTTCGTTGCTGACGAAGGTGGACAAGGCCTTCCGCGAGCTCACCGCCGCGGGCATCGTCGAGGCCACCGAGTGGACGATCTTCGGCGCCCAGTCGGCCGGCTGCGACCCGATCGCCACCGCGTTCGACAACGGCTGGGACGTCGTGAAGCCGGTGAAGCCGACCGGGATCGCCAAGTCGCTGAACATCGGCAACCCGGCCGACGGCCCCTACGCCCTCGACGCGATCCGCCGCACCGGCGGCGCCGTGGGCCGGGTCGGGGACGACGAGATCGTGCAGGGCATCCGCGACCTCGCCCGCACCACCGGTGTCTTCGCCGAGACCGCGGGCGGGGTGACCGTCGCCGTCCTCCGGCAGCTGGTGGGCGACGGTCGACTGGACCCGGCCAAGGAGACCGTCGTCCTCAACACCGGCGAGGGCCTGAAGACCCTCGACCCGCTGGAGCCGGTCGTGGGCCCGACCCACCGGGTCGAGCCGTCGCTGAAGTCGGTGCGGGCCGCGGGCCTCATCGGCTGACGGCCGGCACGGCCGCCGGTCCGGGTGACACGGTGGTGACGAACCGCCTGCGCAGGGTGGGTGCTGCTGTACCTTCTCGCGCGGTTCCAGTTCCATGTTCGTGCTCGAACGAGCGGAAGAGGTGGACCCGGCTCCCCGATCCAGAGGAGCCGTCCGCGCGCACATACGTGGGAGCACACGTGGCACAGGGCACCGTGAAGTGGTTCAACGCCGAGAAGGGCTTCGGCTTCATCGCCGTGGACGGCGGCGAGGACGTCTTCGTCCACTACTCGGCCATCCAGATGGACGGGTACAAGAGCCTCGACGAGGGTCAGCGCGTCGAGTTCGACGTCGTCCAGGGCTCGAAGGGCCCGCAGGCCGACGCCGTCCGCAGCGCCTGATCGCAGCGCCTTCCACGGAGGCCCGGACCCCTCGGGGTCCGGGCCTCCGCTCGTCCGGGGGACCCCCGTTCTTGCACTCGGCAGGGTCGAGTGCCAAACTCGTTTCTGGCACTCGGGGCTCCCGAGTGCCAATCAGGTCGGAACGGTGAGGCACCGGTCCGTGGGCCGACGGAGCGTCCACGTCGCTGGTGTCGTCCGTCGCGGGCGCCGAACCCGGCCGTGCAGCGATCCATGCTCGGAGGACATCACCACATGGCCAAGATGATCGCGTTCAACGAAGAGGCGCGCCGCGGCCTCGAGCGAGGGATGAACACCCTCGCCGACGCCGTCAAGGTGACCCTCGGCCCCCGTGGCCGGAACGTCGTTCTTGAGAAGAAGTGGGGCGCGCCCACCATCACCAACGATGGTGTGAGCATCGCCAAGGAGATCGAGCTCGAGGACCCGTGGGAGAAGATCGGGGCCGAGCTCGTCAAGGAGGTCGCGAAGAAGACCGACGACGTCGCGGGTGACGGCACCACCACCGCCACCGTGCTGGCCCAGGCGCTCGTGCGCGAGGGTCTGCGCAACGTCGCCGCCGGCGCCAACCCGATGGCCCTGAAGAAGGGCATCGAGGCCGCCGTCGCCTCGGTCAGCGAGTACCTGCTCTCCACGGCCAAGGACGTCGAGACCAAGGAGCAGATCGCCGCCACCGCGTCGATCTCCGCCGCCGACCCCGCCATCGGCGAGCTCATCGCCGAGGCGATGGACAAGGTGGGCAAGGAAGGCGTCATCACCGTCGAGGAGAGCAACACCTTCGGCCTCGAGCTCGAGCTCACCGAGGGCATGCGCTTCGACAAGGGCTACATCTCGCCCTACTTCGTCACCGACACCGAGCGCATGGAGGCCGTCCTCGACGACCCGTACGTGCTCGTCGTCAACTCGAAGATCAGCTCGGTCAAGGACCTGCTCCCGCTGCTGGAGAAGGTCATGCAGTCGGGCAAGCCGCTGGCCATCATCAGCGAGGACGTCGAGGGCGAGGCCCTCGCGACCCTGGTCGTGAACAAGATCCGCGGCACCTTCAAGTCCGTCGCCGTCAAGGCCCCGGGCTTCGGTGACCGCCGCAAGGCCATGCTGGGCGACATCGCCATCCTCACCGGTGGCCAGGTCATCAGCGAGGAGGTCGGCCTCAAGCTCGACACCGCCGACCTCGAGCTGCTCGGCCGGGCCCGCAAGGTCGTCGTCACCAAGGACGAGACGACGATCGTCGAGGGTGCGGGTGACACCGACCAGATCCAGGGCCGGGTCAACCAGATCCGCAGCGAGATCGAGCGGTCGGACTCCGACTACGACCGGGAGAAGCTGCAGGAGCGCCTGGCCAAGCTGGCCGGTGGCGTCGCCGTCATCAAGGCCGGCGCCGCGACCGAGGTCGAGCTCAAGGAGCGCAAGCACCGCATCGAGGACGCGGTGCGCAACGCCAAGGCCGCCGTCGAGGAGGGCATCGTCGCCGGTGGTGGCGTCGCTCTCGCGCAGGCCACGGCCGTCGCGTTCGACAAGCTGGAGCTCGAGGGCGACGAGGCGACCGGTGCCAACATCGTGCGCGTCGCGCTCGAGGCGCCGCTGAAGCAGATCGCCATCAACGCCGGCCTCGAGGGCGGCGTCGTGGCGGAGAAGGTGCGCAACTCGGAGACCGGCTGGGGCCTCAACGCCGCCACCGGCGAGTACGTGGACCTGGTCGCGGCCGGCATCATCGACCCGGCCAAGGTCACCCGCTCGGCGCTGCAGAACGCCGCCTCCATCGCGGCGCTCTTCCTCACCACCGAGGCCGTCATCGCCGACAAGCCGGAGAAGAACGCTCCGGCCATGCCGAACAGCGATGGCATGGCGGGCATGGACTTCTGAGTCCGGCCACCCGGTCCTGAGAGGGACCTGCACCACCAGCACTGCCCGGCAGGGGCGGTCCGCTTCGGCGGGCCGCCCCTGTCGGCGTCCGCGGGCCGGGTCACTCCGGCGGGAAGCAGCAGAACTCGTTGCCCTCGGGGTCGGCCAGCACGTCCCAGTCGAGGTCTCCGCCCTGCGCGCGCACGACCCGGGCGCCGGCCGCCACCAGCGCGTCCCGGTCGCCGACGACGTCGAGGTGCATGCGGTTCTTCACCCACTTGGACTCGATCACCGGGTTGATCCAGATGTCGGGCCCGGCGCCCGAGGGGTCGATGATCAGCGCCGGCCAGTCGCGTTCCCGGGCGGTGCCGTCGTCGAGCACGTCCTTGCGCACGTAGCCCAGCGCCGCGGCCCACCAGTCGGCCATCGCGTGGTGGTCGCGGGCGTCGAGGCAGAGGTCCTTGAACCGGGCGGGGGCGTCGGCCATGCCCCGACCTCACCACATCCCGGCAGACCGAGGGCCCGCCACCGGATGGTGACGGGCCCTCGACGGGTGTGCTCAGCGGACCTCGACGGGGAACGGCCCCGAGACGCTGCCCTCGCTCGACTTGATCCAGATCTCCGTCGGTGCCGTCGCGGGTGCCGGGTCGACGGTGATCTCCCAGGCGCCCACGTTCTCCGGAGCCTCGACCGCGCCCACGACGCCGGTCGGGTAGCCGGCGATCGGAGCCGCCGCCGGTCCGGTGCCCGCGGCGTTGGTGCGGTGCACGGTGATCGTCGCCCCCGGCACGGTGCCCGACCCGGAGATCCGGAACTCGTCCCCGGCCCGGAACTGGGCCAGCCCGATCGCGACGTCGTCGCCGACCACCCGGTGGTTGACCCCCGCCGACAGGGTGCTGTACGCGGTGGCGGCCGGGGTCCTGGACTGCACCCGGAAGACGTACCGCTGACCGTCGGCGCTCTTCGGCAGGCCGGTCACCTGGGCCGTGGTACCAGTGACGACCACGTCCCGGTCGGCCTGGAGCACGACCGTGGCCGCGTCCGTCGCCGTCGCGTCCGTCCGCAGGAACACCCGGACCCGGTAGCCGGTGGCGTCCGGCACCGGGTTCCACGCGAGGTCGACCCGTCCCTGGGGCGCGGCCGGGTCCGGTCCGGCGCCGGCCGTTCCGGTGATCGCCAGCCCCGTGGGCGCGACGGCCGGGGCAGCGGGCGCCGGCGACACCACGCCGGAGCCGTGCGTGGCGTTGCCGACCGCGTCGATCGCGACGTAGTGCACGGTGGTGTTGGCCGTGGTGACGGGGATCGGCGCCGTGTAGAGCGTCGCGGTGGCCGACGGGACGTTGCCGCCCTCCACCGTCGTCACCGGGCTCCCGTCGGTCGTGTAGTAGAGCGTCCCCTCGTCGGCCGTCAGCGTCAGGGAGGAGGTCTCCACCGCCGTGGTGCCGGTCAGCTCGGGGCTCGTGGTCACCACGGGAGCCGTGGTGTCCGCCGAGCCGTCCTCGTTGGGCGGCGCGATCGTCCCGGCCAGGGCGAACGGAGCGCCGATCTCGCTGCCGACCATCGAACGGACCTCGATGGTGTACAGGGCACCGCCGGTCAAGCCGTCCAGGACGACCTGCGTGGCGCCCGCGCCCACCCGGTAGCCCTCCTGCCGCTGGGTGGCCTGGTCGATGGCGGTGACGCTGTAACCGGTGACCGGCGCGCCACCCGCGACCGGGGCCGCGGACGCCCAGGTGACCGTGGCTGCGGTGCCGTCGGCGTTCCACACCGTGGAGTACTCACTGACGGGAGGCTCGGCTCCGTCCGGGCCGGGTGGGCAGCCGGGAGCGCCACCGCTGGCGAGCCCGTACTCGGCCAGGGTCAGGCCGAGCTGTGCCTCGACGGTGGTGGCCTCGGCCATCCAGCTCAGCGCCACCGCCTGTCCCTCGAACACCAGCTGCTGGTCCGACGGCGACAGGTCGCCGAAGGTCACGGAGAACTCGCCGTTCGCCGCGGTGCCCGAGACCGTGTAGCCGGTCGGGACCTCGTCGGGCACCTCGGTGGGGCTCCAGCCGATCGCCCGCTCACCGATGGCGCCCTCGTCCCGCATCGCCGGGTTGACGACCTCGACGGCGAACCGGTCCAGGCTCACGTCGGCGCCGTAGCTGCCCGAGAACGTCACGGAGTTGACGTTCCCCTCCGCCGGGTCGCTGGCGGTCACCTGCGTGATCGCCGCCGAGCCGACCTGCATGCCGTCCACCAGCGGGGACCCGCTGAAGGACAGCGACACCTCGTCACCGGCCCGGAGGTCGGGCGTGACGCCGGTGAAGCAGCTGGCCGAGTCGTGGTTCCACTCCCGGAAGCCGGTGTCGTCGACGACCCCCGTGGCGGTGCCGACGGTCTGGCCGTCACGGGTGACGGCGAGGGTCGCGGTCTGGCCGGCCTGGGCGGTGTAGCCCTCGATGGCGATCATGTCGCGGTCGGGGAACACCTCGATGTTGCCCGGCCCGCTCGGCGGGTTGCCGGCAGAGGCGCTCGTGGCGACTCCGATGAGCCCGGCGGTGGCGGTGATGGCCGCGAGGCCGCCCGCCAGGGCGCGGCGCCTCCGGCCGGCGGGGTGGAGCGGTCCGGTCGCGGAGGTGGCCAGAGGTCCGGCCTCTCTTCCGCGACCGCGCCCGGTGGTCGGTCCTGTTCTGGTCATGGCCTGCTCCGCGGTTCGCGCTCGTTCTCCCCGGTCGAGGGAACGTGCACACGGTCGTCGAGCGGAGCGGTGGCGAGGCAGCCGAGGGGTGGGGGACGGGGACCCCCCAAAAGGGGAGGGGGCGGCCCCCGGGCGCCGGGACGTTCACGCGTGGTCGCCCGGGGTAGGCGGCTGACCGTGACGGTGATCATCGGGACGTCGGGGTGGCAGTACCGCGACTGGCGCGGCGCCTTCTACCCGCAGAAGCTCGCCCAGCGGCTGTGGCTCGAGCACTACGTCGAGCACTTCGCCACCGTCGAGAGCAACAACGCCTTCTACCGGCTGCCCGAGCTCGAGACGTTCCAGAAGTGGCAGGAACGGACGCCTGCCGACTTCCGCTGGGCGGTCAAGGCCAGCCGGTTCCTCACCCACATCAAGCGGCTGCGCGAGCCGGAGGAGCCGGTCGGCCGGCTGATGGGCCGCGCCGAGGGTCTGGGGCAGAAGCTGGACACGATCCTGCTCCAGCTGCCGCCCACGCTGAAGGCGGACACCGACCTGCTCAGCGAGTGCCTGGCGCAGTTCCCGGTGGGCACGCGCGTGGCGGTCGAGCCGCGGCACGAGTCGTGGTGGACCGACGAGATCCGGGTGCTGCTCGAGCGGTACGGGGCTGCGCTGTGCTGGGCCGACCGGGACGAGCAGCCGATCGCACCGCTCTGGCGCACCACCGACTGGGGTTACCTGCGCTTCCACCACGGGTTCGAGGGGTGGGGCTACCGCGCCGAGACCCTGCAGCTGTGGGCCGACCGGCTCGTGGCGACCTACGGCGACGACGACGTCCTCGTGTACTTCAACAACGACCCGGGCTGCAACGCCGTCATCGACGCGGTGCGGTTCGCCGACTGCGTCCGCCGGGCCGGGGGGACGCCGACCCGTGTGCCCACGGCCGACCAGGCGACCGGGGTGGCCTGGGCGCCGGTGGAGGTCCCCCCGGCCTGACGGCGCGGGTCAGCCGTTCCCGGCCCCGCGCCCGGCGTCCGCGCCGGCCTGCTCGGCTGCCCCGCGAGCGGCCTTCTCGGCGTCGCGGGCGGCCTGCTCGGCGTCCTTGGCAGCCTCCCGGGCGGCCTTCTCGGCCTCGCGCGCGGCCTGCTCCTGGGCCTTGGCGGCGTCGCGGGCGGCCTTCTCGGCGTCGTTGGCCGCCTGGCGTGCCTGAGCGGCCGCCAGCGCCTCCTGGGCGTGCTCGTCGGCGTGCGTGACGGCGTTGTCGAGCCCGCGGAGGCCGCTGTCCTCGGCGGGCTCCTCGGTCTCCAGCGGCTCGGTCTCGGTCGGCTCCACCTCGGTCTCGAGCGGCTCGGTCTCGGTCGGCTCCACCTCGGTCTCCAGCGGCGCCACCTCGGTGGTGTCCGGGCTCGTCGAGTCGGCGTCGGTGGCGTCGTCGGTCCCCGGCAGGTCGACGGGCGAGACCGTCTCCAGGGCCGACGCGACGGTGTCCTGCACCGGGGCCGGGAGCGCGCCTGCCGCGCCGGCGCCGGTCACGCCGGCGGCCGCGATGCCCAGGCCGGTGGCCACCTGTGCCGCGGTGCCGGCACCGGCGATCTTGGCGACGACGGCGGCGAATCCTTCGAGCAGTGCCACGGGTGAGTTCCTTCCGAACGACGGACCGCGGGCGCGGCTGTTCGGACGGTTATCGGCAGCTGGAGCGGGCGGCTGCAGCCGACCGGGGCGGGATCACCCGGACGGAGTCATCCGGTCGGCAGCTGGGCCAGGTGCTCGGCGACCGTGCGCGGCGGCCGACCGAGCAGGTCGGTGAGCACGCGCGGGCTGCCGGTGAACCCGTGCGCGCGGTACCAGTCGAACATCGTGGTCCGGCAGCGGCCGGCGTAAGTCCCGTCGTCGTCGGCCCGGACGTCGACGGCGGTGACCGGGCGCCCGGAGCGTGCGGACAGCAGCGCGGCGACGTCGGGTGCGGTCAGCTCCTCCGGGCCCACCGCCTCGAAGGTGCCGCTGTCCAGGCCGTCCGCGGTGAGCAGCACCGCCGCGGCCTCGGCGACGTCGCGCAGGTCGACGAAGGACTGCGCCTGCTCCAGCCCCCAGGGGCTGCGCAGCTCGCCGCTCTCCACGGCGGCGGCGACCTGTCCGTCGAGGTTGTCGGCGTACGCGCAGGGCTGCAGCACCCGCCACCGCGCCGCCGTCCCCGCGACCGCGCCGTCGAGAGCCTCCTCGACGCGGTCCTTGGCGGCGTGGTGCGGCATCGCGCGGGCCTGGGGGCGCAGCACCGAGTGGTAGACCAGCCGGCGCACCCCGGACCGGGCGGCCTGCGCCAGGACCGCCGGTGCACCGGTCGCCTCGCCCGGGTCGAAGTTGGGCCAGATCAGGTACAGCGCGTCGGCGCCGGCCAGGACGGGGGACAGGTCGCCGGTCAGGTCCCCGACGACGACCTCGGCGCCGAGGACGTCCAGCGCCGGGCGCGGGCGGCGCGACGGGACGACCGCGCGGACCTCCTCGCCCCGGGCCTGCAGCGCCCGGACGACGGCGGTGCCGGTGGCCCCGCCGGCGGCGGTCACGACGATCACAGGACGTCGGTCGCCTCGGCGTGCCGCACGCCGAGCTGCTCCGCCGCCTGCCCGAGCACGTCCTGCACGACGAGCGTGTCGGCCAGCGGCATGACGGCGCTCTCGGTCCGGCCGGCGCGCAGGCACTCGGTGACCTCGACGAGCTCGTGCGCGTACCCGGTGCCGGTCTGCGGCCGGGTGATCGTCTCCGGCTCGGCGCCGGCGCGGTGCAGCACGATCGTGTCCGGGTGGTGGAAGCGGGGCAGCACGTCGATCCAGCCGGTCGTCCCGAACACCCGGGCCTGCCCCGGCAGGGCGTTGCGCAGCGAGGTGGTGAGCGAGGCCGTGCGGCCGTCGCCGAAGTCGAGGAGCAGCGAGGCGTCGGCGTCCGCCCCCGACGGGAACAGCGAGCCGGCGGCGACCACGCGCTGCGGCGTGCCCAGCAGCATCTGCGCGAAGGAGACGACGTAGACGCCCAGGTCGAGCAGTGCGCCGCCGCCGAGCGCCATGGCGAAGAGCCGGTCGGCCGGGTCGTACTCGCGGGCCACGCCCAGGTCCGCCTGCACCGAGCGCAGCTCGCCGATGGCGCCGTCGGCGATCAGCTCGCGCACCGCCACCACGGCCGGCTGGAAACGCGTCCACATGGCCTCCATGACGAAGACCCCGGTCTCCCGGGCCAGGTCCACCACCTCGACCGCGCCCGCGGTGGTCGCGGTGAACGACTTCTCCACCAGCAGCGCCTTGCCCGCGCGGAGGGCGGCCAGCGCGAGCGCGTGGTGCTGCGGGTGCGGGGTGGCCAGGTAGAGCACGTCGACGTCCGGGTCGGCGATGATCGCCGCGTACGAGCCGTGCGCTCGGTCCAGCCCGTGCCGGGAGGCGAAGGCGTCGGCCCGCTCAGGGGACCGCGAGGCGACCGCCACCGGTCGCGCGTTCGGCACGTGCGCGAAGTCGTGCACCACGTTCTCGGCGATGCGGCCCGGACCGACGACTCCCCAGCGGATCTCTGTGCTCACCCCCGAGACGGTAGCGGTGAGCCGAAACGCAGCAGGTTGCCGTCCGGGTCGATGTGCGCCCCTTCGCGCAGGCCGTAGTCGGTGTCCACCGGGCGTCCGGTGCGCGGCACGTCCGCCCACTCGTCGGCCAGCGCGTCCGCGTCGGGGACGTGGAGGTACGCGGCGGCGGCTGTCCTGAGCGGGTCGTGGTCGGCGACGACGACCAGGTGGATCTCGATCCCGGCACGGGCGGCGAAGCCGTAGCCCTCGTCGTGGGCGGTGACGTGGCAGCCCAGGGCGGCGTAGTGCTCCATCGCCCGCGCCAGGTCGGTGACGGGGAAGATCGGCGAGATCCGGACCGGCGGGTGCTGGCGCGTCATGCCCGGCAGACTGGCACGGGTGACCGTGCTGATCGACTCCCCGGTGTGGCCGTGGCGCGGCCGCCGCTGGTCCCACCTGGTCAGCGACGTGAGCTACGACGAGCTGCACGCCTTCGTCGCGGCCGAGCTGGGCATCCCGCGGCGGGCCTTCCAGGGCGACCACTACGACGTCCCCGAGGACCTCTACGACGTCGCGGTCGCGGCCGGCGCCGAGGCGGTCGAGTGCCGGGAGCTGCTGCGGCGCCTGCTGGCCGCGGGTCTCAGGCTCCGGAAGCCCCGCCGGCCCGCTGCTTCAGCAGGGTGAGCTCCGCGGTCAGGTTCGCGCGGGCCAGCGGCTCCCACGCCTCGGCGGCGGGCAGCCGGTAGAGCCGGGGCAGCGCCAGCAACTGCTCCAGCACGGCGATCCGCCCGGCGGTGAACGCCTCGTCGTCGAGGTGCCCGTACTCCGCGCGGATCGCGGACGCGTAACCCGCGTAGGCGGCCGGTGGGCTGGCGAGCACGGCGAGGTCGGCGTCGCAGAGGGCCGCGCCGTTCGCGTCGCCCCGGGCCACGTCGTGCCCGGCGGTCAGCCGTACCAGCCGCGCCACCTCCTCGACCCGCTCGTCGGGGACCAGGCCGCGCAGGCCGGCGCGGGCGCGGTCGGCGCTGATCTGCTCGTTGTCCGACCGCCGGGGGTCGTAGACGACGTCGTGGTACCAGGCGGCCAGCCGCACGGCGGCGGGATCGGGGACGTCGGCGACCAGCCGGTCGACCAGGCCGAGCACCGCCGCCAGGTGCGCCAGGTCGTGGTACGTGCGGTGCGGCTCGCTCCACGCCGCGACGAGGGCGGCCCACTCGGTGCGGGAGGTGGGGGAGTCGCCGGCCAGCTCCGCCCAGGCGTCGAAGCCGACGGGGCCGCTCACCGGACCCCGCAGCTGCGCAGCGCCAGCAGGGCGAAGGCGCGGGCCGCGGTGACCAGCTCGGCCACCGGTACCGACTCCTGCGGCCCGTGCGCGAGGTGCAGGTCGCCCGGGCCGTAGTGCAGCGTCGGGATGCCCGCGGCGGCGTAGAGCCGCAGGTCGGTACCAGCCGCGATCGCCCGCTCGGCCGGCTCGTCGCCGCCCGCGTCCACCACGGCGGAGCGCATCGCGGGCAGCAGCGGGGAGCCGGCCGGCAGCTCGCCGCTGGCGAAGGCGCCGCCGGTCCAAGTCAGCCGCACCGGGTGCGCGGCCAGCCACGGGTGGGCGGTGCAGACGTCGGCCAGCCGCGCCTCCAGCGCCGCCCGCGCCGTCTCCACGGGTTCGCCCAGCCGCACCCCGTACCGGCCCTCGGCCACCAGCCGGTCGGGGACGGAGCTCGCCCAGTCGCCGGCCTGCACCCGCCCGATGGAGATGCCGTGCGGGAACCGGGCCTCGCCGAAGCGCGGGTCGGCGTCGCGCTGCCGCTCGGCCTCGAAGGCGAGCAGCTCCCCGTGCACGTGCGCGAACAGCTCGACGGCGCTGACGCCGCGGTCGCGCATGGCGGCGTGGGTGGCGTGGCCGCTCACCTCCAGCCGGAAGGTGAGGGCCCCGCCGTGGGCGGTGACGACGGCCCGGGCGGTGGGCTCGGGGATGACGCACAGCTCGCCGGTGTGCCCGCGGCGCAGCGTGGCCCAGGCGCCGAGGCCGCCGTCCTCCTCGCCGACGACGCCGTGCAGCGCGAGCGGGCGGGCCAGGCGCACCCCCGCCGTCCGGAGGGCGTGCACCGCCGCCAGCATCGCGACCACCCCGGCCTTCATGTCGCACGCGCCGCGGCCGTGCACGGCGCCGCCGCTGATCCGGGGGACGAACGGATCGCCGGCCCACAGGTCGCGGTCGCCGGGCGGGACGACGTCGGTGTGCCCGGCGAGCACCAGCGCCGGCGCGCCGTCCTCGGCGCCGTCGACGGTGCCGACGACGCCCCACGCCTCGCTGCGCACGACCTCCTGGCCCGGGGCGCCGGGGGCGCTCGCCGCCTCCACCAGGTCGATCGGCCACCGGTCGACGGTGCAGCCGAGCTCGTCCAGCCAGTCGCCGAGCAGGTGCTGGACCTCGCTCTCGGCCGCGCTCCCCCCGACCGACGGGACGGCGATCATGGCGCAGAGCCGGTCCACCGCCCACTGCTCGTCGACGGCGGACAGCACGCGCGCCTCGACGGCGGTGGGGTCGGCCATGCGCGGGAGTCTGGCACGCGTCGCCGACGGGCCGGGACGGTGCGGACGGCTAGCTTGTCGGCCGTGAGCCAACCCCCGCCCCCGCCCGGCTGGTACCCCGATCCGGGCGGTGGCCCGGATATCCGGTGGTGGGACGGTCAGGGGTGGACCGAGCACGTCCAGCGGGCCGCGCCGCCGCCTCCGCCCGCGGCCACCGGCCCCTCGCTGTACGACCAGCCGGTCCTCCTGGTCAACCAGAAGACCAAGCTGATCGAGCTCACCAACGAGTACGCCGTCCTGGACGGCGACGGCCGGCAGATCGGCGCCGTCGTCCAGGTGGGGCAGAGCCCGCTGAAGAAGGCGGTGCGGCTGGTCTCGAACCTCGACCAGTTCCTCACCCACCGGCTCGAGGTGCGCGAGGCCCGCGGCCCGGTGCTGGTGCTCACCCGGCCGGCGAAGTTCGTGCGGTCGCGGGTGGTGGTGCAGCGGCCCGACGGTGCGCCGGTCGGGGAGATCGTGCAGGCCACCGTCTTCGGGAAGATCCGGTTCGACCTGGTGGCCGGCGGCCGGCTGGTCGGGGCGATCCAGGCGGAGAACTGGCGGGCCTGGGACTTCGCGATCACCGACGCGGCCGGCGTGGAGGTCGCGCGGATCACGAAGAAGTGGGAGGGGCTGGCCCGCACGCTGTTCACCACCGCCGACCGCTACGTCGTCCTGGTGCACTACCGCCTGCCCGAGCCCCTGGCCAGCATGGTCATCGCCTCGGCCCTGACCGTCGACACCGCCCTCAAGCAGGACGACCGCGGCTTCAACTGAAAAGTGCCGCGGGGGCGGGTGTCGGCCCGGGAAGCACGGGTAGCCTCGTACCTGTCCGGGCCGGGTGCATCGTGCCCCCGGGTGCCATTTGGTTACGCCTTCACGGACTACCGCCCCGACCTCGGTCGGGGGCCTGGAGCCGCGTTGTGCATCTCGCCGCGAGGCGGCCGTCATCCGGTCCGGACCTCACCTCCGATCGGCCCCGCCCTCCGGGTGGGGCCGATCGTCGTAAGGGGGCCTCAGGCCCCGCGCGAGGCCCGGGACGGCGTGGTCGCCCGATGCCCGGACCCCCGCCTCAGCACGACCGTTCCTCCCGTCACCCCCGACGAGGAAGGAACGGCCATGACCCTGCACTACCCGAACCCCGGCCTGGAGGCCGAGCTCGCCTACCGGCGCGAGGTGCTGCAGTCGCTCGGCCGCGGCGCCCGTAGCCGGCCGGGCCCCTGGGCGCGACTTCGTCGGCGTTCGCGCTGAGCACACCCGGACGGGGCGGAGCCGCGGTGGTCCTGTCGTCCCCGCGTGCCACGATCGCTGCCGTGTCACGCTGGGACGACGCTCCGCTGGTGGGCCGGGCCGACGAGCTCGCCCGCCTGCTCGCGCACGTCGACCGCGCGGTCGCCGGGCGGACGTCGGCCGCCCTGCTCGCCGGTGACGCAGGCGTGGGCAAGACCCGCCTGCTCGACGAGCTGACCCGCCGGGCGGCGGCGCGCGGCGTGCGGGTGCTCACCGGGCACTGCGTCGACCTCGGCGACGTCGGCCTGCCCTACCTGCCCTTCGTCGACCTGCTGCGCCCGGTCGCCGCCGACCCGGACCTGGTGCCGACCGCGCGCGAGAACCCGGTGCTCGCCGGCCTGATCGCCGGCCGCCCCGGTGCCGTCGTGCCGGTGCGGCCCCCGGCCGAGGGGCAGGACCTCGGCAGTCCGCTGCCGCACCGGGCCGCTCCCCAGCCGGTCGACGACGGCCGCCTGCAGCTGTTCGAGTCCGTCGCCGGGCTGCTGTGCGAGCTGGCCACGACCGGCCCGCTCCTGCTGGTCCTCGAGGACGTGCACTGGGCCGACCGGTCGAGCCGGGACCTCCTGCGCTACCTCCTGGCCCGGTTGACCGACGAACCGGTCGCCGTCGTCGTCTCCTACCGGGCCGACGACCTGCACCGCCGGCACCCGCTCCGCCCGCTGCTGGCCGAGCTGGTGCGCCTGCCCGGTGTGGAGCGCGTCGATCTCCCGCCGCTGCCCGACGAGGCGCTGGGGGAGCTGGTGCGCGACTTCGCCGTCCGCACCGGCGGGCTCCCGCAGCACGCGATCGACGACGTCGTCGCGCGGGCGGAGGGGAACGCGTTCTACGCCGAGGAGCTGCTGGCCGCCGGCCTGCACGGCGAGCGGCTGCCGCTGGCGCTGGCCGACGTCCTCCTGGCGCGGGTGGAGCAGCGGTCACCCGCGGCGCAGCGCGTGCTGCGGGTGGCCGCCGTCGCCGGCCGGCGGGTGCGCCACGAGTTGGTCGCCGCGATCGGCGAGCTGACCTCCGACGAGCTGGACCGGGCGTTCGCCGAGGTCGTGCACCACCACCTGCTCGTGGTCTCCGACGACGGCCGCTACCGCTTCCGGCACGCGCTGCTGCGGGAGGCCGTCCTCGCCGATCTGCTGCCGGGCGAGCGGGTGCGGCTGCACGCAGCGATCGCCGGGTACCTGGCCGACCGCCCAGACGCCGGCACCGCGGCCGAGCGGGCGCACCACGCCCGGGGCAGCAACGACCTCCCGGGGGCGTTGCGCGCCTCCCTGGAGGCGGCCGCGGAGGCGTGCCGCGTGGGCGCCCCGGCCGAGCAGTTGCAGCACCTGGAGGGCGCGCTCGCACTGTGGTCCGCCGTGCCCGACGCCGCGGAGCGGGCCGGCCGCGACCAGGTGGCGCTGCTGACGGAGACGGCGGCCGCCGCGCGGACGGTGGGGGAGCTGCACCGCGCCGTCGCGCTGCTGCGCTCGGCACTGGAGGTGCTCGGCCCCGACGGCGACCCGGCCACGAGGGCCCGGGTGCACTACACGCTCGCCCAGGCGATGGTGCGGGTCGAGGACGTCGCCGGGGCGCACCGGCAGAGTGCCGCGGCGATGGCCCTGGTACCGGCGGAGCCGCCGTCGGAGGTGCGCACCTGGGCGGCGGCCACGTACGCGCGGCTCAGCTACGACGTCGGCGACGTGGCGGAGGCCGAGGCGGCGGCCGAGGAGGCGCTGGTCGCGGCCGACGCGCTGGGCCTCGACGGCGCCTGGTCCGACATCGCGGTCACCCAGGTCCGCTGCCGGCCGGGAGCCGGGCCGGTCGCGGCGCGCGCCCGGCTGGACGAGGCGCTGGCGCGGGCGGACCGGTCCGGCGACGTGGACGTCGCGATGCGGGTGCTGTTCAACCTCGCCACGGTGGCATTCGAGGCCGGCCGCATCGACGAGGCGCTGCGGTGGACCCGGCGCGGTACCCGGCGGGCCCGCGACCTGGGCGTCGAGTGGTCGTACTACCCGGCCGAGCTCCAGCACCTGGAGGTGACCGCGCTCTACATGGCCGGGGAGTGGGACGCCAGCCTGGCCGAGGCGGACCTGCTCGCCCGGGTGCCGGAGATGGCCGCGCACGTGCGTGCCGACGCCCTGCTCGTCCTGGTCGGGCGGGGGGAGCCGGCCGCGCGCGAGCGCATCGACTGGGCCCGCGGGCTCATCCCGCGGCTGCGCGAGCACGTGCTGCTGGGCCTGGTCACCGCCGCGTCGGAGGTCGACCTCGCCGGCTGGGCGGGCGACCCGGTGACGGCGGCGGCGGTCGCCGGCGAGGCGTGCCGGCGGCTGCGGGAGCAGTGGCCGGAGGACCACCTGGCCGTGCTGCGCATCGTCGCCGGTGCGCTGGGGCCGGTGGGCGACGCGGCGGCGGCGGCCCGTCTCGTGGGCGACGCGGCCGCCGCCGATCACTGGGTCCCGACCGGCGCCGCGCTGGTCGACGCGGCGCGGTACGCCGCCGACGTCTACCGGCGGAAGGTGGCGGCCGCGCTGCAGGTCGAGGCGGCGGCGTGGCTGGCGCGGGTGGAGGCGGAGGAGGCGCGGCTGCACGGGCGGGCCGAGCCCGAGCTGTGGCGAGCGGCCGTCGCGGCGTTCGACCCCTGGCACGTGTACGAACTGGCCCGGTCCCGGTGGCGGCTGGCCGAGGCGCTCCTGGCCGTCGACGACCGGGCGGGCGCAGTCGAGCAGGCGCGTGCCGCGCACGAGGTGGCCGTCCGGTTGGGCGCCCGGCCGCTCCGCGAGGCGGTGGAGGCGCTCGCCCGGCGGGGCCGGCTCGACGTCGCCGGGGTCCGGACGCCGGAGATCTCCGCCGTCCTCACCCCGCGGGAGGCGGAGGTGCTCGGCCTGCTCGCTCAGGGCCGTACCAACCGGCAGATCGGCGCGGAGCTCTACATCAGCGAGAAGACCGCGAGCGTGCACGTCAGCAACATCCTGGCCAAGCTCGGCGCGAACGGCCGCACGGAGGCCGTCGCCCTCGCCGCTGCCCGCGGTCTGTTCGCGCCCTGACACGCCGCTCGCGGCGGCTCAGTCGCGGTGGCGGACGATGTTGATCACCGTGCCGTCCGGTGCCCGGACGAAGAACCGGCGCACGCCCCACGGTTCCGTGGTGAGGGGATGCACGATCTCGTAGCCGAGTTCCTGCGCTTCGGCGTAGGCGGCCTCGACGTCGTCCGTCTGCACGGAGATGGCGGGGACCTCGGGCGCAGAGGCGTCGCGGCTCACCAGCTGGAGGTTCGCACCGGTGTCCGGGGAGGTGAAGCGGGCCACCCAGCCCAGGTTGAACTCCTCGGTGCCGAGGCCGAGGTAGTCGGTGTAGAAGCCCTTCGCCGCCTCGACGTCCGCCACCGGGAGGTCGGCGATGATGCGGGTGACGCGCATGGGGCCTCCTGCAGGCTGGTCCGCCGATCCTGGCCCCAGGGCCGTGAGCGTGTCCATCCCCGGCCCGGACGCAATGGGTCCCGCCGGAGCGCTCAGAGCATGGTGCGGAGGCGCTCGCGGCGGGCGCGGAGGACGTCCACCGAAGCCGACGCCGACGGCGGGCCGGGCACCGACTGGCGCAGCTGGGTGTGCACCACGGCCTGCGGCTGCGAGGTCCGCGCCGCCACCCGGTTGACCAGGCGGTTGATCTCCCGGCGCAGCTCCGCGGCGTCCCGCCACGAGCGGCCGGCGTCGTCCTCGTCGGGGTGGTCCTCGACGACCATGAAGTCGTCGTCGTTCCGGTGGCTCTGCGCGATGCGGATCCGCAGCTCGTCGTCCCGCTTGGCCAGCAGCGACGCGGTCTGCTCGGGGGTGAGCAGGCCGGGGATGCCGAGGAAGTCCTCCTCCTCGGGGGCGACCAGCGCGGGGCGGCCCTCACCGGTGTGCGCCGTCCCGCTGCTCAGCACGTGGGCGAAGCGGGCGTCGGCCTCCAGCGCCTCCCACTGCTTCATCTCGCCCTCCTTCGGCTCCCGCGGCGGCAGGTCGAGCGCCTCGAGCTCCTCGTCGGGCTGGGTCCGCGGCGGCGGCATGACGTGGTTGCGCTGCTCCTCCATGGAGGCGGCCAGCGACAGCAGCGGCCGGACGGCGGGGAGGAACACCGTCGCCGACTCGTGCGGCGAGCGGGAGCGGACCACGCGGCCGACGGCCTGGGCGAAGAACAGCGGCGTCCGGTACGAGGTCATCCACGCGAGGACGGCGGCACGGGGGACGTCGACGCCCTCGGAGATCATGCGCACGCAGACGGCGATCCGCGCGGACCCGGTGGCGAAGCGCTCGATCTTCTTCGACGCCTTGGGGTCGTCCGAGAGGATCAGCTCCGGCGCCTTCCCGGTGACCCGCCGCACGATCTTGGCGTAGTCGCGGGCGTCGTCCTGGTCGCTGGCGAGGATCAGCCCGGCGGCGTCGGGCATGCCGCCCTCCTCGCGCAGGTGGGTGATCCGGTCGTCCATCGCGGCGATGACGTGCGGCACCCACTGGCCCTTGGGGTCCAGGGCGGTGCGCCAGGCCTGCATCTCCACCGACTTGGTGCCGGCCTCCGACAGCGACGCGGCGACCACCTCGCCGGCGGAGTTCCGCCAGCGCGAGGTGCCGGTGTAGGCGGCGAAGACGACGGGGCGGACGACGTTGTCGGCGAGCGCCTCCTTGTAGCCGTAGGTGTAGTCGGCGCGGCTGACCAGGCCGCCGGCCTCGCCCTCGAAGGTGTCCTCCTCGTAGCGGACGAAGGGGATGCGCTCGTCGGGCTTGGTGCGGAACGGCGTCCCGGTCAGGCACAGCCGGCGCGCGGCCATGCCGTAGGCCTCCTCGACCGCCTCGCCCCAGGAGAGGCCGTCACCGGCGTGGTGCACCTCGTCGAGGATCACCAGCGACTTGACGGCCGTGGACCGCGCGGCGTGCAGCATCGGCTTGCCCGCCACCTGCGCGTAGGTGGTGACGTAGCCCTGGGTGCCGGCGCGCACCGGTCCGACGGCGTTGGTCAGGTTCGGGTCGAGGACGATGCCCATGGCGTCGGCGGCCTCGGCCCACTGCAGGCGCAGGTGGTCGGTGGGGGCGACGACGACCACGCGGGCGACCTCCCGCCGCGACAGCAGCCGGGCGGCCAGCGTCAGGGCGAAGGTCGTCTTCCCGGCGCCCGGCGTAGCGGTGACCAGGAAGTCCTTGGGGGAGGCCTCCTCGTACTGGCCGAGGGCGGCCTGCTGCCATGCCCGGAGCGGTCGGCTGGTCGTCTGCGGGGCCCGGGCCGCCGCTGCTGCTGCAGTCGCCATGTCGAGGACATCTTCGCTGCCGCGGCGCCGACACGCCCAACGGCCCCCTCCCGCGCGCCACCGCCGCCGGAACGTATGGCGAGCGGTGGCCACGCCGCTGACCAGCACGTTCACCGACCGTCGCCGACGCTGTGGGAAGAGTCATGCCCGTGCCGGACCGACCCGTCACGCCCCGCCGGTCACGCCCGCCGCAGGAGTCAGGGGAGCCCCGGGAGGAGCTTGTCCAACGTCACCGGGAGGTCCCGCACCCGCACGCCGGTGGCGTGGTGGACGGCGTTGACGACGGCGGCAGCCGTGCCGGTGATGCCGATCTCCCCGATGCCCTTGGTGCCCATCGCGTTGACGTACGGGTCGTGCTCGTCGATCCACAGCGCCTCGATCTCGCCGACGTCGGCGTTGACCGTGATGTGGTACTCGGCGAGGTCGTGGTTGGCCACCTGGCCGAGCCGCGGGTCCCAGACGCTGTTCTCGTGCAGCGCCATCGACAGCCCCATCGTCATGCCGCCGATGAGCTGCGACCGGGCGGTGCGCGGGTTGACCACCCGGCCGACCCCGAAGACGCCGAGCAGCCGCGGCACCCGGATCTCGCCGGTGTCGGCGTTGACCCGTGCCTCGACGAACTGCGCGCCGAACGCGTACGGCGCGTGGGTGTCGTCCTTCGCCGCCTGGTCGACGTCGCCGGAGATCTCGTCGCCGTCAGCCGGTGCACCGCCGAACTTGTCGCGGAACGCCCGGGCGGCCACCACCAGCGCCGAGCCCCAGGTGTTGGTCCCGGAGGAGCCGCCGGCCACGGACGCCGTCGGGTACCGGGTGTCGCCGATCCGCACCTCCACGTCGGCGACGTCGACGCCGAGGGTGTCGGCGGTGATCTGGGGCAGGATCGTCCACGCGCCGGTGCCGAGATCGGCGGCGCCGATCTCGGCGACGTAGCGGCCGTCCTCGTACCGCAGGTTCGCCGTCGAGGTGGCCTGCCGCATCGTCGGGTAGACCGACGACGCGACGCCGTACCCGACGAGCCAGTCGCCCTCCCGACCGCCGCCCGGGCCGCGGCGCTCCCAGCCGAACCGCTCGGCGCCCTCGCGCAGGCAGCGCACCAGGTTCCGGCTCGACCACGGCTTCTTCGTCTCCGGGTCGACCTCGGGCTCGTTGCGGATCCGCAGCTCCACCGGGTCGATGCCGAGCTCCTCGGCGAGCTCGTCCATCGCGACCTCGGGGCCGAACATGCCGGGGCACTCGCCGGGGGCGCGGAACCACGAGGGCACGGGGACGTCGAGGGCGGCCAGCCGGTGGGTCGAGCGCCGGTTCGGGGCGGCGTACATCATCCGGGTGGGGACGCCGGTCTGCTCCGCGTACTCCTTGATCCGCGAGGTCTGCTCGACCACGTCGATCGCGATGGCCTGCAGTCGGCCGCGCCGGTCAGCGGCCAGCTGCATCGTCTGGATCGTCGGCGTGCGGTAGCCGGCGAGGAAGAACATCTGCTGGCGCGTCAGCGCCAGCTTCACCGGGCGGCCGGGCAGCGCCCGGGCGGCGAGCGCGGCGAGCATGACGTTCGCGTGCGGCCGTCCCTTGGAGCCGAACCCGCCGCCCACGTACGGGCAGACCACCCGCACCTGATCCTGGTCCAGGCCGAAGACCTCGCAGACCGCGGCGCGGTCGGGGTGCACGCCCTGGGTCGAGTCCCACAGCGTCAGGAACTGTGCGTCCGCGTCCCAGAGCGCCGTCGTCGCGTGCGGCTCCAGCGGGTTGTTGTGGTACATCGCGGTGGAGTACGTGCGCTCCAGCGTCACCCCGCCGTCCCGCAGGGCCTCGGCCATCGCGGCGGCGACGTCGCCCTCGGCGGTGTCGGTCTCGTGGCCGGCGTTGACCTTCTCCGGCGCGTAGAGGTCGTCCCGGTCGATCGCCAGCGCCGAGTCGTGCTCCTGCTCGGCGTAGGTGACCCCGATGGCGTCGGCGGCCTGCCGGGCCACCTCCGAGGTCTCGGCGATCACCACGCCGATCAGCTGCCCGCGGAACGCCACCTCGGGGCTCTGCAGGACGGCGTACTCGGCGTCCTCGGAGCTCGCCAGCCGCTCGGCGTCGAACGGGGTGACGATCCTCAGCACGCCGTCCAGCGCCTCGGCCGCCGCGGTGTCCATGGCCGTCACCCGGCCGCGGGCGATCGTGGCCTGGACGGGGTGGCAGTAGGCGGGGTTCTCCACCGGCGTCTCGTAGGCGTAGGTCGCGGTGCCCCGCACCTTGACCTCGCCGTCCCGGCGGACCAGGCCCTGACCGATCGCGCGCGGCTCCAGCAGGTCGGTCATGACTGCTCCTCCGGGACGAGGGTGCGCAGGGTGGCGGCGACGGTGCGGGCGACGAGCGGGATCTTGAAGCCGTTGCCGCCCTCGACCCCGGGCTGCGGCTGGGCCGTGGCCAGTTCGGCGTCCATCGCGGCGCGCACGGTGTGCTCGGTGAGCGGCCCGCCGCGGAGGATCTCCTCGGCGCGGGATGCCCGCCACGGCTTGTGCGCGACGCCGCCGAGGGCGATCCGGACGTCGCCGTCGTGCACCACGGCCGCGACGCTGACCAGCGCGAAGGCGTAGGACGCGCGGTCGCGCACCTTGCGGTAGGCGCTCCGGGTCCCCGCGGGCAGCGGCGGCAGGTCGATCGCGGTGATCAGCTCGCCGTGCTCGAGCACGGTGTCCCGCGAGGGGTCGTCGCCGGGCAGCCGGTGCAGCTCGGGGAACGGGATGGCCCGGACGCCGGCCGGGCCGAGGGTGTGCACCTGCGCGTCGAGCGCCGCGAGTGCGACGGCCATGTCGGAGGGGTGGGTGGCGATGCAGGTCTCCGGTGCCGTGGGGTCCGGCAGCGCACCCGGCGTCCCGAGGATCGCGTGGTAGCGGACGTAGCCGCCGACGGCGGAGCAGCCGGTGCCCGGCTCCCGCTTGTTGCACGGCGTCGTCACGTCCTGGAAGTACGGGCACCGGGTGCGCTGCAGGGGGTTGCCGCCGGTCGTCGCCATGTTGCGCAGCTGCCCGGTCGCGCCGGCCAGCAGCGCCTGGGCGAGCACCGGGTAGCGCTCGCGGATCCGCCGGTCGGCGGCCACCTCGCTGTTGGTGCTGGCGGCCCCCAGCCGCAGCCCGCCGTCGGGGAGGTCGGTGATCTCCCGGGAGGTCAGGGTCCGGACGTCGACGACCAGGTCGGGGCGGGCGACGCCCAGCCGGAGGTGGTCGACGAGGTTCGTGCCCCCGGCGAGGAAGACGGCGTTCGGGTCGGCGGCGACGTCCCGGACCGCCTCGGCGACGTCACTCGGCCGGGCGAAGGCGAACGGCTTCATGCCCCGGCCGCTTCCTGCACGGCGGGGG
Source organism: Blastococcus sp. SYSU DS0619 (assembly GCF_054051035.1). NCBI lineage: Bacteria > Bacillati > Actinomycetota > Actinomycetes > Geodermatophilales > Geodermatophilaceae > Blastococcus > Blastococcus sp. SYSU DS0619. Next base: position 239,459 of record NZ_JBJHAM010000002.1, on the reverse strand, counting down.
TGATGTTCACGTAGGCCGCGCAGCGGCACAGGTTGCCGCTCATCCGCTCGGCGACCTCGTCGTGCGTCATCTCGGGGTCAGCGGTGAGGTCCTCGGTGACGTGGCTTGGCCACCCCTTCCCGAACTCCTCGATCACGCCCACCGCCGAGCAGACCTGCCCCGGCGTGCAGTAGCCGCACTGGAAGGCGTCCCGCTCGAGGAACGCGCGCTGCACCGGGTGCAGCTCGCCGTCGCGGGCCAGCCCGTCGGCCGTGGTGATCTCCGCGCCGTCGTGCGCGACCGCGAGCGCGAGGCAGGACAGCGCCCGCTGCCCGTCCAGCAGGATCGTGCAGGCCCCGCACTGACCGTGGTCGCAGCCCTTCTTCGGGCTGGTGTTGCCCAGCCGCTCGCGCAGCGCGTCGAGCAGCGAGGTGCGGGTGTCGACGGTCAGCCGGCGGGTCTCGCCGTCGACCCGCAGGGTGATGTCCGCGTCCATGGCCCGCCGGTGCCCGGTCCGGTCGGCGCCCAACCACCGGGGTGTGGCGGACGGCGTCCTGCGAGGCTGCTCCGGTGACCGCCGCGCCCGACCTCCGCTGGTACTGCTCCCCGGGGGAGGTGCCCGCGGCGCTGCCGAGGGAACTCACCACGTGCTGGCGGGACGTGGCGAACGCCGGGGGAGCGGTGGGGTTCGCCCAGCGGCTCCCGGTGGCCGACGACGTCGTCCGTCCCGTGGTCGACGAGCTCGTCCGCGCGCTGGACGCGCGGCTGCGCCGGCTCCTGGTGGCCACCCGCGACGGGGAGCTGGCCGGCTGGCTCGTGCTCACCGGCAACGCCGATCCGGTGGTCGCCCACTGGGGCCGGGTGACCCACGTGCAGACGGCGCTGCCCGCGCGTGGTTCCGGGGTGGGCGGCGCGCTCGTGACCGAGGTCGCCCGGGCGGCCAGGGACGACCTCGGGCTGGACGCGCTCCGGCTGGAGGTGCGCGGCGGGATGGGGCTGGAGGACTTCTACGCGCGCTACGGCTGGGTGGTCACGGGCTGCTGGCCCGGGGCGCTGCAGATCACCGCCGACGACCGGCGCGACGAGGTGCTGATGGGGTTGCGGCTCGGCACGGCCTGAGCTCGCCCGCCCGTGCTTCAGCCCAGCGGCCCGAGCCTGCCCGGGTGGGATCGTGGGAACTGTCGGTAGTCGAACGTATGTTCGATACATGACGGACGCCGCCTCGACGACCAGCGCACCAGCCGGTGCGCCGGCGGCCGGCTGGGCGTCCGGGCCGCTCGGCGCGGTGCAGGCCGCCGGCCGGGAGATCGCCCGCCAGACCGCCCTGCGCGCGCGGGCGGTCGCGGAGTTCGCCGCCACGCGGCCCGCGTCGGCCGACCGGCCGCCGGGCGAACCGGGGGCCATGAGCGCCGAGCGCCGGGCCGCACGGCCGGAGGTCCTGGCCGACGTCAGCGAGTGGGCGGCCCAGGAACTGGTCGTCGCGTTGGAGATCTCGTCGCAGGCGGCCGAGGCGCTGCTCGCCCGCTCGCTCACCCTCGTGCACCGGCTGCCGCGCACGCTCGACGCCCTGGAGGCGGGCGCGATCCACGACGGGCACCTGTGGCCGATGCTGGGCACGGTCGCGCCGATCGCCGACGCGAAGGTCCGTGCCGAGGTCGAGTCCGAGGTGCTCGCGTGGGCCGTCGGGCGGGTCACCACGCCGGCGCAGCTGGGGGACAAGGCACGCCGGGTGGTGCTGCGCCGGGATGCCCGGGACGTCGCCGGCCGGCTGGCCCGGGCGCTCCGCCGCCGCGGGGTCTCCGTGCGCCCCGATCCCGAGGACGGGATGGCGGTGCTCAGCGCACTGCTCACCGTGCCGGAGGCGCAGGCGTTGCTGGACGCGCTCGGCCGGTACGCCGACGCCCTCGAGACCCGTCCGGACGACACGCGCACGCGGGGGCAGAAGATGGCCGACTGCCTGCTGGACCTGGTGCTGAGGCCCGGTGAGCACGACCACGCGCCGGTGCAGGCGCAGCTGACCGTGGTTGCCGGGGTGGGCACCGTGCTCGGTGGCGAGCAGCCGGGCGAGATCGGCGGTCAGGTGGTGCCCGCCGAGATGGTGCGAGCCCTGGCCCGGGCGCTGGGCCTGCTCCCCGAGGACACGTCACCGGTCGCCACCCTGACCGTGCCGAACCCCGCTGCTGCCCCGAACCCTCCCACGCCCGATCCCGGCCCCACCGCGGTCACCCCGGCGGACGCGGGACCGGATACCGCGCCGCGGCGCCGGTACTCCATGGAGGAGGAACTGGCCGACTGGTGGGCGGCCACCGAGGCGCTGGTGCTGCAGGAGTGGCGTGGCGAGCCAGACCCGCCACCGGAGGAGACGGAGCGCCACTGGGCCGAACAGGCACGGTTCGACTGCATGCCCACTGCCGTGGAGATGGGTGTGTTCGACGCGCCCCTGAATGGCGCCTCCTGGTCGGGCCACACGTTCTGGTCCGACGGAAAGCCCTGCCCGGACGACACGCCCCCGTCCGGCAGGACGCCGTGGCCCGACGACGAGTCCCCGTGCGCTGAGTCCCCGCATGCCGAGTCCTCGCGCGACTGGTCCCGGCGCGGTGAGTCCCGGATGGCCGGGGATGACGGCGCGGTGCACGACGGGTCCGTGGCACCACCCGGGTCCGCCGCCGGCACATGGGCGGAGGCCGACCGCGCCCTCGACGTCGCCGGCACGGCGCTGCTCGACCTGCAGCGAGCCGTGGGCCGGGCCGAGCGTGCCGTCATCGCCGCCCAGCGCGCCAGCACCGTCGACCAGCAGGCGTGGGAGCGCAGCCCGGCGGGCCGCGTCACCTCCGCCGACGACACGCTGGCAGCCCTCGCCGCCGCCACCGAGGCCCAGCGCACCGCCCTGGCCGACCTGCTGCAGGCGACCGGTGGCGGCGGACTGGTCGACCGCCCCCGGATCGCCGTCGTCGACGAGCTCACCGGCGCGCTGCTGGCCCTCACCGACGCCCGCGAGCTGCGCCGGCTCTCCACCTGCGGGGCCACCGCCTGCCGCCGGCACCCGGAGACCTGCACCCACGACCTGACCGGCCGGCCAGGCCTGGGCCCACCACCACCCGCCCGCGGATACCGCCCCGGCGCGGCGCTGGACCGCCACGTCCGCGCCCGCGACCGCCGCTGCCGGTTCCCCGGTTGCCGCCGTCCCGTGCCCTGCGGCGGCGAGCTGGACCATGACCGTCCGTACCCCGACGGCGAGACCAGCGCCGCCAACCTGGTGGGCTACTGCACGCCGCATCACCGGGGGAAGCACCAGGCGCCCGGTTGGCAGCACGAGCTGGCCGCCGACGGCACCCTCACGGTCACCACCCCGACCGGCCTGCTGGCGTGCACCTCACCGCCGCCGTTCTGAGGACGAGGTCAACGGCTACGACGGGTGAGGACGAGAGGACCGCCCCGGTCGGGAGCGAAGACGGCCCTGGTCCCGTCGTCGACCCACCAGACGGACCGGTCGTCCGCGTCGGCCTGCTCATCTCCGGGCAGTGCCGTGTCTCCGGGCAGGGACGTGCGCTCCTCCGCAGGCTCGCGTCTGCGCCAACCGGACCACCGTTGCGAGCGCCACACCGAACCGTCGTCCAGCCGGACCACGAGGCCGGCACCGTGGAACTCGACGTCCGCGCGGACCCGCTGCCACGGTCGACTCCAGAGCAGCCGCTCGATGACGAGCCCTCGCACCGAGCGGTGGCCGGCCAGCCAGAGGATCCCGAGCCCGCCCACCAGGGCCAACACCATGAGCAGGACCGACCACGAAGGTTGGTTGTCCTGGTCGTCGATCGTCATCCGGCCCGGATCGGCCGCATCGTAGTAGACCGTGACGGTCTGGTCCTCCGAGTAAAGGTCGGTGGAGTCGCCCAGTGCCACCGTCCCATATCTCTCCACGCCATCGACCGTGTAGCGGACGAGCGCGGTCCCCGTCGTGAGAGCTCGGCCGGGACGGACCTCTTCGACGGTGCCGGCCGCCTGCACCCCGGACTCGCGCAGCTCCGCACTCTGGTCGAAGACGACGCTCGTACCCACGACGAAGCCCGTGATCGACAGGATCCCCACCGCGAAGAACGCCGCGGTCCAGCGGCGGCTGCTGGCGAGGGCCCGGTTCGTCGCAGCGGCCTCGGCAGCACACGGCGATGCCTCCGCCGTCCCCGGTGACGATGGCGACGCCAGATCGCGGCGCCACCGCACGGCACGTCTCCGCACGAACAGCAGCCGCACCCCGCCGAGCCCGCACAGCGGAATCCCTACGACGAGCGTCTCGAGGACGAAGTCGCCAGGTGTGATGGCCTCCTCGGGGAAGGGCCAGCCGGAGACGAGGACGTCGATCGTGCTGCCCGTCGACTCGTCGGAGCAGCTGGCTTCACCGCTGTGCTGTCGACCGGGGTCGTCTTCCCACACCACGTCGCAGAAGCCGTCGCCGCTCCCGCCGGTGACCGTCGCCGTCGCCGAGTACCCGGTGACGGCCATGACGACGTAGAGGCCGACGTAGAGGGCCCCGGTCACGACGGCGGCGATCGAGGCCCAGCCGCGGGGCGGCCTGCGCCGGACGGGCGGCGGTTCGGGAGCGGCGGTGCCGGCCGGCGCGCCCGCTGCCAGCAGGCGGGCCAGTTCGACGGCATCGGTGGTGCGAAGGCGCAACTGCACCGGGTCTCCGTCGCGGAGGTCCAGGAGCAGATCGGCCGACCCGTCCGGGCCATCGGCGAGTACCGAGGAGGCGACCAGCGATGCACCGGTCAGGTCGACGTGCTCACCGAATCGGCGCCAGGTCGGCCGCACGGTCGACAAGTCGAGCCGACCCCGTCGCAGCCGGCCGTACCCGTAGGCCAGCCGAGCGCGGCAGCCGGCTACCGCGGGTGTCGAGGTTCCCCGGCGGAGGAATTGCACCCCCGTGTGATCGGCGCGTCGTCACCCGACTGAAGCCCACCGCCCTACTGAGGGGCGGACGCCGCTACGGTCCGGCCGCATGACGCGGTTCGTGATCGACGCGCCCACGCTGCTGCACCTGGTGGCCGAGGGCATCCCCGTGGCGCCCGGCCACCAGCTGGTCGCACCGCAGGTCGTGCGCTCGCAGGCGCTCGACCTGCTGTTCGCCGCCGTCCGCCGGGGTGACCTGACCGAGCGCGAGGCCCTGGCGCAGCACGACGCGATGACCCGCGTGAAGATCCGCTCGCTGGGCGACCGCGTCTCCCGTCAGGTGGCCTGGGCGATCGCCCGCGAGCACGGCCTGGACTCGACGACCGGCGCCGAGTACCTGGCCGTCACCCGGTTGCAGGCCGACCTCTTCGTCTCCGTCGACCCGGCCGTCCGGTCGCGCGCCGAGGGGATCGTCCCGGTTGGCTCGGTCGACCAGCTGGCGGCGCCGTGATCAGTCCGCGGGCTCGTCCACCCAGTCGGGGCCGTTGACCTCGCCCGGGCCGGCCAGGTCGGCGGCGTCGACGATCGTGTACGCGTAGCCCTGCTCGGCGAGGAACCGCTGCCGGTGCGCGGCGTACTCGCTGTCGAGGGTGTCCCGGCTGACCACCGTGTAGAAGTGCGCCTGCCGGCCGTCGGCCTTGGGCCGCAGCACCCGGCCGAGCCGCTGGGCCTCCTCCTGCCGCGAGCCGAACGTCCCGGACACCTGCACGGCGACCGCGGCCTCGGGCAGGTCGATGGAGAAGTTGGCGACCTTCGAGACGACGAGCGTCTTGATCTCCCCGATGCGGAACGCCTGGAACAGCCGCTCCCGCTCCTTGTTCGTCGTCGACCCCTGGATCACCGGGGCGTCCAGCGCCTCGCCCAGCGCCTCCAGCTGGTCGAGGTAGGCGCCGATGACGAGCTTCTGCTCCTCGGGGTGCCGCTCCAGCACCCGGCGGATCACCGGCAGCTTCGACTGCGCGGTCGCCGCGATGCGGTACCGCTCCTCGGGCTCGGCGACCGCGTAGGTCATCCGCTCCTCGTCGTCGAGCGACACCCGCACCTCGATGCACTCGGCCGGCGCGATGTAGCCCTGCGCCTCGATGTCGCGCCACGGTGCGTCGTACCGCTTCGGCCCGATGAGCGAGAAGACGTCGTCCTCACGGCCGTCCTCGCGCACCAGGGTGGCGGTGAGGCCGAGCCGGCGACGGGACTGCAGGTCGGCGGTCAGCCGGAAGATCGGCGCCGGCAGCAGGTGCACCTCGTCGTAGACGATCAGGCCCCAGTCCTGCGCGTCGAACAGGTCCAGGTGCCGGTACTCGCCCTTCCGGCGGGTGGTGATGACCTGGTAGGTCGCGATGGTGACCGGCCGGATCTCCTTGCGCTCACCGGAGTACTCGCCGATCTCCTCCTCGGTCAGCGACGTCCGGGCGATCAGCTCGCGCTTCCACTGCCGCCCGGCGACGGTGTTGGTCACCAGGATCAGCGTGGTCGCCTTCGCCTCGGCCATGGCGGCGGCACCGACCAGCGTCTTGCCGGCACCGCAGGGCAGCACGACGACGCCCGAGCCGCCGGCCCAGAAACCGTCGACGGCCTCCTGCTGGTAGTCGCGCAGGTGCCAGTCGGCCTGGTCCAGCTCGATCGGGTGCGCCTGGCCGTCCACGTAGCCGGCGAGGTCCTCCGCCGGCCAGCCGACCTTGAGCAGCGCCTGCTTGAGCCGGCCGCGCTCGGACGGGTGCACGACGACGCTGTCGGAGTCGATCCGGGCGCCCAGCATCGGGGCGACCTTCTTCGAGCGGACGACCTCCTCGAGCACGGCGCGGTCCGAGGAGGTCAGCGTCAGGCCGTGCACGGGGTGGTTGGCCAGGGTCAGCCGGCCGAAGCGGTCCATGGTGTCGGCGACGTCGACCAGCAGCGCGTGCGGCACCGGGTAGCGGGAATACCGCACCAGGGCGTCGACGACCTGCTCGGCGTCGTGCCCGGCCGCCCGGGCGTTCCACAGCGCGAGCGGCGTCACCCGGTAGGTGTGCACGTGCTCCGGCGACCGCTCCAGCTCGGCGAACGGCGCGATCGCCGCCCGGCAGTCCCGGGCCTGCGGGTGGTCGACCTCGAGCAGCAGGGTCTTGTCCGACTGGACGATCAGCGGGCCGTCGCTCAACGCGTGGACTCCTCGGGGTTCGGGACGACGACGCGCACGGATCGCGCCGGACTGCTCACGGTAACGCCGGGGGGCGACAGCCCCTTCCGGTCGGCGGGTGTGCGCCGTCCCTCAACTCCGGCCGACGCGGTTACGGTGCCCGCATGGGCGGCCCGCGCACGTGGTTCGCCGCGTCCACGGTGCTCTACGCCGCCGTCTGGGCGTGGTCGTGGAGCCGGCTGCCGGAGCGGGTGCCCATCCACTTCGGCGCCGGCGGCGAGCCCGACGACTGGACCAGCCGGACCGCAGCGCTGTGGTTCACCGCGCTGCTGGGCCTCGGCATGGTCGCGGTCTTCGCCGGCTCGGTGTGGCTCGTGCGCAGGGCGGGCCCGGGCCTGATCAACGTGCCGAACCCGCAGTACTGGAAACGGCCGGAGAACCTCGGCCGGCTGCGCGGCCTGATCGTCGCGGACCTGTGGCTGTTCGGCGCCTGGACGATGCTGCTGCTGACCGCCGTCGACTGGCTGGTCGTGCGCGCCGCGACGGCGGCGGACCCGGCGCTGGGCCCCTGGCCGCTGGTGCTGGTGGGCGGCTACCTCGTGGTCGTCCTCGGCCGGGTGATGTGGTCGTACACCCGCCGGTACGCCGTGCCGCCGTCGGGCTGACCGCCCTCAGCCCGCGGCGTCGGGCTCCACCAGGGCCACCGAGGTGATCCGGTGCACCGCGAAGGTCCGGTTCTCCCTGCGCCGCTCGTCGTAGCCGGAGAGGAAGCCACCGGCCAGCGACACCGGCTGCACCACCCGCTGGCTCCCGCTGCCCTGCGCGTCGACGTAGCCCAGCCACACCGGCACGCCGTCGCGCACCGCCCGGGACAGCAGCTCCAGCGTCGACGCCGTCGTCACGCCGGGCACCTGGCGCACCGCCTCGCCGCGGCGGGCGGCGAGCGCGGCGTCGCCGGCCCGGATCTCCCGGACGGTGGCGTCCAGATCGTCGGGGGAGAGGGCCCGCGGCGCCGGGTGCGACTCGCTGCCGGGCCGGCGGCCGGCGGCGCGGGGCCGGGCCGGGGGCCGGGTGAGGACGGCGCCACCCGGGTTCTCGCCGGCCGGCGCGTAGCCCGCCTCGCGGAGCACCGTGAGCACCTCGTCGGCGCCGAGCCCGCTGACCAGCACCCCGGGGGCCAGCCGGCGCAGCTCCGCGGCCGCGGTCCGCCGGTCGTTGAGCACCTGGGACAGCAGCCCGTGGTCGTCCGAGCGCACGTAGGACTCGATCGCGCCCACCCGCAGCCGCCCGTGCTGGCGCGCGACGTCGTCGACCAGGTAGTCCAGGGCCTGGGGCACCGGGGTCCGGGACGCGCGGCTGAAGAAGTCGTGCAGGTCCGAGGCCGACCAGCCGGCGTCCAGCGCCCGGCGGACCGAGGACTCCGACACCCGGAACACCGTCGCCCCGCCGGAGGACTCGACGTCGGCGACGACGGCGAGGGTGTCGGCCAGCTCCGCGACCAGCGGGCCGGGGGCGATGAGGGAGAGGTCGGGCTGGGCGAGCACGTGGTCCACCGGCTCGGGCAGCAGCCCGCGCATGCCGTCGGCGGCGCCGTCCTCACCCGCGGCGAGCAGCCCGCGGCCGGCGGTGGAGAGCACCCCGGACACCAGGACGCCGAGCCGCGCGGCCTCGGCGAGCATGTCGGGCACCGGCGCGAGCCGGTCGGCCCGGCGCGGGGTGCGCCAGCGCAGCAGCGCGGTCAGGTCCTCCGGCGCCAGCCCGGAGCCGGGCGGCTGCTCGGCGAGCACGGTGAGCGCGGACCGGCGGATCGCCGGTGCGGTGTGCCGCACCAGGTCGGGGGAGAGCGCGTTGGCCGCCTTGCCCGCGAGGTCGCGCACGCCGACCAGCGAGGGCAGCCGCACGCCGTCCAGCCAGCCGGCGGCCAGGACCGCCCAGCGGTCGGCGAGGTCCTGCTCCCGCCACACGTCGTAGGCGCGGGTGGGCAGCCACTCGTCGCGGTGCGGCCCGCCCACGTCGAGCAGCCCGGCGGCGAACGCCAGCTCCAGCAGCCACGCGGCCTCCGGCTCCGGGACGTGCAGCGCCCGCGCCAGGCGCTTCTGGTCGCGCACGCCCACGCCGCCGCTGCGGAGCAGCCCGGCGGGCTCCTCCTCGAGCAGCGCGAGCAGCTCGCCGACCCGCCCCACGGACTCGAGCGCGGCCCCGGCGGCCTGCCGGTCGGCCACCTTCGGCTCGCGCGTGACCAGCGCGGGCGCAGGACGGCGCCGGGGCGGGCCGTAGGGGGAGCCGCCGCGCAGCAGCACACCGATCTCCCGGGGCAGCTCGACGTTCAGCGCGTCGATGCGGGCGAGCAGACCGCGCTGCAGGAGCCGGCGGGCCGGCGTCGTCGCGCCGTTGGCGGGCGCGTCGGGGAGGTGGCCCACCGGCCGGTCCCCGGCGAGCTTCTCCAGGACCGCGCGCTCCTCGGGAGCCAGCTCGGCCACCGCGGCGGGGAGGTCGGCGGGCAGCTGGACGCGCAGGTCGAGCGCGCGGCGGCCCAGGCCGGCGGGGTGCCGGACGGCGCGGCGCACCGGGTCGGGGGCGTGCAGCACCTCGTCGCCCCACAGCAGCGCCCGGGTGGTGAGGGTCTCGACGGCGCCGGTGAGGACGTCGTCGGGTACCTCGGGCAGCGCGGCGATCAGCTCGTCCGGGGCCATGCCGTCGGTGGGCGCGAGCAGTACCACGTCGAGCACCTGGAGCGTCGCGGCGTCCAGCTCGTCGAGCGCGCGGTCGACCGACACCGGCACCGCCAGGCGGCTGGCCAGCGCGACGACGTCGGAGGGGGCGGGGCGGGCGACGTCGGGCCGGGCCACCAGCAACGCACGCAGCTGCTCGTCGCTGCGGGTGCGCAGCCAGGCGGCGAGCGTCGCAGGGGGTTCCGTGGACATCCGGTCCACGCTACGTCGCCGACCGCGCCGGTGCTCCTGCCAGCATGGGCGCATGCACCCGGCGAGTGACGACCCGCAGACCCGGACGGCCCTCGCCGCCCACCAGGTGGGCGCCCTGCGCTGGCTGGGGGGCGGCCTGATCGCCGTCGTCCTCGGGATCCTGCTCGGCGTCGCCGCGGTGACGGTGGCCGGCTCGGGCGGCGGGCGGCTGCCCGGGGCCGGGCTGGGCGTCACCCTCCTGGTCGTGGGCGGGCTGGCCGCGGTGGTGGCGGGGGCCGGCGGCCTGCTGCGCACCCGGCGCTGGGAGCGGGCCCTGGCGGGCACCGCCTGGCGCACCGGCACGCTGCGGATCGCCGGGCCGGCGCTGCTGTCGTTCGAGCCCTACGGCTTCGACGAGCTGTCCGACGAGCCGGTCCGGCTGCGGCTGCTGAGCACCGCCGTCTGGCGCACCCGGGCCGTGCAGGCCCTCGACGGCGGCACCGTGCGGGCCGCGCCCGTGGGCGGGGACCGGTGGGTGCTGACCGCCGACGGGGCGGGCACCGTCTACGGCGCCCGCGAGGCGACCCGCGCGCGCTGAGCACGACACCGCTGCCCCTCCCGGGGCGGTGGCGTGCGCGTCCCGGGCGGGATCGGCCAAGATGGAGGGGAACGGTGCACCGTGCGGTGCACCCGGTACCGCAGACGGAGGCGTCATGGCCAAGCGCAACGAGAAGCACGCGCACCTCGTGGAACCCACCTGGGGCGAGTCGGAGGACGGCGGCCCGCCGCTCACGGAGCTCTCGGCCTCGGTCGCCGGAGGGCTCTCGCCCTTCGGTCAGGACCACGAGTTCCCGCTCCCGGCCGACCGGCTGCGCTACGCGCACCCGACCGACAAGCCGAACCGGGCCGGCGTGCAGACCGCCGAGGGCCGGCGCCGGAGGTGAGCGAGCGATGACCGCACCCGCGCTGCCGTCCTACAGCAGCGGAACCTCGACCGTCCCGCTGCTCGGGGACACGATCGGGGCCAACCTCGATCGGACGGCGGCGCGGGTGGGCGACCACGAGGCGCTCGTCGAGTGCGCCACCGGTCGCCGCTGGACCTATCCGCAGCTCGTCGCCGACGTCGACGCCTGCGCGCTCGGCCTGGACGCCCTCGGCGTGCGGAAGGGCGACCGGGTCGGCATCTGGGCGCCCAACTGCGCCGAGTGGGTCTTCGTCCAGTACGCGACCGCGAAGCTCGGCGCGATCCTGGTCAACATCAACCCGGCCTACCGCACGCACGAGCTCGCCTACGTGCTGCAGCAGGCCGGCATCTCCGTGCTGGTCAGCGCGCCGGAGTTCAAGACCAGCGACTACCGCGCGATGGTCGGCGAGGTGCGCCGCGACTGCCCCGACCTGCGCGAGGTGGTCTTCCTCGGCTCACCCGAGTGGACGCGGCTGATGGACACCGGCCGCGCCGCCGACGGCGGTCTGCTGGCCGAGCGGGCCGCGGAGCTGTCCGCCGACGACCCGATCAACATCCAGTACACCTCGGGGACGACGGGCTTCCCGAAGGGCGCCACGCTCACCCACCACAACCTGCTCAACAACGGCTTCTTCGTGGGCGAGGGCTGCGGCTACACCGAGGCCGACCGCGTCTGCATCCCGGTGCCCTACTACCACTGCTTCGGCATGGGGATGGGCAACCTCGGCGCCACCTCGCACGGCGCCACCATGGTCATCCCGGCCCCTGGCTTCGACCCGGCGCTGACCCTGCAGGCCGTCCAGGACGAACGCTGCACCTCGCTGTACGGCGTCCCGACGATGTTCATCGCCGAACTGGGCCTGCCGAACTTCGCCGAGTACGACCTCTCCTCACTGCGCACCGGCATCATGGCCGGCTCGCCGTGCCCGGTGGAGGTCATGAAGCGCGTGGTCAGCGAGATGGGCATGACCGAGGTGACCATCTGCTACGGCATGACCGAGACCTCACCGGTCTCCACGCAGACCGGCGCCGACGACGACCTCGAGCGCCGCACCGCCACCGTCGGGCAGGTGCACCCGCACCTGGAGGTGAAGGTCGTCGACCCGGCGACCGGGCTGACCGTCCCGCGCGGGACGCCGGGGGAGTTCTGCACCCGCGGCTACTCGGTGATGCTGGGCTACTGGGACCAGCCGGAGAAGACCGCGGAGGTCATCGACGCCGCGCGCTGGATGCACACCGGCGACCTCGCCGTCATGGACGACGCCGGCTACCTCAACATCGTCGGCCGGATCAAGGACATGGTGATCCGCGGCGGGGAGAACGTGTACCCGCGGGAGATCGAGGAGTTCCTCTACACCCACCCCGACGTCGTCGACGCGCAGGTGATCGGCGTCCCCGACGAGCGCTACGGCGAGGAGCTGATGGCCTGGGTGCGGCTGCGCGAGGGCGCGGAGCCGCTCACCGCGGAGGCGCTCCGCGAGTTCTGCGCCGGCAAGCTGGCCCACTACAAGGTGCCGCGGTACGTCAAGGTCGTCGACGAGTTCCCGATGACGGTCACCGGCAAGATCCGCAAGGTCGAGATGCGCTCGGTGTCGGTCGAGGAACTCGGTCTGCAGGGGGCGGCGGAGCGCCGGTACGCCTAGGCGTCGACCCGGGAGGACGAGGGGGCCAGCCGGACGATCAGCTTCGACAGCAGGCTGCCCACGACCACCCAGATCAGCGCGGCCAGGGCGGCGTTGACCGCCTCGGCGATCTTCGGGTCCGACGGCGTGAACAGGTCGCGGGTGAACCAGCCGAACGACTCGCGCCAGTCGGCGGCGAACTGCACCAGCACGTTGGCCGGGTTGGCCTCGAAGAGCACGAACACCGCGTGGACGACGATCACCGCGGCGATCACCGCGAACACCGTGCGCACGATGCCGGCGACGAGCAACAGGATCCGGGCGGTCATGTCGATCATGATCCACCCGGTGGTGGCGCGCCGCGACCGGTCGGCGCCGGTCAGCCCGCCTCGACCGGTACGACGAGCGCCCGGTGGTCCGACAGCGGCAGCCGCACGGCCTCGGCCGGCCCGCTCGCGCGGAGGGCGCCGCGCACCAGCACGTGGTCAAGCTGCCGGGTCGGCCGGGGCGCCGGGAAGGTGGCCGCCGAGCCGATCGGCGTCAGCCCGCTGTTCCGGGCGGCCGCGCGCTGCTGCATGTTCAGGTCGCCCATGAGCACCAGCGGCTCCCGGGTGCCCGCCAGCGAGCGCACCAGGGTGCGCAGCTGCCGGCCGTTCCAGCGCGGGATGAACGACAGGTGGGTGTTGCAGACGGTGAACTGGCCGAACGGGCCGTCCAGGACGGCGGCCACGGCCACCCGCGGCTCGTCGCGGGCCAGGAAGGGGCGCTTCGACTGCGGGGACCACAGCGGCACGCTGACCTGCAGCGGGTCCAGGCGCACCACCCGCCAGGAGACGACGGGGTAGCGCGAGAGCAGCGAGATCCCGTAGCTGGCCGAACCCGGCTGCTCGTCGCCGGTGGCGGCCATCCAGGTGCCCCCGGGTGTTCCGGACAGTGCGGCGACGAACTGCGAGTCCACCGCGCCCATCGCCTCGGCCGCGACGGCGGTGAGATCGGCGCCGAGCGACCGCGGCTGGTCGCGGTCGACCTCCTGCAGACCCAGGACGTCGGCGTCGAGGGTCTTCACCGCCGCGGCGAGCCGGTCGACGTCGACCCGGCCGTCCTCGAGCGAGCGGCCGTGCAGGAGGTTGAAGGTGGCGATGCGCACCTGCGTCCTGTGCCCCGCCCGGTGCCGGATCTACCCCCGGGTGCGTGCGCGCGGCGGCAGCGGGTAGCGAGGAACGCGTGGATCCCACCCCGCGCGACCAGGTGCGCGACCTGCTGAAGCGGACCGCGGTCGCGCTCAAGCAGGCCGAGGTGCCGTTCGCGCTGTGCGGGGGCTACGCCGCGTGGGTGCGGGGCGCACCCGAGCCCGACCACGACGCCGACTTCGTGGTGCCGGCCGCCGAGTCCGAGCGGGCGGCGAAGGCGCTGGCCGACGCCGGTCTGCAGGTGGCCGACCCCGCCGAGGACTGGCTGCTCAAGGTGGTGCAGGGCGAGGTGTTCGTCGACGTGGTCTGGCGGACGTGCGGCCGCCCCGCGGGGACCGACCTGCTGGAGCGGGCGGAGACGCTGCCGGTCCTCTCGGTGCAGATGCCGGTGCTCGGCGCCACCGACGTCGTCGCCGCCAAGCTCATGGCCCTGGACGAGCACTACTGCGACTTCGGCCGGCTGCTGCCGGTCGCCCGGGCGATGCGCGAGCAGGTCGACTGGCCGCAGGTGGCCCGCGAGGTCGCCGGCAACGACTTCGCCGTCGTCTTCCTGGCCCTGCTGGACCGGCTCGGCATCGTCCCCGACGTCAGCCCGGGATGAGCACCGCGACGGCGGCGGCGAGCGCGGTGAGCACCACGACGGCGGTCACCGCGCGGGCCGGCGCAGGCGTGGTGACGGCCCGGCCACCGGCCACCCGGTCCCGCACCTGGCGGTAGCGCGCCGGGGCCAGGCCGCCGAGCACGGCCAGGCCGAGCAGCGCGGCCAGCCCGGCCACGACGAGCAGCACCGGGCGTCCGGCCTCGAGCGCCCGGTGCCCGAGCAGCGCGGCGACCGCCAGCACGCCCAGGCCGGTGCGCTGCCAGGCCAGGGCGGTGCGCTCGGGCTGGGTCTCCACCGCGCTCACCCGCGCATCACCTCGACGCCCACCAGCACGCCGACCACCACCACGACCGCAGCGACGGCGGCGGCCACCGCGGGCACCACCGTGCTCGACGGCAGCGCCCGCCCCGCGGCGATCGCCGCCTCGTTGCCCCGCCAGCGGCGGTAGCCGGCCAGTGCGGTGCCCAGCCCGATCAGCACCAGGGCCAGGGAGACGGCGGCGCTGCCCCAGCGCACGCCGAGGTCGGGGGCGTAGGTGGCGACGGCGACCCCGCCGGCCACCAGGGCCAGGCCGGTGCGCAGCCAGGCCAGCAGGGTGCGCTCGTTGGCCAGGGTGAACCGGTAGTCGGGATGGTCGGGGCCGTCCGCGGGCTCGGGCACCGGCCCAGGGTAGGGACGACGTGCGGGCACCGGAATCGCCAGGTCGGGGGAGCGCAGCGGCGGCTAACCTGTGGAACGAGCAGCGCCGTCGTCGTCCGACCGGCCTCCGGGCCGCGTCACACCGAGAACTGAGGGATCCCACCGTGCCCACCGGCAGAGTGAAGTGGTTCAACGCGGAGAAGGGCTTCGGCTTCCTGTCCCGCGAGGACGGGCCCGACGTCTTCGTGCACAAGGACGCCCTCCCGGCCGGCACCGCCGAGCTCAAGCCGGGCCAGCGCGTGGAGTTCGGCATCGTGGCCGGCCGCAGGGGCGACCAGGCGCTGCAGGTGCGCGTCCTCGACCCGCTGCCCTCGGTGGCGGCCAGCGTGGCCGCGAAGAGCCGGAAGAAGCCCGACGAGCTGGTGCCGATCATCGAGGACCTGATCAAGCTGCTCGACGACGTCGGCGAGGGGCTGCGCCACGGCCGGCACCCCGACCGCGCGGAGTCGCGCAAGGTCGGCTCGGTGCTGCGCGCGGTCGCCGCCGACCTGGAGGCCTGAGCCGGCTCAGCCCTGGAGGTTCCCCCCGGCGCGCAGGAACCCGATCGGCCAGGCGCCGGTGAACTCGCCGCAGTCACCGCCCTTGTCCTCGACGACGACGAGGTAGAAGGCGGGCGGGACGACGTCGGAGGAGCTGATCTCCGCGAACGTCTCCGTGCCCGCCGGGACGTCGACCTCGCCGATCACCTCCTCCAGCGTCTCGTCGAACACCTGCACCTGCCAGCCGCGCTCGGCGATCCGCTCCGGCACGGTCAGCGAGATGGTGGTGTCGGGGGAGACCTCGACCACCGGGGGCGTGACCTGGTAGCGCTGGCCCTCGCCGTCCAGGCAGTACTGGCTCGGCCGGGCGGTCACGTCCTGGCTCCCGGCCTGCACCCGGACGTCGCCGGGGGTGTCGGGCTCGCCCGCGCAGCCGGCCAGGGAGCCGGCGGCGCAGAGGGCGAGCAGGGATGCGGTCGCGGGCCTTCTCACGTCCACGACGGTCCCATCGGCGTCGTCGGCGCATCGACGGGCCCCGCCGCGGCCGCCGGCGTGCGGCTGCGGTGGAGGGTCCACAGGAGGAGCCCGACGGCGAGGGCGAGCAGCGCCGCGGCGACGGTGAACCCGATCCAGCCGGTGGGCGGCAGCGCGATGCCCAGCGCCCCGCCGACCACCCAGGCCAGCTGCAGCATCGTCTCCGACCGGGCGAAGGCCGAGGCGCGCAGCTTCTCGGGCACCTCGCGCTGGATGATCGCGTCCAGGGACACCTTCCCCAGTGCGTTCGCCACGGCGGAGACGGCGGCCACCAGCACCGCCATGCCGAAGCCGTAGAACACCGCGGCAAGGACGGTGACGACCGCGGCCGTCGAGGCGGCGTAGAGCACCAGCCGGTCGGGGGCGGCCGTGTGCAGCCGCGACCCGACCGCCGTGCCCGCGAAGCTGCCGGCACCGGCGGCCACCGCGAGCGCCCCGAGGGCCAGCGTCGCCTCCCAGCCGTCGGCGAAGGTGGCCTGCACCAGGAAGGCCATGAAGATCGTGAGGAACCCGCCCAGCCCGCGCAGCGCCGCGTTGGCCCGCAGCGCGAGCACCACGTGCGGGGTCACCCGGCGCCGACGGCCGGGCAGCGGGATCTCCGCGGTGGTGAGCACGTCGGCCGGCTCCTCGCCGACGGGGACGTCGACGTGCGCGGGGAGCCGGACGGCGAGCACCGCACCGGTGACGAACACCGCGGCGGTGGCCCACAGCTCCCAGTCGAAGCCGAGAAGCGCGGCCACCCCGGCGCCGAGCCCGCCGGCGACCCCGGCGGTCGCCAGCCCGAACACCGACAGCCGGGCGTTCGCCGAGGTCAGCGACATCGCGCCGGGCAGCACGCGCGGCACCACCGCCGCCCGCAGCACGTTGTGCGCCTTGGACAGCACCAGCACCCCGAGCGCCGCCGGGTACAGCCAGAGGTCGTCGAAGTGCGCGGCCATGACCAGCGCCAGCACCGCCCGGCCGCCCAGCGAGACCGCCATGGCCCACCGCCGGCCGCGCTGCAGCCGGTCCAGCGCCGGCCCGATGACCGGGGCGAGCAGGGCGAACGGCGCCATCGTCACCAGCAGGTAGAGCGCGACGTTGCCGCGCTGGGCGTCGGTGGTGGCGGCGAAGAACAGCGTCCCGGCGAGGGAGACGGCGATCATCGCGTCCCCGGCCATGTGCAGGGCGTTGACCCACAGCAGCTGGGTCAGGCCGCTCTCGCCGGCGCCGTCGGCGCGGCTGGCCGTGCGCACCCGGCGGGCCGCGGCGAGGGTGAGCTCGCGGCTGCGGGCGGCGGCGACGCGGGTGACGGTGACCTTGGCCGGTCCGGCCGCCGGGCCCGGTGGCGGCGTCGCCGACGGCAGCGGCCGGGTCTGCGGACGCCCGACGTCGAGCGGGGTCGTGTCGACCCGGTCCGGCTCGGCCGGCACCGCCCGGCGGGACAGTCGCACCCGCCGGGGAGCACCGGGCGGACGGCGGGAGGCGGGCACGCCGACCATGGTGCCGCACCGACCTGGGAGTCCGGTCGGTGCCGGACACCCGGTCGTCCGCCACAATGGGGGGCGTGCCCCAGTCCCCCGCAGCAGTCCGGTCCGCCTCCGCCGCGGTCGACCCGCTGACCGCCGCGATCGAGCCGGCCCGCGCGGCCGCCGTCGAGGCGGCCGGTGACGCCGACGCGGTCGGCGAGCACCTGGGCGCCATGCCCGAGACCGTGTCCGCCGAGGACGCCCCGGCCCACCTCGGCGAGGTGCTCACCCACACCTTCGCCAGCCGGCTGCCCGGCTACGTCGGCTGGCACTGGGCGGTCACGATCGCGCGGGTCCCCGGCGAGGACCTGGTCACCGTGGACGAGGTCGTGCTGCTGCCCGGCGACCGGGCGCTGCTGGCGCCGGCCTGGGTGCCGTGGCACGAGCGGCTGCGCCCGGGGGACCTCTCGGTGGGCGACGTCCTGCCGGCGACCGAGGACGACCCGCGCCTGGCGCCGGCGTACACGGTCGACGACGACTCCGCCGACGACCCCGAGGGTCGGGTCGTCGCCGGGGAGATCGGCCTGGGCCGGGAGCGGGTGATGTCCCGCGAGGGCCGGTCCGAGGCGGTGGCCCGCTGGACCGCGGGGGAGTTCGGCCCGACGGCGCCCATGGCCCGGCAGGCGCCCGGGCCGTGCGCGACCTGCGGCTTCTACCTCCCGCTCGCCGGGTCGCTGCGCCAGGTGGTCGGCGCCTGCGGCAACGCCTACGCGCCCGCCGAGGGCCGGGTGGTCACCGCCGACTACGGCTGCGGTGCGCACAGCCAGGCGACGCTCGTGGTGGTCGAGCCGACCGAGGTGGTCACCTCGGCCCGCTACGACACCTCGGAGTACGACGTCCTGAGCGACTGACCGCGGCTCAGCCGCGGTCGCGCGAGCCGAGCTGGCCCTGCAGCTTCATCACGCCCAGCCCGAGCAGCGCGAGGCCGATCGCGGCGAGGCACGTCCAGGTCCACATCCGGTCCACCCGGTCGCCCAGGAACAGCAGCACGACGAGGGCCACCGCCCACACCGCGATCCCGGCGATCACCACGCGGGCGGTGTCGACCTGCAGCGGTGGCGGGGCCTGCTTGTGGGGACCGGGCACGGGGGCACCCTAGAGTGCGGCGCGGTCCCGGGTCGACGTGCCTGTGCCGGGTGTGTGGCACGCTGTCGCCGCTCGTTGGCCGCCCGCACCGCCCGGAGAGTCCGCATGCCCCAGCAGTCCCGTCCCTCCGGTGGCGCCAGCGCCGCTGGTGACCCGGTCTCCACGGGGGACACCCCGGCCGACGTCTCGGCGGGCACGCCGCCCACCATCCCGCGCCGCAGCGAGGGCCCGCGGCCGCGCCCGAAGAACGGGATGGACCGCTACTTCGAGATCAGTGCCCGCCGGTCGACCGTCGGTCGGGAGGTGCGCGGCGGGCTCACGACCTTCTTCACGATGGCCTACATCGTGGTGCTCAACCCGATCATCCTGACCAGCATCGCGGGACCCGGCGACGTGCCCGGCGCCGACGTCGAGGGCACGGTGCTCCCGTTCGCCTCGATCGCCGCCGTCACCGCTCTGCTGGCCGGTGCGCTGACGATCCTCATGGGCGTCGTCGGCCGCTACCCGTTCGCGCTGGCCACCGGGCTGGGCATCAACGCGATCGTCGCGGTGTTCGCGGCGACCCAGCTGTCCTGGCCCGAGATCATGGGTCTGGTCGTGCTCGAGGGCCTGCTCATCACGGTGCTGGTGCTCACCGGCTTCCGGAGGGCGGTCTTCGAGGCGATCCCGCCGCAGCTGAAGACCGCGATCGCCGTCGGCATCGGGTTCTTCCTCACGATCATCGGCCTGGCCGACGCGGGCATCATCCGGCCGGGGAACCCGCTCATCAGCTTCGGCGTCGGTGGGCAGTTGGCGGGCTGGCCGACGCTGGTGTTCGTCGTCGGCCTGCTGCTCATGGCGGTGCTCGTCGTCCGCAAGGTCAAGGGCGCTCTGCTGATCGGCATCGTGGTCACCACGGTGCTGGCGATCGTCGTGGAGGCGATCGCCGACATCGGCCCGCGGTTCGGGGACGCCGGCGAGAACGCGCGCGGCTGGTGGCTGCAGGTGCCCGAGCTGCCCGACGACGTCGTGAGCACCCCGGACCTCTCGCTGCTCGGGAACTTCTCGCTCTTCGGCGGCTTCGAGCGCATCGGCATCCTCGCCGCGCTGCTCATCGTCTTCTCGATCATGATCGCCGACTTCTTCGACACCGTCGGCACCGTCACCGCCGTCGGCGCGGAGGGCGACCTGCTGGACGAGAAGCGCAACCTGCCGAGGTCCCAGCCGGTCCTGCTCGTCGACTCCATCGCCGCCGCTGCCGGCGGCGCGGGCAGCGTCTCGTCGAACACCACCTACATCGAGAGCACCGCCGGTGTGGCCGACGGCGCGCGGACCGGTCTGGCCAGCATCGTCACCGGTCTGCTGTTCCTGGTGGCGGTGTTCTTCACCCCGCTGGTGGCGGTCGTCCCCGCGGAGGCCGCCGCTCCCGCCCTGGTCATCGTCGGCGCGCTCATGGTCACCCAGATCCGGTACCTGGCGTGGGACGACATGTCCCTGGTCATCCCGGCGTTCCTCACCATCGCGCTGATGCCGTTCACGTACTCGATCACCAACGGCATCGGCGCCGGCGTGATCAGCTTCGTGCTGCTGCGCCTGGTCGTCGGGCGGCGCAGGGACATCCACCCGCTGATGTGGGTCATCGCGGCGATGTTCCTGGTCTACTTCGCCCTCGAGCCGCTGCAGCAGCTCTTCTGACCGACCTCCTGAGTTAGGCTAACTATCGTGAGCCGGACGACGCTCGACACCGCCGCGCTCGCGCACGAGCTGCGGTTGGCGGTCATGCGCTTCTCGCGGCGGCTGCGCAACCAACGGGTGGACACCTCGGTGACGCTCACCCACCTGGCGGCGCTGTCGACGCTGAAGCGGCACGGCCCGATGAGCCCGGGGGAGCTGGCCGGCCACGAGCGGGTGCAGCCACCGTCGATGACCCGGGTCGTCGTCGCCCTGGAGAACGCCGGGCTGGTCACCCGCACCCCGCACCCGACCGACGGGCGCCAGGTGGTCATCGACCTGACCCCGGCCGCCGAGGAGATGCTGTCGGCGGAGGCGCGGGCGCGGGAGGCCTGGCTGGCCGGCCGGCTCCAGGAGCTGACCGCCGAGGAGCGCGCGGTGCTGCGCGAGGCGGCCGAGATCATGGACAAGCTCGCCAGTGGGTGACCTGCACGAGCACTGACCAGCGGGCGCCGTCCGAGCAGAGCACCGGCATGTTCCGCGCACTGCGGGTGCGGAACTTCCGCCGCTACGCCTCGGCCAATCTGCTCAGCCTCACCGGCACCTGGATGCAGCGCATCGGCCAGGACTGGCTGGTGCTGCAGCTCTCCGATGACAGCGGCGTCGCCCTCGGGCTGATCACCGCGCTGCAGTTCGGGCCCTCGCTGCTGCTGAGCATGTACGGCGGCGTCCTCGCCGACCGCTACCCCAAGCGCCGGTTGCTGCTGATCAGCCAGGCGCTCATGGGGCTGCTCTCGCTGGTCCTCGCGCTGCTGGTGGTCACCGGCTCGGTCGAGCTCTGGCACGTCTTCGTGCTCGCGGGGGCGCTGGGCTCGGTGTCGGCGGTCGACGTGCCGGTGCGGCAGGCGTTCGTCTCGGAGATGGTCGGCCCCGGGCTGATCACCAACGCGGTCAGCCTCAACTCGACCATCTTCAACGGCGCCCGACTGGTCGGGCCGGCGCTGGCCGGGCTGCTGATCGGGGCGGCGTCGGGGAACACCGCGCCGGCCTTCTTCATCAACTCGGCCAGCTTCGCCTTCACCATCGTGGCGCTGGCCGGCATGCGCGCCGACGAGCTGCTGCCCAGCCCGCCGGTCGCCCGGGGCCGCGGTCAGCTGCGCGCCGGGCTGGCCTACACCTGGGCGCACCCCGACCTGCTGCTCGCCATGGGCCTGGCCTTCGTGCTCGGCACGTTCGGCTTCAACTACCAGGTCACCATCGCGCTGATGGCCCGCGAGACGTTCGACCTCGGGGCCGAGGCGTTCGGCCTGCTCTCCACCTGCTTCGCCGTCGGCTCGCTCAGCGGCGCCCTGCTCTCCACCCGGCGCAACGTCCGGCCGCGGCAGCGGTTCCTCGTCGGCTCCGCGGTGGTCTTCGGCGCCTTCACCCTGATCGCCGGCCTGATGCCGACCTACCTCGCCTTCGCCGTGCTCCTGGTGCCGACCGGCGCGGCGGGGCTGATGTTCAGCGTGGCCAACAACAGCTTCGTCCAGCTCGGCGTGGACCCGCAGATGCGCGGGCGCGTCATGGCGCTGTATTTCATGTGCTTCATGGGTGGCACCCCGGTCGGGGCGCCGCTGGTCGGCTGGGTGTCGGAACGCTTCGGCGCCCCGTGGGGTCTCATCCTCGGTGGCGGGGTGTGCGTCGTCGCCGGGCTCGGGGCGGCCGCGCTGCTGGCCCGCCGCCGGTCGGTCCGCGTCCGGCTGGAGCGGGCACCGCTGCGGTTCCGCCTCCAGGTCGGTCCGCAGCGGCCCGCCGTCCCGTCCCCGCAGGTCCGCGCCGAGGAGGAGAAGATGGCCGAGAAGGCGCCGGGTCAGCAGCTGCGCTGACCGCGCTCCGCGGGCGTACCGTCGGCGCCACCGGTTCCGCACGTGCGCGGGAGTCCACCATGGCCGCACTGATCCACCTCGTCGCGCTGCTCGCCGTCTTCGCCGGGCTGATCGCCTTCCTCGGCCCGCTGACCCGGCGGCTGGAGGCCTGGTCGGCCCGTCGCCGGGCCGCTCGCCACCCCGCTCCCTCCGCCCGGTCGCTGCAGCTGGTGGCGGCCGATCTGCGCCGGCTGGGCCGCCAGGTCGCCGTCGTCCCGGCCGGGGCGCCGATGGTCCGCCGCCGGGCGGTGCAGGCCGCCTACGACGACGTGCTCCTCGAGGCCGCCGCCATGCTCGGTGAGCCGTCGGAGCTGGCCGCCCTGCGGGAGGACCGGGCCCGCGAGATCGAGCGGCTGCGGCTCACCTGCGCGCTGCGCCGGGCCGGGCTGCAGGTGCCCGTCTGAACCCGCACCGGCTGTTCTTCGCCGTCGAGCCGCCCGCGCCCGCCCGCCGCGACCTCGACCGGGTCCTCGCACCGCTGCGCGACGCCCCGGGCGCGCCGCGCTGGGGCCGCCCCGAGCAGTGGCACCTGACGCTGCTGTTCCTGGGCGCGGTGCCCGAGCTCACGGTGCCCGGCCTGGTGGCCGCCGCGGCGCCCGCCGTCGCCGCGACGCCACCGATGACGCTGCGGCTCGCCGGGGGTGGGCGGTTCGGATCGCTGCGCCGTCCGCAGGTCGCGTGGGCCGGGCTGGACGGCGACGTCGCCCCGCTCGTCGCGCTCGCCGGTCGGCTGGCCGCCGCCGCGCGCGACCTCGGCCTGCCGGTGGAGGAGCGGCCGTTCCGGCCGCACCTCACGCTGGGGCGCTGGCGTCCGGGCCGCCCCGCGGACGGCGCCCTGACCGATCGGCTGGCCGGCTACCGGGGGCCGGAGTGGCCGGTCGCCGACGTGCGGCTGGTCGAGAGCCACCTCGGCGCCGGGGCCCGCCACGAGACGCTGGCGACCTGGCCGGTCGGGTGACTCACCAGGCGTACTCCATCGGGGCGGCCCGGTAGCCGGGGAAGATCTCGTCGAGCCGGGCCAGCGCCGCCTCGTCCAGGCGCACCTCCAGCGCCCGCAGGCCCCCCTCGAGCTGCGCCATGGTGCGCGGGCCGACGATCGGGGCGGTAACCGCGGCCTGGTGCAGCAGCCAGGCCACGCCGACGTCGGCGGGGGAGTGGCCGAGGTCGCGGCAGAACGCCTCGTACTGCTCGAGCGCCGGACGGTGCGCCTCGATCCGCTGCTGCGTGCGCTCGTCGTTGCGCCGGCCGCCCTCGGTCTTCTCCAGGACGCCGGCGAGCAGCCCGCCGGCCAGCGGGCTCCATGGCAGGATGCCGACGCCGAGGTGCTCCGCGGCCGGGAGCACCTCCAGCTCCACGTGCCGGGTGAGCAGGTTGTAGTGCGATTGCTCGCTGACCAGCCCGGTGGAGTGCCGGCGCTCGGCCACCGCGTTGGCGCGGGTGATCTGCCAGGCGGCGTGGTTGGACGAGCCGACGTAGAGGACCTTGCCCTGGGCGACGAGCGTCTCGCAGGCCTGCCAGATCTCCTCCCACGGCGTGCGCAGGTCGACGTGGTGGAACTGGTAGAGGTCGATCCAGTCGGTGCCCATCCGGCGCAGCGACCCCTCGCACGCGCGCACGATGTTGCGGGCGGAGAGGAAGGTGTCGTTGGGCCAGTCCGACATCCCGCCGTAGACCTTGGTGGCCAGCACCGTCTTCTCCCGGCGTCCGTCGCCCAGCGCGAACCAGCTGCCGAGGACCTCCTCGGTGCGGCCCTTGCCGGCGTCGAACCCGTACACGTTGGCGGTGTCGAAGAAGTTGACGCCCTCGGCCAGCGCCCGGTCCATGATCGCGTGCGAGTCGCCCTCCTCGGTCTTCCAGCCGAAGTTCATGGTGCCCAGGCACAGCCGGGAGACCGAGAGGCCGCTGCGGCCGAGGTGGGTGTAGTCCATGGCCGCCACCCTGGCACCCTGTCCGACGTGCCGCAGGACGATCAGCTCGCCACCGCCGACTCCGAGTTCGACCGCGCGACGACGGTCCACCGCGCCGAGGCCGGCGGCTACGCCGCCGATCTCCTGCCCGGCTGGGACGTGGGCAGCGGGATCCTCAACGGCGGGTACCTGCTCGCCGTCGCGACGCGGGCGGCCGTCGCCGACAGCCCGCACCCGCACCCGGTGGCGGTGTCGGCCAGCTACCTGCGGGCGACGCCGCCCGGCCCGGCCACCCTGGCCGTGACGCCGGGCCCGGCCGGGCGCACCCTCGCGCACGCGGGCGTCGTCCTCAGCGGCGCCGAGGGGCCCACGCTGAGCGTGCAGGTGACGTCGGCGACGCTCTCCGGCGACGAACCGGTGCACTCCTCCTCGCCCGCGCCGGAGGTGCCGCCGGTCGAGCAGTGCCTCGACGCGCAGCCGGGCGCCGACATGGGCGGGCGTCCCGTGCCCGCCGTGGGGCTGCGGCACCGGGTGGAGACCCGCCTGGACCCGGCGACCGCCGGCTGGGCACTGGGCACCCCCTCGGGCGAGCCGGTCATGCGCGCCTGGATGCGGCTCGCCGAGGGGCGGGAACCCGACCCGTTCGCCCTGCTGCTCTTCGCCGACGCGCTCCCCCCCACGATCTGGTCGATGGGGTTGATGGGCTGGGCACCGACCGTCCAGCTCCAGGTGCTGGTGCGTGCGCTGCCCGCTCCCGGGTGGTGCCTGGCCGAGTCGCGGGCCACCGAGATCGCCGGCGGCTGGCTCGACGAGGAGTGCCGGATCTGGGACTCCACCGGGCGGCTGGTCGCGCAGAGCCGCCAGCTGGCCCGCGCCCCCCGCTGAGTCACCGGAGCGGCAGCTCCACCTCCCCGGTGAGGTAGTGCTGCACCGTCGGTCCGATGGTCGCGACCAGCCAGTCCGGGGACGCCGACGCGAGCGGCTCGATCTGCAGCACGTACCGGCCGATCACCAGCCCGATCAGCTGGGAGGCGGCCAGCGACCCGCGGATCTCGCGTTCGCGGGGCGGCAGGTCGAGCGTGCCCACGACGCGGCGCAGCACCTGGGTGACCAGGAACTCGCGCAGCAGCCGCGCCGACCAGTCGTTGGTGACCGCCGAGCGCACCAGCGCGAGCGCCGCCGGCCGCATGGGGCCGTCCCAGACCGTCAGCAGCAGCCGGACGACGTTGCGCCCGAGGTCGTCCCGCCCGCCGGCCAGCAGCTCGGGGAGCAGCTCCGCGGGGTTGGCGGGCGCCTCGATCGCGGCCAGGAAGAGCTTGTCCTTGCTGCCGAAGTAGTGGTGGACGAGGGCCGGGTCGACCCCGGCCGCGGCGGCGATCCCGCGGATGGTGGCGCCGTCGAAGCCGCGCTCGGCGAACGCCGCCCGGGCCGCCGCCAGGACGGCGTCCCGGGTGTCGGGGTTCCCGGGGCGCCGTCCCGACCGTCGTGCGCGTGCCGGTTCCCGGTCGTCGGGCTCTGCGCTCAGTCCGTCCTCCTCCGCAGGGTCGCCGCCGCCAGGGCGAGGGCGAGCAGGGCGACGCCGGACACGATCCCGACGTCGGCCCACATCGTGCCCGTCGCCGATGCGGAGCGCCCGACCTCCTGCAGGGCCTCGACGGCGTAGGTGAGCGGCAGGACGTCGCTGACCGCCTGCAGCCAGCCGGCCATCTGCTCGCGGGGGACCAGCAGCCCGCACAGGAAGAACTGCGGCAGCACGACGACCGGCATGAACTGCACCGCCTGGAACTCGCTGCGGGCGAAGGCGCTGGCCAGCAGCCCCAGGGCGACGCCCAGCACCGCGTCGGCGACGGCGATGACCACGACGAGGGCGATCGAGCCGGTCACGTCGAGGTCGTAAAGCGTCGTCGCGACAGTCACGGTGACCGCGGCCTGCAGCGCCGCGGCCAGCCCGAAGGCGGCCCCGTACCCGAGCAGCAGGTCCAGCCGGGCCAGGGGAGTGGTCAGCAGCCGTTCCAGGGTGCCGGAGGTGCGCTCGCGGAGCATCGCGATGCTCGTGACCAGGAACATCACGACGAAGGGGAAGATCCCGAGCATGGTCAGCCCGACGCGGTCGAACGTGCCCGGCTGGCCCGGGAGGGTCGGCACGTCCTTCCAGAGGAGGTAGAGCAGGCCCAGCAGCAGGCTCGGCAGCACCAGCATCATCGCGATGGTGCGGTGGTCGTGCCGCAGCTGGCGCAGCACGCGGCCGGTGGTGGCGGCGGTGAGCCGGGGGCTCGCCAGGGCGGTGATCACGCGGCCATCTCCGTCCGGGCGCGGACGACGTTCAGGAACGCCTCCTCGAGGTCCGGGGAACCGCCGTCGGCCCGCAGCTGCGCCGGCGTGGAGTCGGCGATCAGCTCGCCGTCGCGCAGCAGCAGCAGGCGGTCGCACCGGCCGGCCTCGTCCATCACGTGGCTGGAGACGAGCAGCGTCGTGCCGGCCGCCGCCAGGGCGTGGAACCGGGCCCACAGCTCGGCGCGCAGCACCGGGTCCAGCCCGACCGTCGGCTCGTCGAGCACGAGCACCTCCGGCGTGCCGACCAGGGCACAGGCGAGGGATGCGCGCCCGCGCTGGCCGCCGGAGAGGTCGGCGACCAGCTGGCCGGCGGCGCCGGCCATGCCGACGTCGGCGATCGCGGCATCGGCGTCGGTGGCGCCCCGCCCGTGGAGGGCGGCGAAGTAGCGGGCGTTCTCCTGCACGGTGAGGTCGGCGTAGACGCTCGGCGCCTGGGTGACGTAGCCGACCCGGCGGCGCAGCGCGGGGGAGCCAGCCGGTTCGCCGAGCACCGTGACGGTGCCCGATCGGACCCGCTGGACCCCGACGAGGGCGCGCAGGAGCGTCGTCTTCCCGCTGCCGCTGGGTCCGAGCAGCCCGGTGACCTGCCCGGCCGGGACGGCGAACGAGAGACCGGGGAGGACGCGACGGCGCCCCCGGTCGACGACGAGATCGGTGACGGTGACGGCGTCCATGCCGGCCTCCCAAGAAGTCAACGGCTGATGAACTCAACGCTAAATGAGTTGTTGGGGCGGCGTCAACGGAGTCCTTGGTCCCGATGCGCTCAGACGGCCGGTGCGAGTCGGCCGGCCAGCCAGCCGGTCATCTCCGCGGCGCTCACGGGGGCGCCGAAGAGGTAGCCCTGTCCGACGTCGCACCGCAGGTCCACCAGCGCGGACGCCGTCACCGCGTCCTCCACGCCCTCCGCCACCACGGTCAGCCCGAGTTCGTGCCCGAGGTCCACGACCGACCGGACCAGGGCGGCGTCGTCGGCCGTCGTCGCCAGCTCGGCGACGAAGCTGCGATCGATCTTCACCTCGCTGACCGGCAGGTTCCGGACGCGCCCCATCGAGGAGTAGCCGGTGCCGAAGTCGTCGATCGACAGGCTCACCCCCGCGGCGTGCAGGCGGGTGAGGACGTCGCGCGCCCGGGTGGGCCCGGCGACCAGTGCGCTCTCGGTCAGCTCCAGGCGGAGCATGCCGGCCGGCACCCCGTGGGCCGCCAGGGCGGACAGCACGCGGGCCGGCAGATCGGAGCGGTGGACCGAACGGGCCGACAGGTTCACCGCCACGGGGACGCCGAGGCCCCGCTCGGACCACTGCCGCACCTGGGCCAGCGCGAGGTCCAGGACGCGGTCGGTGAGCGGCTCGATGAGCCCGGTCCGCTCGACGGCGGGCAGGAACGCCCCCGGCAGGAGCAGCCCGCGCTCGGGGTGCTGCCAGCGCACCAGCGCCTCCACCGCCACCACCTCGCCGGTGTGCAGCGACACCTGGGGCTGGTAGTGCAGCACGAGCTGCCCCTCGGCGAGCCCGCGCCGGAACTCGGAGAGCAGCAGGAGGTGGCCGCGGTCGTGCCCGTCCGCGGCGGCGTCGTAGACCTCGACACCGCTCTGCCGCTCCTTGGCCGTGTACATGGCGATGTCGGCCTGGCGCAGCAGCGACCCGATGTCCACCGGGCCGTCCGCGGAGACGGCGACGCCGATGCTCACGTCGACGTCGAGGGCCAGTCCGTCGACCAGGAAGGGCTCGCCCAGCGCGGCCCGGACCCGCTCCGCGGCGGTCCGCGCGCCCTCGGGCGTCACGTCCGGGAGCAGCAGGAGGAACTCGTCCCCGCCCAGCCGGGCGACGACGTCGACGTCGCGGACGTGCGGCCGCAGCCGCGGGCCGACCTGCGCGAGGAGCCGGTCCCCGTAGCTGTGCCCGAGGGTGTCGTTGACCTCCTTGAAGCGGTCCAGGTCCAGCAGGGCGACGGCGACGCGCTCGCCGCCCCGCCGGGCGGCCAGCAGCTGGGCGCCGCTCGCCAGGGCCGCCGCGCGGTTCGGCAGCGCGGTCAGCTCGTCGTGCGTGGCCTGGTGGGCCAGCCGATCCTGCAACTCGATCCGCTCGGTGACGTCCCGGGCGGTCAGCAGCAGGGCGCCGATCACCGGATCGGTCCGGCGGTCCGACGACGTGACCTCCAGGTGGCGCCAGTCGCCGTCGCGGTGCCGGAGCCGGACGAGCAGGACGCCGGGGAGGTCGGCGGGGCCGTCGGAGTCGCCGAGCCGCGCCTGGTCGTCGGGGTGGAGGAGATCGCGCGGACGCTCGCCCACCAGCTCCTGCGGCGGACGGCCGAGCAGGTCGGCGACCGAGTCGGAGACGAAGGAGATCCGCCCGGTGGGGTCGACGAGCGCGATGACGTCGCTGGTGGCCTGCACGACCGAACGGAACCGCCGTTCCCGGTCGAGCGCCGCGAGCATCGCGTTGAACGCCGCCGCCGTCCGGCCCAGGTCGTCGGGCGCCCCCACGGGGAGGGTCAGCGCGTCGTGCGGGATGCCCGCGGAGCCGAGGGGGCCGCCGACGGTGTCGGCGACCTCGGTCAGCCGGGTGGCGAGCAGCTGGAGCCGGCGGCCGATGACCCGTCTGGCCAGCACCCAGTTCGCCGCACCCAGGGCGATCCCCGCGGCCAGGCAGGCGAGCCGGAACGTCGACGCCCGCGAGTACTGCGTCGGCACGGCGAGGAGCTCGGCGAAGTACGGGAAGACCGCACCGATGCAGATGCCCAGCGCGGCCATCCCCAGGGCCAGGCGCGGGAAGACGCCGAGCCGGGGGCGCGGCTGCGCGCGCTCCGCGGGCCGGGCCGTCGTCGTGGGTGCCACGCGACAGCATCGGCAGCGGGGCGCCCGGACCTGAGCAGGCGGCCGCGCGGCTCCCTCGGCGGGGTGGCGCCGGGCGTCCGGGCAGAATCGACGGCATGCCCGCTCCCGTCGTCATCACCGATCCGCACGACGAGCGGGTGGCCGACTTCCGGAACCTCAAGGCCGGCGACCGGCCGGAGGGCACCCCCCGGTGGGGCGGGCCGGTCATCGTCGAGGGGGTGCCCGCCGTGCAGCGGCTGCTGGCCTCGCCGTACCGGGTGCGCGCGGTCCTCGGGGTACCGGGGCGGGTGGCCGCGCTCGAGCTGCCGGACGACGTCCCCGCCTACGAGGCGGACAAGTGGCTGCTGTCGGAGGTGATCGGCTTCCGGCTCACCCGCGGGGTGATCGCCTCGGCCGACCGGCGGCCGCCGGCCGACCTCGACGAGCTGCTGGCCGGTCCGGATCCCGTGGCGCCCCGCCGGCTCGCGGTCCTCGAGGCGCTCAACGACGCGGAGAACCTCGGCTCGATCGCCCGGTCGGCGCTCGCGCTGGGCATCGACGGGCTGCTGCTCGACCCGCGCTGCGCGGACCCGTTCTACCGGCGCTCGGTCCGGGTCTCGATGGGCCACGTCCTGGCGCTGCCGTTCGCCGTGCTGCCCGACTGGCCGACCGACCTCGGCCGGGTGCACGACGCCGGCTACACGACGGTGGCGCTGACGCCCGCGGCCGACGCGATCGACCTGGCGGACCTGGACCCGGCCGCGCACCCGCGGACGGCGGTGCTGCTGGGTGCCGAGGGTCCGGGGCTCACGCCGGAGGCACAGCAGGCGGCCCGGGTGCGGGCCCGCATCCCGATGCGGTCGGGCGTGGACTCCCTGGGGGTCGCGGCCGCGGCGGCGGTCGCCTTCGCGACGCTGCGCTGAGCGGTCAGCCCCGCAGGGAGAAGCGGGCGAGAATGGCGCGGGCCTCCTCGGCGTGGGCCGGGTGGCACATCACGTCGTACCGGCTCGCGGTGATCTTGTTGGTGCTGGTGAAGTCGCGGCGGCCGCGGGTGGCGGCGTAACCCATCCCGCCGAAGGCCGCGCCGAACGCGAGACCGATCAGCAGGCCGGTCAGCACGGAGCCGATCCAGCCGCTGCCGTCGGGGGCGAAGATGCCCAGCAGCAGACCGACGAACAGACCCCACCAGGCGCCCCCGGCCGCGCCGGCGGCGAGCGCCCGGCCCATGGTCAGCCGGCCGGTCACCGTCTCGATCATCCGCAGGTCCGTGCCGATGATCGTCACGTTCTCGACGGCGAACTTCTCGTCGGACAGGTGGTCGACCGCCGCCTGTGCCTGCTCGTAGCTGTCATAGGACCCGACCTGGACGCCGCCCAGCGGCATCGACACCGAAGCACTCATGCCTGGTCAACTACCCACGCCGGCGTCGTGTTCCACTCACGCCAGGCTGTCGGCCCAGGCCCGGTGCAGGCCGGCGAACCGGCCGGTGCCCGCGACCAGGTCGGCGGGGGCGCCGTCCTCGACTATGCGGCCCTCCTCCATGACCAGCACCCGGTCGGCGATCTCCACGGTGGAGAGGCGGTGGGCGATGATCAGCGCCGTCCGGTCGGCCAGCAGGGTGTGCAGCGCACGCTGCACCAGCCGCTCGCTGGGCACGTCGAGCGAGCTGGTCGCCTCGTCCAGGATGAGCACGGCCGGGTCGGCGAGGAACGCCCGGGCGAAGCCGACCAGCTGGCGCTGCCCGGCCGACAGGCGTCCGCCGCGCCGCTGCACCTCGGTGTCGTAGCCGTCGGGCAGGGCGGTGACGAACTCGTGGGCGCCGATGGCCCGGGCCGCCGCCTCGACCTCGGCGCGGGTGGCGCCGGGCCGCCCGAAGGCGATGTTGTCGGCGATCGTGCCGGAGAACAGGAAGCTCTCCTGGGTCACCATGACCACGGCCCGCCGCAGGTCGGCGTCGGTGAGCCGGTCCAGCGGCACGCCGTCGAGCCGCACCTGGCCGCCGACCGGGTCGTAGAACCGCGCGGCCAGCCGGGCGAGGGTCGACTTGCCGGCGCCGGTGGCGCCGACCAGGGCCACCGTCTGCCCGGCGGGGACGGCCAGGTCCAGCTCCGGCAGCACCACCGAGCCGGTGTAGCCGAAGCGGACGCCGTCGAGCACCAGCTCCCCGGCGGCCCGGGGGAGCGGCACCGGGTCGGCGGGCTCGGCGACGGTGGGCCGCTCCTCGAGCACCCCGGACAGCTTCTCGAGCGCCGCCGAGGCCGACTGGTAGCTGTTGTAGAACATCGCGACGTCCTGCAGCGGGTCGAAGAACCGGCGCAGGTACAGCAGGAACGCTACGAGCGTGCCGACGGCGAGACCGCCGTCGATCACCCGGAGGGCGCCGATGCCCAGCACGGCGACGGTGACCACGTTGCCGATCAGCGTGACCGCGGGGATGAAGACGGCGATCAGCCAGAAGGCCCGGTCGTGCGCCCGCCGGTTGTCCTCGTCGAGCGCCGCGTGCAGCCGGTCGTTGCGCTCCTCCCGGCGGAAGGCCTGCACCGCCCGGATGCCGCCGAAGGTCTCGGTGAACTGGACGATCAGCGCGGCGATCGTCTCCCGGGTGCGCCGGTAGGCGGCGGTGGAGTGGCGCTGGAACCAGCGGGCCACCCAGAACAGCGCGGGGAAGCCGGCCAGCGCGACCAGGCCCAGCGGCAGGTCGAGCACCAGCAGCACGACGCCGATGGTGAACACGCTGAACAGCGCGGTCACCAGGCTGTCCAGGCCCTCGTCGAGCAGCTCCGCCAGCGCCTCGACGTCGCTGGTGAGCCGGCTGATGGTCTTGCCCGAGGTGTACCGCTCGTGGAACGACAGCGGCAGCCGCTGGACGTGGGTGAACACCCGTCGGCGCAGCTCCAGCAGGACCGCCTGGCCCATCCGGCCGGAGCGGGTGAGGAAGACGTAGCGCAGCACCGTGTCGACGACGGCGGCGACGACCATCGCGGCGCTGATCCACACCAGCGGCCACGGATCCCCCTCGAGCAGCGCGGGGACGGCGACGTCGATGCCGAGGCCGATCAGCAGCGGGCCGGCCAGCCAGGCGCCGTTCTGCACCAGGATGGTGAGCAGCAGGCCCCAGAGCGTCCGCCGGTGCGGGTGCGACAGCTCGCGCAGCAGCCGCCGCGACCGCGCCCGCAGGAAGACCCCGGCGTCGGCGGAGAGCGCGTCGGCGTCCTCGGTGGCCACCCCGCGCCAGGCGTGGTCGGCGGTGCCCTGATTGGCGGTGTTCTGATCGTGCGTGCTGCGCTCGGGGATGCTCTGGTCGGCGGTCACGAGCCGGCCTCCGCCAGCTCGCTGTCCTGCGCCAGCAGGTCGCGGTAGGCCGGCACCGTCGCCAGCAGCTCGCGGTGCGGCCCCACGGCGGTGATCCGCCCGCCCGCCAGCAGCGCCACCCGATCGGCCAGGAGCACCGTGGAGGCGCGGTGGGCCACCACGAGCGCCGTCGTCTCCGCCAGGACCTCCCGCAGCGCCTGCTCCACCAGCGCCTCGGTGTGCACGTCGAGGGCGGAGAGGGGGTCGTCGAGCACCAACACCGACGGGCGTCCCAGCACCGCGCGGGCCAGCGCCAGTCGCTGGCGCTGCCCGCCCGACAGCGAGAGCCCCTGCTCGCCGATGCGGGTGTCCAGCCCCCAGGGGAGGTCGTGCACGAACTGCGCCTGGGCCACCCGCAGCGCCTCGGCCACCTCGGCGTCGCCGGCGTCCGGCCGGCCGAGCGTGAGGTTCTCCCGCACGCTCATCGAGAACAGCGTCGCCTCCTCGAACGCGGTGGCGACGACGCTGCGCAGCTGCGCCAGCGGCAGGTCGCGGACGTCGGTGCCGTCCAGGGTGATCCGCCCGTCGGTGACGTCGTACAGCCGGGGGACCAGCGCGGTCAGCGTCGTCTTGCCCGAGCCGGTGGCGCCGACCAGGGCCACGGTCTCGCCGGGGCTCAGGTCGAGGTCGACGCCGTCGAGCACCGGCCCGGCCGCACCGGGGTGGGCGAAGCGCACCCCCTCGAAGCGCAGCCGGGCGGGGGTGCCCACGGGCGCCGGCCGTACCCCGGGCCGGTCCTCGATCGTCACCGGGGCGTCCAGCAGCTCGCCGATGCGGTCGCACGCGCTGGCGGTCTCCTGCGCGAAGGCGAACAGGAAGCCCAGCGAGAGAATCGGCCACAGCAG
Source organism: Blastococcus sp. SYSU DS0619 (assembly GCF_054051035.1). Classification (NCBI taxonomy): domain Bacteria; kingdom Bacillati; phylum Actinomycetota; class Actinomycetes; order Geodermatophilales; family Geodermatophilaceae; genus Blastococcus; species Blastococcus sp. SYSU DS0619. The sequence continues at coordinate 206,028 of NZ_JBJHAM010000002.1, read as the reverse complement.
CACGGTGAACAGCGCGACGAAGGCCACCAGCCCGCCGACGGTCAGCGCGCCGGTGCCCACGGCGGTCGCGCCGCCCACCAGGATCAGCGCCAGGGTGACCTGCGGGTGGAACTCGAACAGGCACCAGATCAGCGCCAGCGTGCGCACCTTGTCCAGCTCGAGCCGGCGGAGGCGGGTCGCCTTCGCGTCGTACCGGTCGAAGACCAGCCCGCCGCGGCCCAGCGACTTCACCACGCGGATGCCCTGCACCGCCTCCTCGACGTCGGTGGCCAGCTCGCCCTGCTGGTCCTGCACGCGGCGGGACTGCACGTTGTACCTGCGCTCCCAGCGCAGCCCGAGGACGGTGAGCGGGACGGTGGTCAGGGCGACGGCCAGCGCCAGCGGCCAGTAGGTGACGAACAGCAGCACGAGGACGACGACGCAGGTGATCAGGTTGACCACGAGGAAGACGGCGGCGAACCCGACGAAGCGGCGGACGGTCGAGACGTCGGTGGTCGCGCGGGAGAGCAGCTGACCCGAGGCCCAGCGGTCGTGGAAGGCGACCGGGAGCCGCTGCAACCGGGAGTACAGGGTGTCGCGGAGGTCGCGCTCGATCCGCAGGCAGCTGCGGTTCATCGCCCAGCGGCGCACGAAGAACAGCGCGGCCTCGGCGAGCCCGAACAGCAGCGCGAGCAGGAGCAGCGGGAGCAGGCCGGCCCGGTCGCCCTCGGCGATCGGCCCGTCGACGATCGCCGCGGCGATCAGGGGGAGCGCGATCTGCGCCAGCGTGGCGAGCAGGGCGGCGCCGAAGGTGAGCGCGATGAGCCCGCGGTACGGGCGGGCGAAGGGCCAGAGACGGGTCAGCGCGGAGAGCCGGCCGTGGGCGTCGGGCTCGGGGGAGTGCGGTTCGTCGTCCATGGCGCTGCTCAGGCTAGGCGCGGGTAGTGACGTCGGCGAACGACTTTCGCGGTCAGCGGTTGCGCCGCACCCCGAACACGATGTCCTCCCACGCCGGGATCCGGGCGCGCGGGTCCTCGTCGTCGTCGGTGCCGTCGCCGGCGCCCCGGCCGAGCACGACCGTGTCGTGCTCGGCTACCTCGTCGAGGAGCGCGGTCATGTCGTCGTCCTCGGGGGAGCCGTCGGGTGCGTGCACGTCGCGCACGAGCGCCTCGTCCTCCGCCGGGACGACGGGGGTGGGCGCGGGAGCCGGCTCGGGCGCCCGGACCACCGAGACGGGGCGGCTGCGGGGCAGGGGCGAGGGCAGGCCGGCGGGCACCTCGGGGACGACCCGGACCAGCCGGGTGCCCTCGCTGAAGTCGGTCGTCGCGGCGTCGGCGGGCGTGACCGTGCGCGAGGCCAGGTCGTAGTTCCACCGGGCGGTGCCGGACTTCGCCCCGGCGCGCCAGGCGCCGGTGACCACCCACGTGCCGTCCTCGCCGCGGAAGGCGTCCCACTCGACGGCGTCGATGTCGGTGTCGATCAGCCGCAGCCGCTCGACCATGAACTGCTGGAGGATGGCGCCGGGGGCGCCCTCGGTCAGCCGGACCCGGGCCTCGCGGGCCTGCCCGGCCACCCGCTCGCGCTCCTGGAGCACGGGGTGGGCGAAGCGCATGATCCGCTCCACCCGCGCGCCGGTGGCGGTCGCGACCTGCTCGGGTGTCTCGCCGGAGCGGATGCGGGACTGGATCACCCGCGGCGAGAGCTCCGTGCCGAGGTCGACGTCGATCTGGGTGAGCCGGCGGGCGTCTCCGCGGGCGGCCGCCCGCAGGCGGTCGTCGATCGGGAGTTCGAACCGCTCCCCGCCGTCGGGGGCGTCGGGGCCTTCCGCGGTCAGGATGAGATTCTTCCCGTCGTCGGAGAGCGCCACGAGGCGCAGCGTGCGCATGGCGACCTCCTGCAACCGGCGCGGCGGGCCCGGACGAGAGCCCGGTTCCCGAGGCTATCGGGGTCCGGCGGGCGCCGCGCGCAGGCGGCTCGGCGTGGCGCGCACGCGGTGCCGCAGCCGGCTCCCCCTGCCGGGGGGTGCCGGTGCGGTCGTTGCACGCCGATGACAGCCCTGACACACGACCGCAACAGGACCCCGGCAGAGTCGGGGGTCCGCCAGCGGCACGACACGAGCCGAGGAGGAGCGATGGCCAGCCCGGTGACCGATCAGTGGACGGCCGCGCCGGCGGGGTTCCCCGCCCTGGAGTCGCTGGCCCCGCCCGAGGCGCTGCCGGCCGCGGTCCGGGGGGTCGTCGCCCGCGTCGCCGGTGCCTCGGCCGCCTGGTGCCCGGCGCCGTCCCCCGACGGCCGCCGGATCGCCTACGTCACCGACCGCTCGGGGCTGCCCCGCCTCGAGGTGGCCGCCCTGGACGGACGGACGCCCCCGCGCCAGGTGTCCGGCGCCGACCAGGAGGTCGTCTCCGTCGCCTGGTCGCCCGACGGCGCGTGGCTGGCCTACCTCGTCAGCCCCGGCGGGTCCATCTGCGCCGAGCTGCACGTCGTCCGCCCCGACGGCACCGGTGCCCGGCTGGTCGCCGGCCAGGACCCGCGCGCGACCGTCGTCCCCGGCGCCTGGGCCGGGCCCGGCCACTACGTCTGCTCGATCGCACCGGGCAACGGGCCCGACGCCGACGTCGTCCTGGTCGACATCGGCACCGGCGAGCTGCGGACGCTGGCCTCCGGTGGGTTCCTGTCCGTCACGGCCCTCTCCGCCGACCGCCGCACCGTTCTCGCCCGGCGCGGTCCCCGCGTCTTCCGGCACTCGGTCGTCATCGACGTCGCCACCGGGATCCAGCGCCGGGTGCTCCCGCTGGACGCCCCCGGCGGCATCGCCTCGGAGGACGGCCGGTTCTCCGCGGACGGCCGGACGGTGCACGTCCGCGCCGCCCTCCCCGGGTTGCCCGGCGCCGACCGCGCCGGACTGGTCGCCGTTCCCCTGGACGACGACGGCGTCCCGGGTCCTGGGCGGACGGTCCTGTACCGGGCCGACGCCGACCTGGACGGTTACGCGGTGCGTCCCGACGGCACCGTCCTCGCGCTGTGGACCGCCGACGGGATCAGCCAGCTGTGGCTGCACGCGGTGTCCGACGGCGCCGTGGTCCGCCGGATCCCGCTGCCCGAGCCGGTGCTCACCGGCTGGGCGCCGGCCGTCGGCGCCGACGCGCTGATCGCCGAGCTGTCCGGTCCCCGGGCGCCGCGCGGGCTCTGGCGGGTGCCGCTCGACGGCAGCGGTCGCGCGCAGCTGCTGGCCTGCTCGCCGGAGCGCCCGGACCCACGCGGGCTGGTCGAGCCGGTGCTGCACCGGTACGTGGCCCCCGACGGGGTCGCGCTGTCGGGCTGGCTGTACACGCCTGCGGGCAGCCGGGGCCCGAACCGCACGGTGGTGAGCTTCCACGGCGGCCCGGAGGGCCAGGAGCGCCCGGGCTGGTCGCCGATCACGCAGAGCATGGTGGCCGCGGGCCTCACCGTCTTCGCCCCCAACGTGCGCGGTTCCGGTGGGTTCGGCCGCGCCTTCATGACCTCCGACGACGGGGCGGCGCGCGAGTCGTCCTTCGCCGACGTGCGGACGACGGTCGACGAGCTCGTGACCGCCGGCATCGCGGCGCCCGGGCAGGTCGGCGCGCACGGGTGGTCCTACGGCGGGTACCTGACGCTGGTGGCGCTCACCCGCTGGCCGGACCTCTTCGCCGCCGGCGCCTCGCTGGCCGGGATGAGCGACCTGCGCACGTTCTTCGCCGGCACCGAGCCGTGGATGGCCGCGGCGTCGGTGACCGAGTACGGCGACCCCGTCGCCGACCGCGACATGCTCGCCGCGATCTCGCCGATGACGGCCCTGGACCGGCTCACCTCACCGGTGCTGCTGGCGCACGGGGACCGCGACACCAACGTGCCGGTGGCCGAGTCGGTGCAGGCGCACCAGGCGCTGCAGGCGCGGGGTGCGTGCGTCGACCTGCTGCTGTTCGCCGGCGAGGGGCACGCCATCGTGGGCCGCGACCACCTGGTCGAACTGGGCGAGCGCCTCGCCGCCTGGTTCGATCGGTGGCTGTGAACGGGGAACTCTTCGCCGGGTACTCCACCGCCCGCACCGACGAGGCCGTCGGTCCGGGTGGCCGGCTGCGCGAGGGATGGGCCGGGCCGGTCGCTGCCCTGGGGCAGCTGGGGCCCGACGGGCTGACCGCCGCCGCCCGGCACCTGGCGGCCTGGCGCGCGGAGCACGGCGTCGCCGTCTCGGCCTGGGCGGACGGCCGGCAGCAGGTGCATCCGGTGCCCATGGACCCGGTGCCCCGGCTGGTCGACGCAGGCACCTGGGCCGCGCTGGCCCGCGGCACGGCCCAGCGGCACCGCGCCCTCAACGCCTTCCTCGCCGACGTCTACCGCCCGGCCGGGCGGCGACGGGGCGACCGCGACCGCGCCCCGGAGGTCGTCCGGGCCGGCGTGCTGCCCGAGTGGGCGGTGGCGCACGCGCCCGGTCGCGATCCGGACGCGGTGGCCGGCGCCTGGCCGGGCCAGCCCCGGGCGACGGTCGCGGCCGCCGACCTGGTGCGCACGAGCGGGGACCGCTGGGTGGTCGTGCGCGACGACCTGCGGGTGGCCTCGGGGATCGGGTACGCGCTGGCCGACCGGGCGAGCGCGCGGGCGGCCGTGCCGGAGCTGTTCGCCGGCCGGCAGCCCCGGGACCCGGCGGAGGCCGTCGCGCTGCTGGCCGCCGCGCTGGCCGCCGCCGCGCCCCCGGCGACGTCCCGCCCGCCGCGGATCGCCGTGCTCACCCAGGGCGAGAGCGCCGACGCCTGGTTCGAGCACCAGGTGCTGGCCGAGGCGCTGGGCGCACCGCTGGTGCGGGCGGGTGACCTGTGGCCGCGCAGCGACGGGGGAGTGGAGGCCGCCGTGGACGGTGGCCGGGTGCCGGTCGACGTCCTCTACCGGCACTTCGACGACGCGCTGCTCGGCGCCTACCCCACGGGGCCGGGCCTGCCGCTGGACACGGCCCTCACCGAGGCGGTCCGGGCCGGGCGGCTGGGGATCGCGAACGTCCCCGGGAACGGGGTGGCCGACGACGCCGCGGCCTACGCCTGGGTGCCGGCGCTGGTCCGCTTCTACCTGGGCGAGGAGCCGTTGCTGGACTCGGCGCGGACCTGGGTGCTGGCCGATCCGGTCGCGGAGGCGGCCGTCCGGGACCGGTTGCACGAGCTGGAGGTGCAGTCGGTGGCGGGGTACGGCGGCCGGGACGTCGTCTCGGGTCCGGCGTGCTCGGCGGCCGGGCTGGCCGCGCTGCGCGCCGAGATCTCCGCGGCGCCGCACCGGTTCGTGGCGCGGGAGCCGGTGGTGCCCTCGACGGCCCCGACGCTGGTCGACGGGGAGCTGCGCCCCCGGCCGGTGGCCCTGCGGGTGTTCTCGGTGGCCGGGGCGACCACCACCGCCCTCCCCGTCGCCCTGACCCGGGTGGCCGAGGGGGACGGGCCCGACCTGCCGGGTGCGCCCGGCGACGGCAGCAAGGACACCTGGCTGCTGCGCTGAGGCCGGCCGGGGGTCAGCCGGCGGCGATCCCCGACCGGATCCGCACCGTCGTGCCGGAGGGGCTGGGGACGGCGGTGACGTCGCCGAAGGCGCTCATCAGGGTCGAGCCGCGGCCGCGGTCCATGCTGGGCGCCCGTTCCCGCCACTGCCCGGAGTCGCGGATCGTGATCTCGACCAGGCCGCCCCCGACGGCGGCGGAGACCTCGACGAACGGCTCGGCCGGGTCCTGGGCGTGCTCGATCGCGTTGGTGGCCGCCTCGCACGCGGCCAGCAGCAGGTCGTAGGCGTGGTCGGGGTCGATCCCGGCCTCGGCCAGCAGCGCGCGCAGCCGCCGGCGCACGACCGGGATCGACGCGGGCTCCGAGGGCAGCCGCCAGTGCGCCCGGTGCGAGCCGGCCGGCGCGGGGGAGCTCCGCGGGGCGGGCACCGGGTCCGGTCGGCCGGCCGGGTCCGGTCGGCCGGCCGGTGGGGCCGGCGGCGGGCGGAGCGGGGCCGGGTCCGGTGCCCGGACGGGTGCCGGCCCGGGCGGGCCGGTGGGGCCGGCTCCGCGCCCGGCGGCCCGCTCCAGCGCCACGCGCACCCGGGCGAGCAGCTCGGCGGCGCGGAACGGCTTGGCCAGGTAGTCGTCGGCGCCGGCCTCCAGACCCTCGACCGAGGCCTCCTGCCCGGCCCGGGCGGTCAGCATGATCACCGGGATCTCGCGGGTGGCCGGGTCCGCGCGCAGCGCCCGCAGCAGCTCGAAGCCGTCGATCCGCGGCATCATCACGTCGGTCAGCACCAGGTCCGGGGCGCGCTCGGCGACCGCGGCGAGCGCCTCCTCGCCGTTCGCCCTCGTGCGCACGGTCCAGTGCGGGCCGAGCAGCCGGGTCAGGTAGGCGCGCATGTCGGCGTTGTCGTCGACGACCAGCACGTCGGCGCCGCCGACCGCACCCGGGGCGGTGCCGGCCGGCCGGGAGGTCTCCTCCTCCCAGCTGGCCGCCTCGCCGTGCGCGGCCTCGGACGGCACCGCGGCGGAGTCGGCCGGTGCGGCGTCGGGGTGGCCGGAGGGGAGTGCGACGGTGAAGGTGCTGCCGCGGCCCGGCTCGCTGGTGACCGTGACCGCGCCGCCGTGCAGCGCCGCCAGCTCCTGCACCAGCGCCAGGCCGATGCCGGTGCCCTCCCGGGTGCGCGCGGCGGACCCGGCGACGCGGTGGAACCGCTCGAACAGGTGCGGCAGCTCCTCGGCCACGATGCCCACGCCGGTGTCGGCGACGGTGAGCCGGAAGCCCTCCCCGGTGCCGCGCAGGGCCACCTCGATGCCGCCGACGAACGTGTACTTCACCGCGTTGCCCAGCAGGTTGACGACGATCTTCTCCCACATCCGCGGGTCGACGAAGACCGGGCGGTCCAGGGGCGGGCAGTCGACGGTGAGCCGCAGGCCGGCCCGCTCGGCGGCCGAGCGGAAGATGCCGGCCAGCTCCGCGGTGAACGTGGCGACATCGGTCGCCACCCGCACCGGGGTCGCCCGCCCGGCCTCGATGCTGGCGAAGTCCAGCAGGTCGTTGACCAGCCGCTGCAACCGCTGCCCGTTGCGGACGGCGAGGGTGAGCTGCTCGCGGACGTCGTCGGTCAGCGGTGGGTCCGCCGTCTCCAGGACGTCGCTCAGCGGCCCCAGGAGGAGCGTGAGCGGCGTGCGGAGCTCGTGGCTGACGTCGGCGAAGAAGGTGGTCTTGGCACGGTCCAGCGCGGCCAGGGACTCCGCGCGCTCCCGCTCGCGCTCGAACGCCCGGATGTTGACCAGGGCACCGGTGAACTGGCCGGCCACCAGCTCGTGGAAGGTGCGGTAGTCGGCGTCCAGCGCCCGGCTGGGCGAGGTGCCCAGCACCAGCAGGCCCACCGGCGCGGCATCCCGGCTCACCGACAGGGGGAGGACGACCGACTCGGTCACCGGATCCCCCCAGGGGCCACCGGTGACCCCGAGCCCGCTCACCGGGGGGAGCGCTGCGGCGCCCTCGGTCACCGCGGGCAGCAGGTCCCCGTCGACGCCGGTGGCCGCCACCCGCCGGAAGGCGCCGTCGTCGGCGGACAGGTAGACCGCGGCGAAGGGGATGTCGAGGGCGTCGCTGCCCAGCGCGGTGCACATGGCCGTGACCGTCGCGCGCTCGTCACCGAGCCGGGCGCCCTCCGCGGACAACGTGTGCAGCAACTGCTGACGGCGGGCCGCGAGCAGCTCGCCGGTCACCTCGGTGCAGACCGCGTGCATGCCGGCGACCCGGCCGTCGTCGTCGAATGCCGGTGCGTGGGAGACGGTGAAGTACGTCTCCTCGCGGTAGCCGGACCGCTCGAGCGGGAGCAGCAGGCCGGGCAGCCAGGAGGCCTCGAGCGTGGCCATGGCGTGCTCGATCGGCGGGCCGAGCGCCTCCCAGCCCTCGGCCAGCGTCACCCGGATGTCCTCGCCGATCGCCGGGTGCTTCGCGCCGATGAGCGGGGCGTAGGCGTCGTTGTAGAACTGCCGGAACTCCGGGCCCCAGGTCAGGACCATGGGGAACTTGGAGACCAGCACGGTGCGCACGGCGTGACGCAGGCTCGCGGGCCACGTCCCGACCGGCCCGAACGGGGTGCTCGCCCAGTCGAGCCCCGCCATGATCCGGCCGGCTTCCCCGCCGGCGGTGAAGAGGTCGTCGCCGGCGGGGCCGGACGGCCGACCCGAGCCCACGCTCGCCTCCTGCCCGGGAGCCGGCAGCTCGTTCAGAGACGCTCCGCCACGTAGTCGATGCAGGCGGTCAGCGCCGTCACGTCATCGGGGTCGACCGCCGGGAACATGCCGACGCGCAGCTGGTTCCGGCCGAGCTTGCGGTAGGGCTCCACGTCGACGACGCCGTGGGCGCGCAGCGTCGTCGCAACGGCGGCGGCGTCGATCGAGTCGGCGAAGTCGATGGTGCCCACCACGTAGCTGCGGTGGTCGGGGTCGGCGACGAACGGCGTCGCGTACGACGACTTCTCCGCCCAGCCGTAGAGCCGGCCGGCGGACTCGCGGCTGCGGCCGACCGCGCCGGTGAGCCCGCCGAGGGAGAGCATCCAGTCGATCTGGTCGGCCAGCAGGAAGAGGGTGGCGATGGCCGGGGTGTTGTACGTCTGGTCCTTCGCGGAGTTGTCGACGGCGATCGACAGGTCCAGGAACCCGGGGATCCAGCGGCCCGACGCCTTGATCTCGGCGATCCGCTGAAGTGCGTCGGCCGACATCAGGGCCACCCAGAGGCCGCCGTCGGCGGCGAAGGACTTCTGCGGCGCGAAGTAGTAGACGTCGGTCTGCGAGACGTCGACCGGCAGTCCGCCGGCGCCGCTGGTGGCGTCGATGAGCACGAGCGCGTCCTCGGTGCCCGACGGCCGGGCGATCGGCGCCATCACGCCGGTGGAGGTCTCGTTGTGCGCCCAGCCGTAGGCGTCCACGCCCTCGGTCGCGGAGGGCAGCGCGAGCGACCCGGGGGCGGCCGTGACGATCACCGGGTCGCCGAGGAACGGGGCCTCCTTCGCGCCGGAGGCGAACTTGGCGGAGAACTCCCCGTAGGTGCCGAAGGCGGCGCGGTCGCGGATCAGCCCGAAGAGCGCGGCGTCCCAGAACGCGGTGGTGCCGCCGTTGCCGAGCACGACCTCGTAGCCGTCGGGCAGGTCGAACAGCTCGGTGAGCCCCTCCCGCACCCGCCGGACCAGCTTCTTCACCGGCGCCTGGCGGTGCGAGGTGCCCATGATCGCCGCACCGTCGCCGGCCAGCGCCCGCAGCGCCTCGGAGCGCACCTTGGACGGACCGCACCCGAACCGGCCGTCCGCAGGCAGGAGCTCGGTGGGGATGGTGAGGGTCATCCGGGGGAAGCCTTCCGGTTCACGTGCGTCGGGCGGAGCGCCGACGACGACGGCCCGGGTCGCGGTGTGCGGCCGGGCCGTCGTCGTCGGGTGCGGCGGTGCTCAGATCGCGGCGGCCTCGGGGTTGATGGTGTCCCAGCCCTCGACTTCCTGCGGCTTGCGGGAGTCGGGGCCCACGTAGCGGGCCGACGGGCGCACGAGGCGGCCGGTGTTCTTCTGCTCGAGGATGTGCGCGCACCAGCCGGCGGTGCGGGCACAGGTGAACATCGACGTGAACATGTGGCTCGGGACCTCGGCGAAGTCCAGGACGATGGCCGCCCAGAACTCGACGTTGGTCTCGACCGGCCGGTCGGGACGCCGCTCGCGCAGCTCCTTGAGCGCGGCGTTCTCCAGCGCCAGGGCGGCCTCGAAGCGGGGCGCACCCAGCTCCTGGGCCGAGCGGCGGAGCACGCGGGCGCGCGGGTCCTCGGCGCGGTAGACGCGGTGGCCGAAGCCCATCAACCGCTCCTTGCGGTCGAGCAGGTCCTTGACGTACTTCTCCGCGTCACCGGTCTTCTCGACGTCGTCGAGCATGTGCAGCACGCGGGAGGGGGCGCCGCCGTGCAGCGGGCCGGACATCGCGCCGATCGCACCGGACATCGCGGCGGCGACGTCGGCGCCGGTCGAGGCGATGACGCGGGCGGTGAACGTGGAGGCGTTCATGCCGTGCTCGGCGGCCGACGTCCAGTAGGCGTCGACGGCGGCGACGTGGCGGGGGTCGGGCTCGCCGCGCCAGCGCACCATGAAGCGCTCGACGATGGTGGAGGCCTCGTCGATCCGGCTCTGCGGGACGGCGGGGGTGCCGATGCCGCGGGCGGACTGGGCGACGTAGGACAGCGCCATGACGGCGGCGCGGGCCAGCTGGTCCCGGGCCTCCTCGGTGGAGATGTCCAGCAGCGGGCGGTAGCCCCAGAACGGCGCCAGCATGGCCAGGGCGGCCTGCACGTCGACGCGGACGTCGCCGCTGTGCACGGGGATCGGGAACGGCTCGGCCGGCGGCAGCCCGGGGCCGAACTTGCCGTCGACCAGCAGCGCCCAGACGTTGCCGAAGGTGACCTTGCCGACCAGGTCCTCGATGTCGACGCCGCGGTAGCGCAGCGAACCGCCGTCCTTGTCGGGTTCGGCGATCTCGGTCTCGAAGGCGATGACGCCTTCCAGGCCGGGTACGAAGTCGTCGGCCATCTCGCATGCTCCTCTGCGCGCGGACCCACGTGCGCGCAGGGGACTGGCGCACGATTGCCAGTCGACCCTAAGGCCGACGGCACCGTCCCGGCACGCGGGGGGCGGTCCGCCCGCGCTCCGGACCCTCCGCGGTGTCAGCATGACTGCGTGCCCGACCTGACCCGCATGCGCAACGACTACACCCTCGGCCGGCTGCGCGAGGACGAGCTCGCCCCCACCTGGGTCGAGCAGTTCGACCGCTGGTTCGGCGACGTCGTCGCCGCGGAGCTCCCCGAGCCCAACGCCGTCGTGGTGGCGACGGCCGACGCCGACGGCGCCCCGGACGCCCGGGTGGTGCTGATGAAGGGCTACGACGCCGCCGGCATCGTGTTCGGCACCAGCTACGCCTCGGCGAAGGGCGCGCAGCTGGCGGTCAACCCGCGGGCGGCGCTGGTCTTCCCGTGGCACGCGCTGCAGCGCCAGGTGCGGGTGACCGGCCGGGTGGAGCGGATCGGCGACGCGGCGTCCGATGCGCTGTGGGACCCGAGGCCGCGCGGCTCGCAGGTGGCCGCCGCCGCCTCGGTGCAGTCGACCGTCGTCGCCTCCCGGCAGGAGCTCGAGGAGCGCGTGCGGCGGCTGGACGCGCAGGCGCCGGAGGGCAAGCTGCCCCGGCCCGCGGAGTGGGGTGGCTACCGGGTGGTCCCGGAGCAGGTCGAGTTCTGGCAGGGCGGCGGCGACCGGCTGCACGACCGGCTGCGCTTCGTGCTCGACGAGGCGGAGGGCGGGGGCTGGATCGTCCAGCGGCTCGCCCCGTGAGCGGACAGGTGCGTGAGCATCGCAGCGAGCGCCAGCGAGCGAGGAGCGGAGCGCGCCGCGGGAGCGAACCGGTGACACCGTGAGCGGACAGGTGCGTGAGCATCGCAGCGAGCGCCAGCGAGCGAGGAGCGGAGCGCGCCGCGGGAGCGAACCGGTGACACCGTGAGCGAGCCGGTCGATCCGAACAGCCGGCGCGCCCCGGTCGACCCGGTGGATCCGGTCGAGCCGGGGCGGGGGGTGGAGGAACCGGTCCCCGAGCCGGTGCGCCGCCGGCGCGGCTGGGCGGTGGACACGACGCCGCTCCGGATCCCCGCCTACCGCCGGTTGTTCGGCGGGGTGGCCCTGACGATGATCGGCCAGCAGATGACGCTGGTCGCCGTCCCGTTCCAGGTCTACGCGCTCACCGGCGACAGCTTCTACGTGGGCGTGACGTCGCTCGTCGCGCTCGTCCCGCTGATCGTCTTCGGGCTGCTCGGCGGAGCGATCGCCGACGTCATGGACCGGCGCCGGCTGATGCTGATCAGCTCGACCGGGGCCGCGGTCACCAGCGCGCTGCTGGCGCTGCAGGCGCTGCTGCCGGGCGAGGGCCACCTCGGGCTGCTGTGGCTGCTCACCGCCTTCGTCTCCGCCTTCGCGGCGGTGAACCAGCCGGCCCGCAGCGCCGCGATCCCCGCGCTGGTCGGTACGGAGCTGGTGCCCGCGGCGAACGCCCTGGCGATGACCGTGCGCCAGGTGGGCGTGATCGCCGGGCCGCTGCTGGCCGGCGTGCTCATCGCCGCCGGCGAGCTGTTCCTCACCTACGTGATCGACGCGGTCGGCTTCCTCGTCGCGGCGCTGCTGCTCCGCGGTCTGCCGGCGCTGCCGCCCGGCGGCCGGGTCGGGGTGGTCCGGCTGGGCGCCGCGGTGCGCGGCGTCGGGGAGGGGTTCGCCTTCCTGCGGACCCAGCCGGTGCTGCTCATGACGTTCGTCGTCGACATCATCGCGATGCTCTTCGCCTGGCCGCAGGCGGTGTTCCCGGAGCTGGAGGCCACCCGCTTCGCCGGCTCGCCGAACGCCCTGGGCTGGCTGTTCGCCGGTGTCTCCATCGGCGCGCTGGTGATGGGCCTGACGTCGGGCTGGGTGTCGCGGATCGACCGGCAGGGCGCGGCCGTCCTGGTCGCCATCGTCGTCTGGGGCGTGGCCATCATCGGCTTCGGGCTGGCGTCGTCGCTGTGGCTGGCCGTCCTCTTCCTCGCGGTGGCCGGTGCGGGCGACATGGTCAGCGCGGTGCTGCGCTCGTCGATGCTGCAGCTGGCCGCGCCCGACGAGATGCGCGGCCGGATGCAGGGGGTCTTCATCGTCGTGGTCGCCGGGGGCCCGCGGCTCGGGGACCTGCGGGCCGGGGCGCTGGCCAGCGCGGCAGGGGTGACCGTGGCGATGGTCTCCGGCGGCGTCGTCGTGGTCCTCGCGATGGTCGCCGTCGCGCTGCTGGTGCCCTCGTTCTGGCTCTTCCGCGCCTCGCGGTCGACCGTCGACGCGGATCCGCGCCCGGCCGGCTGAGCGAGGCGCGGGGTCCGGCCGGGCTCGCCCGCCCCCGAGAGTGGCGAGACCGGCCGGACCCCCTCCTGCATATCCGATCCTCCCCGGTCCTACTCGCCGGTACGGGATCCGACACGGCTCAGGCGAGCGCGCGGGCGACCACCTCGAGGTCGGCGACCAGCGCGTCGTAGGCCGCCGCCCGGGCGTCGTCGGGGGTGCGCAGGATCGCCGACGGGTGCGTGGTCGCGACGATCCAGGTCTGGTGCGGGGCGTCCTCGTCGTCGTCCTCCGTCGGCGCCGGGGCGCCCGGTCGCGTCCAGGGGAGCAGCTGTCCGCGCTCGCGGGTGATGCGGAACGACGGCGAGATCAGCGCCTTGGCCGCCGTCGCCCCCAGGGCGACGACCACCTCCGGCTGCAGGACGGCGAACTCCGCGTCCAGCCACGGCCGGCAGGCCCGCAGGTGCTCCGGGCGGGGCGTCTGGTGGATCCGCCGCTTCCCCTTCACCACGTGCCCGAAGTGCTTCACGGCGTTGGTGACGTAGGTGGCGGACCGGTCGATGCCGGCGTCGGTCAGCGCCCGGTCCAGCAGCCGCCCGGCGGGGCCGACGAACGGCTCGCCCCGACGGTCCTCCTGGTCGCCGGGCTGCTCGCCGACGAACACCACCCGGGCGGTCTCGGGGCCCTCGCCGAAGACGGTCTGGGTGGTGTCCTGCCACAGCTCGCAGGCCCGGCACCCCGCGGCGGCCCCGCGCAGCTGGTCCAGCCCGGCACCGGGAGGCGGCTGCGCTCCGCCGTCGCGCTCGCTCATGCACCGATGACACCGCACCCCGGCACCGGCCGCGAGGCGGACCTGTCACACAGCGTTCACCTGCGGTTCCGGGTGCGCCCAGCCCCGTGAAGATCGTGAGGGCCGCTACGGTTCTCACGGCAGTGATCGACAGCAGGAGGACACGTGCTCGAGTTCGACGGGCTCCACAAGAGCTACGGCGACAACCAGGTGCTAGACGGCGTGAGCTTCCACGTCCGCCCGGGCTCCATGTTCGGCTTCTGCGGCTCCAACGGCGCCGGGAAGACGACGACGATGCGGATCGCCATGGGGCTGGTCGTCGCGGACGCCGGTGCGGTGCGCTGGCACGGCCGGCCGCTGGACCAGCAGCTGCGTCGCCGGGTGGGCTACATGCCCGAGGAGCGCGGGCTCTACCCGAAGATGAAGGTCGGCGAGCAGGTCACCTACTTCGCCCGGCTGCACGGCCTGGACGCCGCCGCGGCCGCCCGCGCCTCCGACGAGTGGGTGGAGCGGCTGGGCCTGGGCGCCCGCCGGGGTGACCCCGTCGAGAAGCTGTCGCTGGGCAACCAGCAGCGGGTCCAGCTCGCCGCCGCGCTGGTGAGCCGGCCGGAGGTGCTGATCCTCGACGAGCCGTTCTCCGGGCTGGACCCGGTGGGCGTCGACTCCCTGGCCGAGGCGCTGCTGGACCAGGTCCGCACCGGGGTCCCGGTGGTCTTCTCCAGCCACCAGCTCGACCTGGTCGAGCGCCTCTGCGATTCCGTCGGCATCCTCGCGCGCGGCCGGATGGTGGCCTCGGGCACCGTCGACGAGCTGCGCCGGCGCGAGGCCGGGCGGGTGCTCCGGGTCGTCGTCCCCGACGCGCCTCCCGGCTGGGCCGCCGCCGTCCCCGGTGTCCGGGTGGTCTCCGAGCAGGCGGGCGACACGCTGCTGGACCTCGCCCCCGGAACCGACGACCAGACCGTCCTGGCGGCCGCCCTGGGGACCGGCCGGGTCACGCACTTCGCGTGGCGCGAGCCGAGCCTGGTGGAGCTGTTCCGCGAGGCGGTCGCCGACCCGCGCACCGACGAGGAGGTGGCGGCGTGACCGCCCCGACCAGCACTCCGGAGAAGACGCCGGGCAGCGGCGAGCTCGTGCGGCTCGTCGCCGGCCGGGAGATCTCCACCCGCCTGCGCGACAAGAACTTCATCGTCGGCGTGGTCCTGACGGTCGTCCTGCTCGTCGGGATCCTGGGCTTCCAGGTGGCCCTCGGCTCCGGCGGCCAGGAGGGCCGGCTCGGCATCGTGGGCGACACCTCGCAGCTGGGCCCGGCCATCGAGGCGCAGGGCGCGGCCGTCGGCGTCGACGTCACGGTGGTCGAGCTCGCCGACGAGGCGGCCGCGCGGCAGGCGGTGGAGACCGAGGACGTCGACGGGGCCCTCCTCGCCGGTGCCCGCCCCGAGCTGCTGGTCAACGAGCGCGACTCGACGATGGAGGCGGTGGTGAACGCCGCGGTCACCGGCGTCGCCGTCAGCCAGCTGCTGGCCGAGGCCGGGGTCGACCTCAGCGCCGTGCCGGAGGTCGAGGTCACGGCCCTGCAGGGGGACGACGACGACCAGCAGCAGCAGCAGGTGCTGGTCGCGATCATCGGCGTCGCGATGCTCTACGGCCTGCTGATCCTGTTCGGCCAGTTCGTCGCGCAGGGCGTGGTCGAGGAGAAGTCCAGCCGCGTGGTGGAGCTGCTGCTGGCCACGATGCGCCCCTGGCAGCTGCTCGCCGGGAAGATCATCGGACTGGGTGTGCTCGGGCTGGCCCAGATCGTCCTCATCGGCGCCATCGCCGTGGGCGGGGCGCTCGCCTTCGACCTGGTCGCGGTGCCCGGCGACCTCATCGGCACCGTCGTCTCGGTCATCGCCTGGTTCATCCTCGGCTACGCCCTCTACGCGTCGATCTTCGCCATGGCGGGGTCCCTGGTCAGCCGGCAGGAGGACCTCGGCAGCGTGCTGACGCCGATGATCCTGCTGCTCGTCGTCGGGTTCTTCATCGGCATCCAGGCCGCCGCCGACCCGAGCGGCACGCTCGCCGTCGTCACCTCCTACATCCCCGGTCTCTCGCCGCTGGTCATGCCGGTCCGGCAGGCGGCGGGCGAGGCGGCGCTGTGGGAGGTCGCCCTCGCGGTCGTGCTCATGCTGATCGCCATCGCCGCGGCGGTCCGGCTGGGCGGTCGCATCTACGCGGGGGCGCTGCTGCGCACCAGCGGCAAGACCAAGCTGCGGGACGCGATGCGGGGCGGGCGCGGCTGAGCCGGTTGGACGCAACCGGGCCGGGGTAGCCGCGCGGCATGGGCATGCAGCTGGGCTACACGATGATGACCGAGCAGGCCGGGCCGAAGGACCTGGTGAGCCACGTGGTGGGCGCCGAGGAGGCCGGCTTCGACTTCGCGGTCAGCAGCGACCACTTCTTCCCGTGGCTGGACGAGATGGGGCACTCGCCGAACGCCTGGGTGACCCTCGGCGCGGCGGCGCAGGCGACCAGCCGCATCCCGCTGATGACGTACGTGACCTGCCCGACCTTCCGCTACCACCCGGCCGTGGTGGCCCAGCAGGCGGCGACGCTGCAGATCCTGTCCGGCGGCCGGTTCACCCTGGGCCTCGGCGCGGGGGAGAACCTCAACGAGCACGTCGTCGGCGCCGGCTGGCCGCCGGCCGACGTCCGGCACGAGATGATCATGGAGGCGCTGCAGATCATCAGCGACCTGTTCGACGGCGAGGGCTACACGAACTTCCGCGGCGAGCACTTCGACGTCGAGTCGGCCAAGCTCTGGGACCTGCCGGACAAGCGGGTGCCCATCGGCTTCGCGGCCGGCGGGAAGCAGGCGGCCACGATCGCCGGCGAGCTGGCCGACGTGCTGGTCGCGACCGATCCGCTCGCCGAGCTCGTCGAGGCGTTCGAGGCCGCCGGGGGTGCGGGCAAGCCGAAGGTCGCCCAGATGCCGATCAGCTACGGCACCGACAAGGCCGCCGCCGTGACCCGCGCGCACACGCTGTTCCGCTGGTTCGGCCTGGGCTGGAAGGTCAACGCGGAGCTGCCGGGGACGGCTGCCTTCGACGCCGCCGCCCAGTTCGTCCGCGAGGAGGACGTCGAGGGCAGCATCCCGTGCGGGGACGACGTCGAGGCCGTGATCGCCGGCGCCAAGGAGTACGCCGACGCCGGTTTCACCCACCTGGCCCTCGTGCAGATCGGCGGGGACCAGCAGCAGCCCTACCTCGAGTGGGCCCAGCGCGACCTCATGCCGGCCTGGCGCGAGGCGTTCGGGAGCTGACGCCGAGCCCGGGGGGACAGCTGATCGGGTGACCGGAGCCCCCCGGGCCGCTCCCTTGGGGTGAGGTTCCCGCGCAGAGGGGCGCGCGAGCGGTCGTGCCGCCGCGATCATCGGCGGCATGACCGAGGACCTGGACGGGCGGCTGCGGCGGCTGCTCGCCTCCGACGACGCCGACGCGCTGATCGACCTCGGCTGCGACCTGGCCGACGCCGGCCGGCAGGAGGACGCGGAGCACTGCTTCCGGCGCGCCTTCGACCTCGGCGACTCGGTGGCCGCCTACAACCTCGGCAACTCCCTCGCCGCCCAGAACCGCTGGTCGGAGGCGGTGGACGCCTACGAGTTCGCGCTGCGCCACGGCGAGGCCGACGCCTGGCGCAACCTCGGCCTGGTCCTGGAGGACCTCGGTGACCTGGCCGGCGCGATGCGCGCCTACCGGGGCGCCGCGGCCGCCGGGGACCTGGAGGGCGGGCTGCAGCTGGCGTTCCTCCTCCGCGAGCAGGGCGAGCGCGACCAGGCGATGGCGGTGGCCGAGGAGTTCGCCGCCGCCGGCGACGAGGAGGCGGCGGCCGTCGTCGCCTGCTGGCGGTGGTGCTCGACGCTCGACCCGGCCCTCGAGGACGCGCTCCGGGCCGGGCAGCACCACTTCCCGGCCGCCCGGGCGGACCTCGCGCACCTGCTGCGCGAGACCGGCCGCTCCGCCGAGGCCCGCTCGGTGCTCGAGCGCGGCGCCAAGCTGGGGGAGCAGGTGGCCTGGCTGCCGCTGGGCAACCTCTACCGCGAGGAGCTGGGCGACGAGGAGGCCGCCGAGGAGGCCTACCGCAGCGGGATCGCCGCCGGTGACCCGTACTGCCACCAGAACCTGGCGGTGCTCCTGGCCGACCGGGGGGACCTGGAGGGCGCCGTCGAGCAGTTCCGGCTCGGTGCCGCGGCCGGCGACCGGCTGGCCGCGCAGTGCCTGCGGGAGCTCGAGCTCGACTGATCGGCGGGGGGCGCGACACGGTCCCGTCACACGCGTCGTCGATACTCGCGGTGTGTCCGAAGCCACGGTCGACGTCGCAGATCTCCGCCACCACGGGTCCACCGGTCCCGGTGACCGCGCCGACGACGAGCCGCTGCGCGCCGATATCCGGCTGCTGGGGCGGGTCCTCGGCGAGGTGATCGGGGAGCAGGCCGGGCCCGACGTCCTCGAGCTGGTCGAGTCCACCCGGGTGGAGGCCTTCCGCATCCGCCGCTCGGAGGTCGACCGCGCCGACCTCGCCCGCCGGCTCGCCGGGCTCGACGTGCGGTCGGCCAACCACGTCATCCGCGCGTTCAGCCACTTCTCCGTGCTGGCCAACCTCGCGGAGGACATCCACCACGAGCGGCGCCGCCGGCACCACCGGCGCGCCGGCTCGCCGCCGCAGCAGGGCAGCCTGGCCGCGTCGTTCGCGCTGCTGGACGAGGCGGACATCCCGGTCGACACGGTGGCCCGCGAGCTCGCCGGCGCGCTGGTCTGCCCGGTGGTCACCGCGCACCCCACCGAGGTCCGCCGCAAGACGGTATTCCAGGTGCAGCGCCAGATCACCGAGCTGATCCGGCAGCGCGACCGTTCCGCCGAGGACGACGACGTCGACGCCGCCTGGTCCGCCCAGCTGTGGCGCTCGGTGCTCACCCTCTGGCAGACGGCGCTGCTGCGGCTGTCCCGGCTGCGGCTGCAGGACGAGATCGACGAGGCGCTGCGCTACTACGAGCTGTCGCTGTTCGACGTCGTGCCCGCCATCAACGCCGAGCTCCGGCAGGCGGTGGAGCAGCGCTGGCCGGGTGCGGGAGTGCTGCGCCGGCCGATGCTGCTGCCCGGCTCGTGGATCGGCGGCGACCGCGACGGCAACCCCTTCGTCACCGCCGAGGCGCTGCGCCGGGCCACCACCCGGCAGGCGGAGACCGCGCTGGGCCACCACCTGGCCGAGCTCGCGGCGCTGCGCAGCGAGCTGTCCATGTCCGACCGGCTGGTCACCCCGACGGCGCAGCTGTACTCGCTCGCCGAGGCCTCGCGCGACGACTCCCCGTTCCGCGCCGACGAGCCCTACCGGCGGGCGCTCACCGGGATCTCCGCGCGGCTGGCGTCCACCGCCGCCCGCGTGCTGGGCTCGGTGCCCGGCGACGGCGAGCCCGGCGGGGTGCTGCCGCCCTACGACGGCCCCGACGAGCTGCGCGCCGACCTCGACGTCGTCGACGCCTCGCTGCGCAGCCACGGCGCCGGGCCGCTGGCCGACGACCGGCTGCTGCGGCTGCGCGAAGCGGTCGAGGTCTTCGGTTTCCACCTCTGCGGCCTGGACCTGCGGCAGAACTCCGCCGTCCACGAGCAGGTCGTCGCCGAGCTGCTGGCCTGGGCCGGCGTGTGCGAGGACTACGCATCCCTCGACGAGGCGGCGCGGGTGGAGCTGCTGGCCGGGGAGCTGACGCTGCGCCGGCCGCTGGTGCGCCCCGACGCCGAGCTGTCCGAGGAGACCCGCAAGGAGCTCGACGTCCTGCTCGCCGCCGCCGAGCGGGTGGCGCTGCTCGGGCCGCGGACCATCCCGAACTACGTGATCAGCATGTGCGAGTCGGTGAGCGACGTGCTCGAGGTCGCCGTCCTGCTCAAGGAGGTCGGCCTGCTCGACCCGGCCGGCGAGGACGGCCCCACCTGCCCGGTGGGCATCTCGCCGCTGTTCGAGACGATCGACGACCTGCAGGCCGCGGCCACCACGCTCGGCGCCGTCCTCGACCAGCCGCTCTACCGGTCGCTGGTCGCCGCCCGCGGTGACGCGCAGGAGGTCATGCTCGGCTACTCCGACAGCAACAAGGACGGCGGCTACCTCGCCGCCAACTGGGCGCTGTACCGGGCCGAGCTGGACCTGGTGGAGGTCGCCCGCCGCGAGGGCATCCGGCTGCGGCTCTTCCACGGCCGCGGCGGCACCGTCGGCCGCGGGGGCGGCCCCAGCTACGAGGCGATCCGGGCCCAGCCCCCGGGTGCGGTGGCCGGCGCGCTGCGCGTCACCGAGCAGGGCGAGGTGATCGCCGCGAAGTACGCAGACCCCGACCTCGCCCGCCGCAACCTGGAGGCGCTGGTCGCCGCCACGCTGGAGTCGACCCTGCTCGACGTCGAGGGGCTCGGCGACGACGCCGACGAGGCCTACGCCGTCCTCGACGACCTCGCCGCCCGCGCCCGGCGGGCCTACGCGGAGCTGGTGCACGAGACGCCCGGGTTCGTGGAGTGGTTCCGGGCGGCGACCCCCATCGGGGAGCTGGCCGAGCTGAACATCGGCAGCCGGCCGCCCTCCCGGAAGGCCGGCAACTCCATCACCGACCTGCGGGCGATCCCCTGGGTGTTCAGCTGGTCGCAGACCCGGATCATGCTGCCCGGCTGGTACGGCACCGGCTCGGCGCTGGAGGCCTGGGTGGGCGGCTCCGACGAGCGGCTGCAGCAGCTGCGCGACCTGCACCGGCGGTGGCCGTTCTTCCGCACCGTGCTGTCCAACATGGGCATGGTGCTGGCCAAGACCGACCTGGAGCTGGCCGCCCGGTACGCCGAGCTGGTGCCCGACGAGCAGCTGCGGGCCCGGGTGTTCGACCGGATCGCCGCGGAGCACGAGCGGACCTGCCGGATGGCGCTGGCCATCACCGGCGACGACGACCTGCTGGCCGACAACCCGGCGCTGGCCCGCTCGATCCGCAACCGGTTCCCCTACCTCGAGCCGCTGCACCACCTGCAGGTGGAGATGCTGCGGCGCCGGCGGAGCGGGGAGGACGACGAGCTCACCAGCCGCAACATCCAGCTGACGATCAACGGGATCGCGACCGCACTGCGCAACAGTGGCTGAGCGCTGGTTCCTGCGCCCGCGGGCGGCCGCGGACGGCGACCTCCGGGTGGCGGTCAGCGGTGCCGACGTGCGGTCCGCGGCGCTGGCGCTGGGGCTGCCGCCCGCCGGGCTGGCGCCGGCGGTGCACGACCCCCGGCTGCGGGTGCTGCTGGGTGACGGGCAGGCCGCCCTGGTGCGGCGGCAGTGGCACCCCGACGGCTACGCCGAGGCGGTCGTCCTCCGGCGCACCGGCGTCCCGCTGGACCACCCGGCGGTGCGCGCCCTGGCCGCCGGCTGGGGCTGCGAGCGGGCCCGGCACGGCAGCACCGACCGCTGCATCGCCGTGCCGCTGCCGGGCCCCGGCGCGACCGAGGCCGACCGCTTCCGGCACCTGGCCGCGCTGGCCGCCACCCGGGTGGAGATCGCCGTGGCGCTGGCCCGCGACAGCGGCGAGGAGCGCACCAAGGGCGACGGCAGCCCGTCGATCGCCGCCGACGAGGCCGCGCACGCCGCCGCCGTCGAGGTGCTCGCACCCCTCGGGGTCACCGTGCTCAGCGAGGAGCGGCTGGACCACGTGGTCGGCCCCGGGGAGCCGTGGATCGTGCTGGACCCCCTGGACGGCACCGGCAACTTCTCCGCCGGGCTGCCGCCGTGGGCTTTCTCCGCGGCGTTGGTGCGCGACGGCGTACCGGTCGCCGGCCTGGTCGCCGATCTCGCCTCCGGGCGGCGGTGGACCGGGGTGGCCGGGGTGGGCGCCGAGCGCGACGCGGTGCCGATCTCCCCGCGGCCGGGCAGCACCGTGGTGGTGCCCAGCGGCCCCGGCGGCGGGGCGGTCGCCGTCCCCTCGACGGCGCGGCGGGTACGCATCACCGGCTGCACCGCCGTCGACCTGTGCCTGGTGGCCGACGGTGCGGCCGCGGCCTGGCACGACCTGGACCGGGCCGGTACCCACGTGCACGACGTCGCCGGTGGGCTGGCGGTGCTGCTCGCCGTCGGCGGGGTGGCGCTCACCGACGCGGGGGAGCCGCTGCGGCTGGACCCGGACACCGAGGGGCTGATCCGGTTCGTGGCGGCCGCGGACGACGCGGTGGCCCGGGAGCTCATCGCCGCCGTCGGGTAGCGCGGCACCCCGGCAGCTGCCGGGCGATGTGCGCCGGGGGCGCGTTCGTCGGCCGCGAGCACGCCATGGACGCACATCGCTCCCGGGTGCGGGGCTCCGTCCGCGGCACCCCGGGGTCAGCGGGCGGTGGCGGCCCGGATGGCGGCCATGAGCGCCTCCCGTTCGTGCAGCGTGGTCCGCGCCCGGCCGCGGGTGGCGCCCAGCGCCTGCTCGGCGGCGTCGATCGCCCGCCAGTCGTCGAGCAGCACCGGCTCGGCGCCGCGCGCCAGCAGGGTGTGCACCAGGTCGTCGACCGGGCCGCGCACGCGCAGCGTCCCGTCCGCGGCGTCGGCCAGGAGCCCGGCGACGGTCTCCCGCGCGTCGTGCTTGTTGTGACCGACCACGCCGCTCGGCCCGCGCTTGATCCACCCGGCGACGTACTCGCCGGCCGAGGGCCGGCCGTCGCGCAGCACCCTCCCGGTGCCGTCGTGCGGCACGGTGCCGGTGCGCTGGTCGACCGGCAGCCCGGGCAGCGGCGTCCCGAGGTAGCCCACCGACCGCACCACCAGGTCGGCCGGGAGCACCTCGAACCGGCCGGTGCCGATCGCCCGGCCGTCCCCGTCGACGGCGGTGCGCTCCACCTCCACGCCGGTCACCCGGTCGGTGCCCAGCAGCCGCACCGGCCGCGAGTAGAAGCGCAGCCGGAGCCGGGTGCGCCCCGGCTCGGGCTCGTGGTGCGACCAGTCCCGCAGCACCGCGAGGTTGCGGGTGGCGTTCCGGTCGGTGGCCGCGCGCGCCTCGGCGTCGGCGTCGAGCTCGAGGTCGGCGGGGTCGACCAGCACCGTGGCCGCGGCCAGCCCGCCGAGCTCGCGCAGCTCCTGGGTGGTGAACGTCGCCTGCGCCGGCCCGCGGCGACCCAGCACGGTCACCTCCTGCACCGGCGCGGCGGCCAGGACGTCGATGACGTGCTGGGGCATGTCGGTGGGCTCGAGCTCCTCGGCGGTGCGGGCGAGGATCCGCCCGACGTCGAGCGCGACGTTGCCCACGCCGATCACCAGGGCCGACCGGACGCCGGCCAGGGCCGCCTCCACGGTGGCGCGGTCGGCGTCGGGGTGCCCGGTGTACCAGGACACGACGTCGGTGGCGGGCAGGCTGCCGGGGAGGTCCTCGCCCTCGATGCCCAGGTGCCGGTCGAGCGCGGCGCCGTA
The DNA here is from genome assembly GCF_054051035.1 of Blastococcus sp. SYSU DS0619. Classification (NCBI taxonomy): domain Bacteria; kingdom Bacillati; phylum Actinomycetota; class Actinomycetes; order Geodermatophilales; family Geodermatophilaceae; genus Blastococcus; species Blastococcus sp. SYSU DS0619. The sequence goes on along the minus strand of NZ_JBJHAM010000002.1, from coordinate 182,966 downwards.
GGTGTAGATCACGGCGTCGACGTGCTCCCGGAGATCGGTCAGCGAGAGGTCGGTGCCGACCTCCACGTTGCCGACGAACCGGACCAGCGGGTGGTCGAGGCTGCGGTGCAGGGTGTCGCGGATGGCCCGCATCTTCGGGTGGTCGGGCGCGATCCCATGGCGGACCAGGCCGAACGGCGTCGGCAGCCGGTCGATCAGGTCGATCGCGACGGGGATCTCGCTCTGCCGGGTCAGCGCGTCCGCGGCGTAGATGCCCGCGGGGCCGGCGCCCACGACGGCCACCCGCAACGGATGGCCGGTGGTCGGGGGAGGGGGAACGCCGTCATCCACCACGACTGGCATCCTGACCCGGCCGGGGCCGCTCCACCAGAGCAACCGCCCGGGTCGTTCCGTTTCCCGCTCCTCCAGGAGGCCCCCGTGTCCGTCGTCGTCGTCGCCACCATCACCCCGAAGCCCGACGAGGTGGATGCCGTCCGCGAGGCGATCCTCGCCGCCGTGCCGAAGGTGCACGCGGAGCCCGGCTGCGAGCTGTACGCGCTGCACGAGGCCGAGGGGGTCTTCGTGATGGTGGAGCGGTGGGAGAGCCCCGACGCGCTGCGGACGCACGGCAAGGCCGAGGCCCTCACCACCCTGGGTGCGGCGCTGGCCGGCAAGCTGGCCGCCCCGCTGGACGTGAAGCGGCTCGCCGCCGTCCCGGCCGGGGACGCGGACAAGGGCGCGATCTAATCCCGGCCTCAGCGGCAGGCGTGGTCGTGGTCGAGGTCGTCCTCGATGTACTGGACCATCGTCACGCTGCCGCGGGGCACCAGCGGGTCGTCGCCGCAGGTCTCGCGCGCGTCCGCGCGGTCGGCGGCGCCGGCCAGCCAGCTGTCGAGGCCGGCCAGGTTGCTGCCCGTCGGCACGTCGCCGACGATCCGGCCCCACTGGTAGCCCGTCGAGTACAGCCCCACCCGGCCGTCCCGGTCGGTGAGGTACTCGGTCATGCCCTCGAGGGTTGCCCGGTTGCGCTCCAGAGCGTCCTCGGACCCGGACTGCCAGGTGTTCATGGTCTCGACGTCCAGCCACCAGGTGTAGTGCTCGGGCCGGCTGTCCAGCTGCACCGCGCGGGCGGCGGGGCGGAAGAACGACTGGACGCTGGTGCGCGCCCGCTCCCAGCCGTACTGCCAGCTGCAGGCCATCGTGTTGCCGCCGTCGCACTCGCCGTAGGGCGTGTCGCCGGCGGACGGCCACGTGGTGACCAGGCTGCGCACCTGACCGGGGTTGGCGGTGTTGAGGTACAGCTGCAGCGCCGGCTGACCGGGCACGTCGCCCGTCGAGCCGGCCGCCCATTCCAGCTGCTCGGACAGGCAGGGGTTGGTCCGCGTGGCCAGGCCGCCGTTGACCCCGACGACGGCGAACGCGGCGTCCTCGGGCAGGTCGGTGCCGCACTGCGGGTGGGAGACGTCGTAGCCGACGGTGCGCACCCGGTCGTCCCGCTCGGCGGGCGCGGCCGAGGCCGCGGCGGGGATGCCGACCAGGCCGGCCACCGCGGTCACCGTGATCGCCCAACGTGACCGGTGCCTCATCCTTCCCGACGGTACACGCGGGGTGGAGCGGCGAGGCGGCGCCGCAGGTCAGGCGGCCTGGCAGACCGGGCACCAGTAGAGATTGCGCCCGACCATCACCTGGGTGCGGATCTCGGTGCCGCAGAGCCGGCACGGCAGACCGGTGCGCCGGTAGACGTAGTGCGCGTCCTCCCGCCGCACCGCGCCGCTGCGGCGGGAGCGGTCCTCGGGCCGGGTGGTGACGATGCGGCCCATCCGGACGCCCGCCCGCAGCAGCGTGACCAGGTCCCGCCACACCGCGCCCCACAGCTCGGCGTCGATCTGCCGGCCGGGGCGGAACGGCGAGATGCCGTGCCGGAAGAGCACCTCGGCCCGGTACACGTTGCCGACGCCGGCCAGCACCGACTGGTCCATGAGCAGGGCGCCGACGGCCGTGCGGCTGCCGGCGATCCGCCGGTGCGCGACCGTGCCGTCGGCGCCGGGGCGCAGCGGATCGGGGCCCAGCCGGTCGAGGATCCGGTCCACCTCGGGCGCGGCCAGCACCTCGCAGGCGGTGGGGCCGCGCAGGTCGGTCCACACCCCGGCGCCGTCCGGACCGTCGGCCTCCCAGCGCATCCGCAGCGCCCCCTTGGCCGGGGGCGGCGCACCGGCGCCGGTGGTGAAGCTGCCGTAGAGGCCCAGGTGCACGTGCAGGCTGTCGCCGCCGAAGCGGGCGAACAGGTGCTTGCCGTAGGAGAACACCTCGTCCAGCACGCGGCCGTCGAGCAGGCGCGCGCCGGCGTCGAAGCGGCCCTGGGGACTGCTGACGTGCACCGGCCGGCCGGCGAACAGCAGCTGCTGCTCCCGCGCCAGGCGGAACAGGGTGTGGCCCTCGGGCATCCGCGCAGCCTAGGGGCCGCCGCGCGGTGGCGATCAGCGAGCGGCGGTCTCCAGCCCGAAGTGCGGGCGGTCGTCGACGGCGACCAGGTCCATCAGCTCGGGGTGCTGGTGGATGTAGTGGCGGATGAACGAGCAGTACGGCAGCACGGTCAGGCCTCGCTCCCGGGCGGCGGCGAGGACCTCGGCGACCAGCGTCGTCCCGATGCCCTGGCCACCGACGGAGGGATCGACCTCCGTGTGCGGAAGGGTCATCTGCCCGTTCTCGACGTGATAGCTGGCGAGTCCGACGACCCGCTCGCCCTGCCGTACCTCGAAGCGTCCCCGCTCGGGGACGTCGACCACCGTGGTCTCCATCGTCGTGTCCACCCTCCCTGACCTCCGGCGCCGTTGCCGGAGCTCGGTATGTGCCCCAGCACGGTAACCCCCTGGAACGGCGCCGTCTCTCTTCCGTACCGACGAGTCAGGTGCGGCGAGGGTTCCGCCGGGCCACCCGATAACCTCTCGGCGAAGGTCCGGGCGCGGGTCGAAGCGCACCCGAGGCCCCCGTAGCTCAGGGGATAGAGCATCGGTTTCCTAAACCGTGTGTCGCAGGTTCGAATCCTGCCGGGGGCACCAGCGGGACGTCCGGTCAGGCGGCCGTCGAGTGGATCGACGGGGCCTGGTGTCGGATGTCCATGACAGAGGCCGCGGCCTCGTGGCGAGGGGCTCGGGTCCGCGGTCGTTGCTCGAGACTGCACGTCGTGTCATGGAGCGACATGAGCCTGCACAGTGCCCTGTCGGACAGTCAGCGCCTACAGTTGGCCGCCCGAGTGCCCGCCAGGCGCTGATGGAGAAGGGCCACACCGACGCAGCTGGGCGGCTGCAGGACGAGCTCGACGACATCGCCCATGCCATCGAAGACGTCGACCACCGGGCGGCGAACATCCGCGCTGGTTGGTCTTGGGGGAACTCTGTGACTGGCTCGCTGCCTGCGGGCACTGCGCTGCCGGCGCGGTCGGATCCGGCGTTCGAGCGCTTCGCGCGATTGGTGCGCCGGCAGTTGGCCGTACCGGTCGCGCTGGTCACCATGGTGTCCGTCGAGGAGCAGGTGTTCCCCGGCGCGCTGGGGCTGCCCGAGCCGTGGCAGTCCACCCGCAGGACACCGCTGAGCCACTCCTTCTGCCAGCACGTGGTGCGCTCCGCGTCCCCGCTGGTGATCACCGATGCCCGCACCGACCCGCTGGTCGCCGACAACCTCGCGATCCCGGACCTGCACGTCATCGCCTACGCCGGCGTGCCGGTCACCGACGCCGACGGCGTGGTGGTCGGCTCGCTGTGCGCCATCGACAGCCGGCCACGTACCTGGTCGGCCGATGACATCGCAGTGTTGACCGACCTGGCCGGCGCCTGCAGCTCGGAGCTCCACCTACGGGCAGCACAGCAGCGCGCCGACGAGGCCACGGCCCGTGCGCAGGAGTCCGCGGCGCAGGCGCGGCAGCTGCAGGCGCAGCAGGAGGTCGACCGGTCCCGGTGGTCGCTGGCGCTGGACGCCGGGCAGGTGGGCACCTTCGACCTGGACCTGGCCACCGGCGAGCTGATCGTCGACGACCGCCTGCTGGACCTGTCGGGGATGAACCGGGCCGCCTTCACCGGCCGCCCCGAGGACGTCTACGCCCACGTCCACCCCGACGACGTCGCCGACGTCATCGCCCGTGTCCAGCACGCCGTCGACGCGGCAGGGACCTACGACGCCGAGTACCGCATCGTGCTCGCCGACGGCTCCCACCGGTGGCTGGCCGCCCGCGGTCAGGCGCTGACCGACGGCGAGGGCAGGCCGGTCCGGCTGCTGGGGACGGCGTGGGACGTCTCCGACCGCCGGCGGGCGCAGGACCGGCTGGCGCAGCTGGTCGCCTCGATGGCCGTGGGGTTCATCGCGATGGATACCGACTGGGTCATGACCCACGTCAACGCCGAGGCCGAGCGGGTCACCGGCACGCCGGCCGCCCGGCTGCTGGGACGTACTCTGTGGGAGGCGTTCCCGGCCGCCGTCGGCACCGAGTTCGAGGACCACTACCGCCGTGCCGCCGAGAGCGGTCAGCCGGTGGTCTTCGAGGCCTTCTACCCGCCGCCGCTCGATCTCTGGGCGGAGGTCCGCGCAGTGCCCAACGCTGCGGGGCTCTCGCTGTACTTCCTCGACATCACTGCCCGCCGTCGCGAACAGGAGCTGTCGGATCGGGCGGTGGAGCGGGAGCGGCTGCTGTCGCGGATCACCGAGGAGCTGTCGGCGACCCTGGACGCCGCCGAGGCCGCCCGCCGGCTGACCCGGCTGGTGGTGCCCGGCATCGCCGACTGGTGCGTCGTCACGCTCATCGACGACGACGAGGCCGGCGGCGACCGCCGGGCGCTGCGCAACGTCACCTCCTGGCACCACGACCCGCAGCTACGGGACGCCGTGGACGCCTACGCACAGGCCCGGCTGGGTGCGCTCCGTGATGACGCCCTGATCGTGCAGGCGATGCGCACCGGGCAGCTGCAGCTGCTCACCCGGGATGCCACGGCCAGGGGTGCGGCGATGATCCAGCCCGGGCCGGTGCGGGACCTGGTGAAGCAGCTGGCACCGGAGTCGGTCGCCGTGCTCCCGCTGCCGGGCCGGAACGGGCCGGTCGGGCTGCTCACCCTCTGCACCGGCACCGAGTGGGGTGCCTTCGCTCCGGCCGACCTGGTCACCGCCCGCCACGTCGCCGCCCGCGCCGGCCTGGTACTGGACAACGCCCGCCTGTACCGGCAGCAGCGCGACCTCGCCGAGGGGTTCCAGCGGTCCCTGCTGACGCCTCCGCCGGAGCCCGACCACCTGCAGATCGTGGTCCGCTACGTGCCTGCGGCGCAGGCCGCCGAAGTCGGCGGGGACTGGTACGACGCCTTCATGCAGCCCGGCGGTGCCACCGTGCTGGTCGTCGGTGATGTGGTCGGCCATGACGTCGAGGCCGCTGCTGCGATGGGACAGATCCGCAGCATCGTGCGCACCGTCGGGGCCCTGGATCACGGCGGACCGGCGTCGGTCCTGCGCCAGGTCGAGGAGGTGATGCAGACGCTGCAGTCACCGATCCTGGCCACCACCGTGGTGGCGCGGCTGGAGCAGACCGACGACGAGCGTGCGGCGGGGCTGACTCGGCTGTGCTGGTCGAACGCCGGGCACCCGCCGCCGATGGTGGTCACCGCCGAGGGCGTGGTGACTGCGCTGACCACCGAGCGCACCGACTTGCTGCTCGGGGTGGACGCCGAGGCACCGCGGCGGGAGTCGGAGGTGACGCTGGACCGCGACGCGGTCGTGGTGTTCTACACCGACGGGCTCGTCGAGCGCCGTGACTCCGATCTGGACGTCGGCACCGCCCGGCTGCAGGCCGCGCTGGCCGACCTCGTCGGCTCCGGCCTGGATGAGCTGTGCGACGAACTGCTGGCCCGGATGTTGCCCGAGGCGCCCGGCGACGACGTCGCCCTGGTCGCGGTGCGGCTGCATCCGCAGGACCAGCCGCGCCCGGCCGAGGCCGGCCCGCACCGGGTGCCGCGAGGGTTCCCGGTCGACTGAACCCGGGCCCCGGTGTGCGGGCCCGGGTTCAGGTCCAGCGGGTGGTGAGCCGGATGCTGGACCCGTGCTCGTCGCGGCGCAGGGCCACGTGGTCGCACAGCTGGCGGGCCAGCCACAGGCCCATGCCGCCGGCGGAGAGGTCTGCACCGTGCGCGGGCCCGTACCCGGCGAACGGGTCGGCCGGGCCGGTGCCGGCGTCGCGGATCGTGCACACCAGCTCCCCGGGTGCGGTCCACAGCCGCAGGCCGACCGGGCGGCGACCGTGCCGCAGCCCGTTCGACGTCATCTCGTCCACGGCGAGCAGGAAGTCCTCGATCAGGTCCTCGGGGCCCTCCGCGGCGCTCAGCAGGCGGCGAACGGTACGCCGCAGGCCGATGAAGTCGGTGACGTCGTCGACGGCGAGGGCGGGCGGGGTGCGCTCCAGCGGTTCATCGGGCACCGGCAGGCCGGCCAGGTAGTCCACCGGGTCGAGGTAGTCCGGGTTGGCCGTCCGGCCGGCGCCGGTGATCAGGTGCGGGTGGGTGTGCCGGGCGGTGGTCAGCAGCGGCTCGGGCAGTGCGGTGTGCATCAGGCACAGCCCCCACAGTGGCGTTTCGGCGAACGCGGTGTTGATCACCGCTTCGTATCGCTGCCACTCGTGCCAGTCGGCCGTGGTGGTGCCGAAGTCGACCTCGCCGACGACCCGGACCCGCCGGCCGGGGCCGGCCTGCTCGGCCAGTCCGCGGAAGGTGGTGAGCGCGGTCGGCGTGCGGGAGCGGTAGAGCGCGTGCCGCTCGAGCACCAGGACCAACGGGTCGTGCCCGATCGCGTCGCAGAGGGCGGCGGTGGCTTGCGGGCCGGCGGCGATCACCGCGCCGTCTCCGGCGGCCAGCCCCTCCAGCAGGAACGGGGCGGCGACGGCGGCCAGGTCCTCGACCGAGTCGTAGAACAGTCCGTCATGCCGGAAGCCCGGCCCCGCGCAGCCGCTCGGCCCGGTGCCGGTCGCACTGCCGTGGCGTTCGGTGCTCCCCGTGGTGTCGAGGCCCAACGCGTCCAACCCCCATGTCGTGCCGCGCACACTCAGTAGGGGCGGCCTGCTCCACGGTAGACGCCGTTCCGTATCCGGTCACCCGAGCGTGTGTCGCGGCGCGCCCGGCCGGAGCCGTGGCGGTCAGGGCTTCAGGAGCTCAGTGTCGCCGGTGAGCCACTCCAGGACGACGATGCCGGCGGGTCCTGCGGCTGGTCGCCCCGGTGGATGAGCACGCTGCGCACCAGCCGCCGCAGCGTCTCCGGCGCCGGGTCGCCGACGGCCAACGCGGGCCGATGAGATCAGCCAGCCCCTGCTCGCCGAAGAACTCCCCGTCCGGGGGACCGGGCCTCGGTAATCAGCGGCTCCTCGGTCGGGTCGAGGAGGTCGGGGCTGCCGCAGCCGGCCACCAGGACGACGACCGCGCCCAGGACGGCAGCACGCTCCGGCGCTGCCGGCGCCGGGCGATCGGGTCGCGCACGCCGCGCGGCGTAGCCAGGCGGGGCCCGTCCGGACGGAGCCCGGAAAACTGCTGCTCAAGCAGTGAGTTCACCCGGTCGATGGAATGCAGGTCAGGTCATCACCGAACGTGAGCGGAGCCACCAGCGTGTCCATCTCCAGCACCGGCGTCACCCGAGTCCTCGTCCTCGCGGACGCCCCGGTCCTGCGTCGCGGCCTCGTCGGGATGATCGACGAGACCGCCGGCATGCAGGCCGTCGGTGCCGCCGGGGAGACCCGGCGCGCGGTGCCGCTGGCCGAGTCCGCCCGTCCCGACGCCGTGGTGGTGGAGCTCGGCTCCGGGCGCGGCGTCACCCTGAACGCGATCCGCGACGTGCGCCGCCGCTTCCCGCGGACGGCGATCGTGGCGGTGGCCACCTCCGAGGACCCCGCCGTGGTCAACGAGGCGCTGGCCGCCGGTATCCGCGGCTATCTGCTGATGAACACCTCCGCCACGCTGCTGGGCTGGGCCATCCTGGCCGCTCGCGCCGGGCGCACCGTCGTCGACCCGCAGATCCGCCGGGTCGAGGGCGGCGCCGCGCCGGTGGGCCGCGAGCTGACCCCCGAGGTCCCGCTGACCCGCCGCGAGTCCGACGTGCTCGACGAGCTGATCCTGGGCCAGTCGAACCGGAAGATCGGCGAGAACCTGTTCATCTCGGAGGACACCGTCAAGTCCCACGTCAAGGCGATCCTGCGCAAGCTGGGCGCCCGCGACCGGGCACACGCCGTCTCGATGGTCCTGTCGGCCCGCAACGGCTGCACCTGCGGTGCGCACAGCCTGACCGCCGCTTCCGTCGAGGTCTGACCCGAGGCCACCGCCGCGCATGCCCGGCGGGGTTACCGTGCTGGGCATGGTCGGCGTCCTGGCGGCTGCGCTGCTGCTCCTCCTGCTGGCCGGGATCGTCGTCTGGATCGTCTCGGTCCCGCAGCCGGCGGGCCGGCCGCTGCCCGCCAGCGAACGGGTGTGGCGGGAGCGGGCGGTCGCCGCGGCCCGCTGGCACGCGGCGCACGACGAGGTCGACGGCATGACCCGGGTGCTGCTGCGCCGCAGTTGCCCCGGGCCCGACGGGCACCCGGAGGTGCTCGAGGAGCGGGTGTTCGACACCTTCCCGCCGGACGACCCCCTGTGGGAGGCGCGCTTCACCGAGACGATGGCCGGTGCCCGGTTCCGCTGCTCGTACCTCAACAACGAGGAGGAGCAGGCGTAGCCACGGGGGAGGGGGCAGGCGCGGCCGGTCCGGCGGCGGGCAGGATGGGCGGCATGGGTCAGGTCGTCGCCACCACCGAACGAGTCCTGCGGGCACCGGCGGACGTCGTCCGTGCCGCGCTCGCCGACTACGCCGTCACCCGGCCGAAGGTGCTCCCCGAGCAGTACAGCGAGTACCGCGTGGACGCCGGCGGGCAGGGGGCCGGCACGAAGGTGCACTGGCGGCTGCAGGCCACGTCCAAGCGGGTGCGCGAGCAGGACGTCGTCGTCTCCGAGACCCCGGACGGGGCGCTCGTGGAGACCGACACCAACTCCAGCATGGTGACCACCTGGACCGTCACACCCGCGGACGCCGGGGTCAGCACGGTGCGGGCACGCACCACCTGGACCGGCGCCACCGGCATCGGCGGCTTCTTCGAGCGCACGTTCGCGCCCAAGGGCCTGGCCCGCATCCAGGACGCGATGCTGACCCGGCTGGAGCAGGCGGTCACTCCCGGCTGAGCAGCCGGTACCGGCCGTCCGTCAGGACGACGAGCGGTCGTCCCCGGGCCACCGGTAGCCGGCCGCCCCGATCCGCCGGGACAGCTCATCCCGGACCTCGGCGTACGCGGCGGTCTGCCGGGCCAGCTGCGCCGAGTCGACCTCCAGCCCGGCTCGGCCGATCTCCGCCGGGTCGAGCGCCGGCGCCGCCGGGGAACGTCCACCTCCGGCCGCGGGGGCGTGCGTGACGTACTGCTGCACGGCGGAGACGACCGATCGGCGCAGCCCGGCAGGAAGCCGGTCGGCGGGGTCGGCGGACGACGACAGCACCAGGGTCGCGTCGAGCAGCACCGCGACCGCGGGGGCGGTGCCGAGCTCCGCCGCCCGCGGGCGGTAGGCGTGCAGCAGGGGATAGGCCCGGTGCTGCTGGGCCAGCGTCGACAGGGTCGCGGACAGCGACGACAGGGACACCACCGCCGGGACCGCCGACCCGGGTACGGCGAGGCCCGCCGCCATCTCCGCGCCGCTGCCCCCGAACCCGGTGACCTGGGACGCAAAGCTCCGCTTGCCCACCACCGCGGAGATCACCGAGGTCAGGTACGAGACCCCGAGGGTGATCAGCAGCATCCCGGTCAGCGCCGCGGCCATGGTGGCCAGCTGGAAGCCCGCGCCGGCGGGCTGGTACCCGCCGTTGCCCAGGGTGGCGACGCTGTAGCCGGCGAAGTAGAACCGCTCCCAGACCGACGCCGGTGCTCCGCTCGAGGAACCGACGACCGCCTCCTCGTCGCCGAGGAAGACCAGGGACCAGCCCAGCCAGAGCAGGGAGAACCAGGCCCCGACCGTCGCCGCGATGACGACGACTCCGGGGCCACCGATGAAGCGCACCGGGGCCGCGTCCGCGACGGCGGGCCGCCGGGCCAGCCGCCAGACCCCGTCGGTGATCAGCCGGGTCAGCGGGCCGGGACCGCTGGCCACCGCGAGCGTCGTCCGCACCTCGTCGACCACCGCGAAGGCCACGATCGCCAGGCCGAGGACGTCCCACCACCACCCGGTCACGCGACGCCCCCGCGGCGGGCGGGGTCGCGACGGCGGGTGGTCGGGACGGACGGCGTGCGGACGACGGTCGGCCTCCTCGATCGGGCCGGCGGCGCATTCGCGGCTCGGCAGGGACGATGGCGGAGTGACCGTAGCGACCTCTCCTGTGGAGGGCCTCTCCGAGCTCGCCGGCCTGCTCGACGACGGCGGTGCGCTCGTCCTCTCCGGTGCCGGGCTGTCCACCGACTCGGGCATCCCCGACTACCGCGGCGCGAGCGGGTCGCTGCGCCGGCACACCCCGATGACGTACCAGACCTTCACCCGTGATCCCCGTGGCCGGCACCGCTACTGGGCGCGCAGCTTCGTGGGCTGGCGGCAGATCGCCGAGGCCCGGCCCAACGCCGGGCACCGCGCGGTCGCGGAGTTGCAGCAGGCCGGGGTCGTCGGCGAGGTGATCACCCAGAACGTCGACGGGCTGCACCAGGCCGGTGGCGCCCGCGACGTCCTGGAGCTGCACGGCGGGCTGGACCGCACCGTCTGCCTGGCCTGCGGCGACGTCGCCTCGCGCGCCGCCCTCGACCTGCGGCTGCGGGCGGTCAACCCCGGTTTCCGGCCCGAGCCGACCGACGAGGTGAACCCGGACGGCGACGTCGAGCTGCCCGAGGAGGCGCTCGACGGGTTCGTGATGGTGGACTGCGTGGCCTGCGGCGGCGGCCCGCTCAAGCCCGACGTGGTCTTCTTCGGCGAGACCGTGCCGCGGGACCGCGTCGACGCCTGTTTCGCGCTGGTCGACGGCGCCCGGTCGCTGCTGGTCCTGGGGTCGTCGTTGACGGTGATGAGCGGCTACCGGTTCGTCATCGCCGCCGCCAAGCGCGGCATCCCGGTCGCCATCGTCAACTCCGGGGCCACCCGCGGCGACGCGAAGGCCTCGCTCAAGGTCGACGCGCCGCTGGGTGCCGTGCTGCCCGAGCTGGCCCGCCGGCTGGCATGACCCGGGAGGTCGAGCGCACGGGAAACGGCCGCTGGATCGTCGACGGTCGGCGGGCGCTCGGCGGTTGACCCGGCGCCCGCAGGGGCAGGAACGGCCGCGATGCAGACCTTCGTGCCGGTGGCCGACTTCGAGGAGAGCGCGCGGCTGCTCGACTCCCCGCGCCTGGGCAAGCAGCGGGTGGAGACCCTCCAGATCCTCCGGGCGCTGGAGCTGCCCGACTACGGCTGGGCCAGCCACCCCGCGGTCGCCATGTGGCGCGGCCGCACCGCGGCGCTGGTGAGCTACGGGCTGGCCATGGTGCGGGTCTGGCGCGAGCGCGGCTTCGCCGACAGCACCGAGACGCTGATCGGCGAGTTCGCTCCCGACGTCGTCGGGCTGCCGCAGGCGGAGCTGGCGGCCGCCGGTCTGCTCCCGTCGTGGATCGGGAACGAGGCGCTGCACCGCTCGCACCGCTCGAACCTGATCGCCAAGGACCCGGAGTTCTACCGCGGCCCGTTCACCGAGCGGTTCGGCCCCGAGCCCGACGACCTGCCCTACCTGTGGCCGGGCCCGGACGACCTGCCGCCGGCGCCCGAGCCCGAGGGCGTGCGGGTGTGGGTGGTGCGGCCCCGTGCGCACAACGAGCTCGGCGCCTGCCTGGCGGCCGGGGTCATCGGGCTCGGCACCCAGTCGGGCATCGACGTCGACGCGACCGGGCTGGATCCCGCCGAGCTCCGCGCGCTCGCCAAGGAGATCTCCGGACGCCGCCCGGCCAAGGACCTGCGCCAGCTGTCGGCCTTCCTCGACGAGATGCGACCGGGTGACCCGGTGGCGCTGCCCATCGAGCACGGCGCCGGGCTGCTGGTCGGCGAGGTGGTGGGGGACTACCTGTTCCAGGGACGGGAGCTGCTGCCGCACCGGCGGTTCGCGCGCTGGGACCGGGTGGTGCCGCGGGCGGCCGCCCGGCCACCCGCGACCCTGCAGGACCCGCGCGCGCTGTTCCAGGTCGTGCTGGACCCGGCGGTGCTGGGCTAACCCGGCAGCGGGACGTTCTGCAGCCGCACCTGCCCGCGCGCGACCAGCGTGCCGTCCTCGGCGCGGGTGAGCAGCACCTGCCACAGCTGCTGGGTGCGCCCCTGCTGGATCGGCTCGGCCACGACGTCGAGCCGGCCGCTGGTGGTCGAGCGGATGAAGTCGGTGTTGTTGTTCACGCCGACGGAGAACTGCCCCTGCTCCCGCACCGCCGTGCTCGCGCCGATGCTGGCGGCGGATTCGACCACCGAGCAGTAGACGCCGCCGTGCACGACGCCCCACGGGGTGTGCTGGTCGGGGCCGAGGTCGACGTGCCCGGCCACCCGGGTGCCGCTGCTCTCGGTGACGGTGAACTTCATGGCCGCCACGAACGGGCTGGCGACGGTGACGGCGACCGGCCGCTCCCCGCTCACGCGTCCCACACCAGGCAGAAGGGGTGGCCCACCGGGTCGGCGTAGACGCGGAAGTCGCCGCCGCCACCGGGCAGCTGCCGGGCGCCGAGCGCCAGCGCCTTCGGCTCCGCCTCCTCGATGTCGGCCACCCGGATGTCGAGGTGGAACTGCTGGGGGCGCTCCGGATCCGGCCACGCGGGGGGCTGCAGGTCCGGCGCCTGCTGGAAGGCGATGCGGTACCCGGCGCCGGTGACGACGACCCAGTCGTCGCCGGGCCCACCCCTGCTCACCTCCATGCCGAGCAGATCGGCGTAGAAGCCGGCGAGCGCATACGGGTCGGGTGCGTCGATGACGACGGAGTGCAACTGACCGATCATGGCCCCATCCTGGCGCTCCGGGACGGCGGCGGACAGCCGGATCCCGGACGGCCTCCGCGGCGATGCCGCCACCCCCGGGCTGCGCGCGGGCGCCCCGGTGCCCGAGGATCGACCCGTGTCGTCCCTCTCCGCTGCCCGATGACCGCCCCCGCTCTCGGCTCGCTTCGCTGGCTCCCGGCCGCCGACCGGCCCGACCTGCTGGCCCCGCCGGTCGCCGCGGCGCTACCGGGGCTGCCCGGCGCTGCGTGGGTCGCCGAGATCGCCGAGGACCTCGCGGACACGGCCGCGTTCTCCGAGGCCTACGACGTGCCCCTCGCCGCCTCGGCCAACTGCGTCGTCGTCGCGGCCCGGCGGGCGGGGGAGACCACGCTGGCCGCCTGTCTGGTGCTGGCCACCACCCGCGCCGACGTCAACGGGCTGGTGCGCCGGCACCTCGGCGCGCGGAAGGCGTCCTTCGCACCGCAGGACGTCGCCGTCGCGGAGAGCGGCATGGCCTACGGCGGGATCACCCCGGTGGGGTTGCCCGGGGCCTGGCCGGTGCTCGTCGACCCCGCCGTCGCTGCGGCGGAGCTGGTGGTCATCGGCTCGGGCACCCGGGGGAGCAAGCTCGCCGTGCCCGGGGCGCTGCTGGCCGGGCTGCCCGGCGCGGTGGTGCTGGAGGGGCTCGGCCAGCCGTTGCCGGCGGCCCCGTCGGCGCCGGCTCCCGTCCTGCCGCCGCGCGAGCGGGCGCCCGACGAGAGCGACGTCGGCTGGGGCGAGCGACCCTCCGACGGCTCTGACGACGATCGGCGCTACCTGGAGGACCGGCCGCCGCACTGGGGCAGCGACTGATCCCGGCTCAGGGCGTCGGGGGACGGGTCGGAGCCGCCGGCCCCAGGCCCTGCTGGGCGCGCAGCAGGTCGCGGATCTCGACGAGCATCTCGACCTCCGTCGGACCCACCGGGCCGGGCTCCTCGCCGCGGGCGCGGCGGTCGAACAGCCGGCGCACCGGGAGCACCACCACGAAGTAGAGGATCGCCGCGGTCAGCACGAACGTGATCACCTGGCTGAGGAACGCGCCCCAGCTGAAGGTCTGGCCGTCCACCTGGAAGGTCCCGCCCAGCTCGCCCCCGCCACCGACCAGGCCGATGAGCGGGGTGAGGAATGACTCGGCGAAGGCGTTGACCACGTCGGTGAACGCCGCGCCGATCACCACCGCGATGGCGAGGTCGACGACGTTGCCGCGGAACAGGAACTCCTTGAAACCCTTCAGCACGCCGCCCATCCAAGCCGCCCGGGCCGGGGTCCGCGCGGCCGGCGGGTCAGGGCGGCGGCAGGCTGACGGTGAGCGTGGCGCCGGCCGAGGCGGCGGCGAGCCGCGCCGCGGTGGCCTCGTCGACGGCCAGGACCAGCAGGCCGGCACCGGGGTCGTCCGCCTCCGCCGCGGGCGCGGCCAGGACCCGCGCGCCCTCGGCCACCCGATCGGCGGAGGCCGCCTCGGTCCCGGTCGCGAGGACGTCGACCCGGTCGCCGGCGCGGACCAGCGCGGCGACCGTCAGGTCGGCCAGCCGCACGGGGGCCGCCACCTGCCCCGGCGGCAGCAGCGCGCTCAGCCCGGCGCCGACCAGCCGGGCGTCGCTGAGCGGCTCGCCGCGGCGGACGTGCCCGGCCAGGACCCGGTGCACCAGCAGCTCGGGGGTGCCGACGACGCCGTCGGGCACCGTCCCGGGCGGCAGCCGGACCAGCGCGAGGGAGGCCGGGGTCAGCGCGGTACCGGCGGGCAGGTCGGTCGCGGCCACGACCACGGGGACGCCGGCCGGGGCGGGGTCCGCCGCCGGCGCTGCGGCGGGCCGGAGGGCGAGCACGAGCGCCAGGGCGGTCAGCAGGGCGGCGGCCGCCCGCCGGGCGGCCAGCAGCGGGGAGCGAGGGCGACGCAGGCGCGGCATGCCCCGACCCTGCGCGCTGTGGACCTCCGCGAGCCGGGCCCGCGGCGATCTGTGGAGAGCAGGGCGCCCTGTGGACGACCCGCGGCCGTCAGTTGGCGGCCTTGGCCCCGCTGCCGGACGACGACGTGGTCGAGGAGCCGGCGGAGCTCGACGAGCCCTCCTTGCTCGACGAGCTCTCCTTGGCCGGCGCCGGCGTCGAGGTGCCGCTGGACGAGCCGTTGCCCGCGGTCTCCGACGCCGAGCTGCTCTTCCGGCTGTCGGTGCGGTAGAAGCCCGACCCCTTGAAGACGACGCCGACCGAGCCGTAGACCTTGCGCACCGGGACGCCGCACTCGGGGCACTCGGTCAGGGACGGGTCGCTGAAGGACTGCACGACCTCGAACTCGTGCTTGCCCTCGGGGTTGGTGCAGGCGTACTGGTACGTGGGCACGGTCGTGCTCTCCCTGGTCGAGCGGAGGTGGGCGCCGAGTTGGCACTCGCACCCGGCGACTGCCAATGATGCGCCATGCCGGTACCGCGCGTCCACGCGCGTGTCGGCGAGTGTGAGGTTTGCGCCGTCCGAGGGTGCGATTGCGGCAGCTTCCGAGGACGGCTTTGCGGCGGCGAGGGTGACTTGCGACCGATGTACCCGCTGCGGAGCCCGGCGGGGGTGTCGTTGCGCCCATAGGCGGCACGCACGCGCGCCGGCACTCCCGGGACACGCCCCTGCGGTTTGGCGAACGACGCCCCGACACGCGCGTTATCGGCGGCAAGCCGGTTCGACGTCATCGCGGCGGCGGCGAGGCTCCCGGGTTCGGGGCTTGAGCTCGCTGACGAGTACGCCGGCGACGATGAGGGCGGCGCCGACGATGGCGAGGCCGGGCAGTCGTTCGCCGGCGAGGCGCCCGATGACGCCGCCCCACACCGGCTCACCGGCGTAGATGACCGTGGCCCGGGTCGGGGACACCGACTGCTGGGCCCAGTTCATGGTGATCTGGATGAGGCAGCTGGCGGCGCCGAGACCGATCGCAGCGGCGAGCCAGAGCCAGGAGAAGGACGGGACGGCCTCGCCGACGACGGGCATCATCGCCACCGACAGGGCGCCGCCGACGAGCAGCTGTACGACGGTGATCCGGCCGAGGTCGACGGTGCCGGCGTACAGGCCGATGAGGACGATCTCCGCGGCGATGGCGACGGTGCTGACCAGCGTCAGGATCTCTCCGGTGCTCAGCGTCAGCCCCGCCGACCCAGGGTCGGCCAGGAGGACCAGTCCGGTGAAGGCGAGCGCCACCCCGGCCCAGGCGGCGGGCTTGGGTGCGCGGCGGAACACCGCCCACTGCAGCAGCGGCACGAGCGGGACGTAGAGCGCGGTGAGGAAGGCCGAGGTGCTGCTGGGGATGGTCTGCAGGCCGATGGTCTGCAGCGCGTAGCCGCCGAAGATCGTCACGCCGATCGCCGCGCCGGCACCCAGCTCCCGCCGGGTCAGCCCGGTCAGCGTCCGGCGGAAGATGACCAGGCTGATCGCGCCGGCGGCGAGGAAGCGTAGGCCGACGAAGAGCAGCGGCCCGCCGTGCTGCATGGCGAGGTGGACGATGAGGAACGTGGCGCCCCAGACGGCGGTGACGGCGATCAGCGCCATCTCCTGCCGGCTGAACCGGACACCCCAGCGGGGACGACGCCTGGTGTCCAGCGTTGCGCTCACCCGTCGGCCGGCCAGGCGCGTGACGGGTCATCGTGGGCGTCGTCCCGGGGGTGGATCAGCATGGTGCAGCTCCGTCGGCGCGGGTGATCAGCCGGCGGTGGAAGGTGGCGTCCGGGCTGAAGGTGAGCAGGCCCTCGGTGAGCGCGTCGGCTGCGGCGTGTGCGTCGTCATCGGTGAGCGGATCGAGCACGTCGAGGATGAAGACGGCACTGGTGGTGGCGGTGGTGATGCCGGTGCGGGTGCACTGCCGCCAGTTCCAGCGGCGGCAGGTGACGCCGGCGTCGTCGCGCCAGACGACCTCGCCGACCTCCGGGTGCTCGACGACCGCCTCGCCGCCGGCGATGGTGTCGAAGGCCTCGGTGCCGTCGGCGCGGACGAGTCGCGGCGGGCTGGCGTAGGCGGCCTGATCCTCCCCACCGAAGGGCAGCATGGAGGCGATGGAGACGGCGTTGTAGACATCGGTGATCCGGTCGATGCGCGGCAGGCCGTTGGGGTCGAGCCGGCGCATCAGCGCCTCCACGCTGGGCCGGGTGCGCTGCGGCTTGGCGCCGAAGGCCCGGTAGGCCTCCCGCCACGCGGCGAGGTGCGGCAGCTCCTCGGGCTTGCGCCCGTCGAGCCGCTCCCGCGCGGTGGTCTCGGCGGCGGCGAGGACCTGCTCGCTGACCTCGTCGCTGGGGCCGCCCTGCAGGCCGTCGGCGGTCAGCAGCACCACGCGGTAGTCCGGCCGCAGCGCGAACACGGCGTCGTCGACGGTGGCGGCGGCGAGCCACTGCTGGGGGTCGGTCATGAATGGCTCCCGGTGACGTGGGGCTGGAACACGGTGAGGGCGAAGCGGGCAGGGCCGGCGGCGTCGGCGGGGGTGGCGTAGCCGTGGGCGACGTCGCCGGCGAAGGCCGCGGAGTCGCCCACGGTCAGCCGCTCGGTGCGGTCACCGACGCGCAGGTCGACTGCGCCTTCCAGGACGAGCAGCAGTTCCCGGGTGCCGGCGCTGTGCGCCTCGCTGGTGTTCGCATCGCCCGGCTGCAGCGTCCAGTCCCACAGCTCGACGACGTCGGGCGGCTGGGTGCCGGCGACCAGCACCGCCTGCCCGCCGTGATCGCCGTGCCACAGCACTGGCGCCCGCCCGGCCGCGGTCACGGTGAGGGCGTGCGGGCGCTCGACGTCGACCAGCACCGGCAGCCCGACACCGAGGGCGTCGCTGATCCGCAGCAGCGTGGCGATGCTCGGGTTGCCCTCGCCGTGCTCGATGGTGATGACCATGCGGCGGCTGACCCCGGAGCGGTCGGCCAGCTCATCCAGCGTCCAGCCGCGGGCGGTCCGGTGCTGCCGAACCCGCCGCCCGATCACCTCGTTGACCGCGACCACTTCGGCCATCATCTGAGCCGCCTCCCTCGCGTCATCTCGACGGGACGCAGCTACGCCGCCTCCTAGAGTGCAACATACTGCATCAGGAGGTGTGGTGATGGCTGTGCAGGGGCACCGGTCGAACGACGCGGGGCTGCGGGTGGAGACCCGGCTTGAGGAGGAAGCACCGGGACGGCGTCGCCGCGACGTGGCACGATCCCGGGCGTGACCAGCGGATCCGCCGCAGATCAGCGGCTGCGCGACCTCGCGCGGCTGCGCCGGATCCGGGACCGGATCGACCGGGAGTACGCCCAGCCGCTGGACGTCGAGGCGCTGGCGCGGGGCGCGCACGTGTCGGCCGGTCACCTCAGCCGCGAGTTCCGGGCCGCGTTCGGCGAGTCGCCCTACGCCTACCTGATGACCCGCCGCATCGAGCGGGCCATGGCGCTGCTGCGGCGCGGCGACCTCAGCGTCACCGAGGTCTGCTTCGCGGTGGGCTGCTCGTCGCTGGGCACGTTCAGCACCCGGTTCACCGAACTGGTCGGCATGCCGCCGAGCGTCTACCGGCGCCAGGAGGCACGCGCGACGGAGGGGATGCCGTCCTGCGTGGCCAAGCAGGTGACCCGACCGGTCAGGAATCGAGAAGCACCGGCCCCGGAGCCGTCCCTAGCGTGACCGCCATGGACATCACCATCCACTCCAGCTTCCTCCCGCACACCGATCCGGAGGCCTCGCTGGCCTTCTACCGCGACGTGCTCGGATTCGAGGTCCGCCTCGACGTCGGGTACGAGGGGATGCGCTGGATCACGGTCGGCCCTCCCGGGCAGCCGGACACCGCGATCGTGCTGCACCCGCCGACCGCCGGCCCAGGCCTCACCGACGAGGACAAGCGCACCATCCTCGAGCTGATGGCCAAGGGCAGCTTCTTCGGCGTCAACCTGGCCACGGCGGATCTCGACGGCACCTTCGCGACGCTGGAGCGCGGCGGCGCCGAGGTCGTCCAGGAGCCCACCGACCAGCCCTACGGCCTCCGTGACTGCGCCGTCCGCGACCCGGCGGGCAACATGATCCGCATCCAGCAGCTGACCTGAGCGGCACGGAGGCACGATGAGCACCGACACCAGGACGGCGCCCCGGGCGGCCGCGCCGCACCCCGCCGACGGCCACGACCTCATCCGCGTGCAGGGCGCGCGGGTGAACAACCTCAAGGACGTCAGCCTGGAGATCCCGAAGCGCCGGCTGACGGTGTTCACCGGGGTCTCGGGCTCGGGCAAGAGCTCGCTGGTGTTCGGCACCATCGCCGCGGAGTCGCAGCGGCTGATCAACGAGACCTACAGCACCTTCGTGCAGGGCTTCATGCCGACGCTGGCCCGACCCGAGGTCGACCTGCTCGACGGCCTCACGACGGCGATCATCGTCGACCAGGAGCGGATGGGCGCCAACCCGCGCTCGACCGTGGGCACGGCCACCGACGCCAACGCGATGCTGCGCATCCTGTTCAGCCGGTTGGGGGAGCCGCGCATCGGCTCGCCCAACGCCTACTCGTTCAACATGCCCTCGGTGAGCGCCAGCGGCGCCATCACCGTCGACCGCGGCGCAGGGAAGACGAAGGCGGAGAAGGTCACCTTCACCCGGCTCGGCGGCATGTGCCCCCGGTGCGAGGGGATGGGGTCGATCAACGACTTCGACCTGTCGGCGCTCTACGACGGGTCCAAGTCGCTGAACGAGGGCGGCCTGATGGTCCCCGGCTACAGCATGGAGGGGTGGTACGGCCGCCTCTTCCAGGGCATCGGCCTCGACCTGGACAAGCCGATCGGCACGTACACGAAGAAGGAGATGCGCACCCTCCTCTACGAGGAGCCGACCAAGATCAACGTGGAGGGCGTCAACCTCACCTACGAGGGCGTGATCCCGAAGGTCCAGAAGTCGATGCTCTCCAAGGACGTCGACGCGCTGCAGCCGCACGTCCGGCGCTTCGTGGAACGCGTGGTGACCTTCCAGACGTGCCCCGACTGCGGTGGCACCCGCCTCACGCAGGAGGCCCTCTCGTCGAAGATCGGCGGCAAGAACATCGCCGACCTCTGCGCGATGCAGATCAGCGACCTCGCCACCTGGGTCCGGGACCTGCGGGAGCCCTCGGTGGCGCCGCTGCTCGCCGGGCTGCAGCACCTGCTCGACTCGTTCGCCGAGATCGGGCTGGGCTACCTCTCGCTCGACCGGCCGGCCGGCACCCTGTCCGGCGGCGAGGCGCAGCGCACCAAGATGATCCGCCACCTCGGGTCGTCGCTGACCGACGTCACGTACGTCTTCGACGAGCCGACGATCGGCCTGCACCCGCACGACATCGAGCGGATGAACGACCTGCTGCTGCGGTTGCGGGACAAGGGCAACACGGTGCTCGTCGTCGAGCACAAGCCGGAGACGATCGCGATCGCCGACCACGTCGTCGACCTCGGTCCCGGCGCCGGGACCGGCGGTGGCGAGGTGGTGTTCGAGGGCGCCGTCGAGGAGCTGCGGACCAGCGGCACGCTCACCGGCCGGCACCTCGACGACCGGGTCTCGGTGAAGCCGTCGGTCCGCACGCCCTCGGGCGCGCTGGAGGTGCGCGGCGCCGGTACGCACAACCTGCGGGATGTCGACGTCGACATCCCCCTCGGGGTGCTCGTCGTCCTCACCGGGGTGGCCGGCTCCGGCAAGAGCTCCCTGGTCCAGGGTTCGGTCGCCGGCCGGGACGGGATCGTGGTCGTCGACCAGGGCGCGATCCGCGGGTCGCGACGCAGCAACCCGGCCACCTACACCGGCCTGCTCGACCCGATCCGCAAGGCGTTCGCCAAGGCCAACGGGGTGAAGCCGGCGCTGTTCAGCGCCAACTCCGAGGGCGCCTGCCCCACGTGCAACGGGGCCGGTGTCATCTACACCGACCTCGGCGTCATGGCGACCGTCGAGTCCCCCTGCGAGGAGTGCGAGGGCAAACGGTTCCAGGCGGCGGTGCTGGAGTACCGGCTCGGCGGGCGGGACATCGCCGAGGTGCTCGCCATGCCGGTGGCCGAGGCAGCCGAGTTCTTCGGCGAGGGCGAGGCGCGCACGCCGGCCGCGCACACGATCCTGGAGCGGCTCGCCGACGTGGGGCTCGGCTACCTCACCCTCGGCCAGCCGCTCACGACGCTATCCGGCGGGGAGCGGCAGCGGATCAAGCTGGCCACCCAGATGGCGGAGAAGGGCGCCGTCTACGTCCTCGACGAGCCGACGACCGGCCTGCACCTGGCCGACGTCGCGAACCTGCTCGGCCTGCTCGACCGGCTGGTCGACGCCGGCCGGTCGGTGATCGTCATCGAGCACCACCAGGCGGTCATGGCGCACGCCGACTGGATCATCGACCTCGGACCCGGAGCGGGGCACGACGGCGGCCGGGTCGTCTTCGAGGGCACACCGGCCGACCTGGTGGCCGCCCGGTCCACGCTCACCGGCGAGCACCTCGCGGCCTACGTCGGCGCCTGACGGACGCCGGTCAGCGGCCGGTGCGCTCCCGGTAGCGAGCGGCGCGCTTCGCCGCCGCCACCCGCTTGCCCTCGCTCTCCCGCTGCTGCCGGGCCACGCCGGCCCGGTCCCGGATGGCGGTCGCGGTACCGGGCGGGTAGCCGGCCTTCACCACCCGGTTCTCGGTGGTCTCCGGCATGTAGGCCAGCGAGAAGATCAGCCCCAGGAAGATCCCGCCACCGGCGACCGCCAGGCGCAGCGCCAGCGGGGCGGGCAGCAGGATCACGACCAGCGCGATCGGTACCGCCAGCTGGACCAGCATCCGGGTGACGTGCCGCATCCACCAGGTGCTCGTCGTGGTGTCGTGCAGGACCCAGCCGCGGTGCCGCTCGGGGAGCCCGCCGCCGAGGGCGTACCAGAGCCACCGGTGCGGCGCGGGCCGGACGACCGGCTCGGTGGTGCCAGGGTCTGCGGGGTGCGCCATGACGGCTCGGTGCTCCAGGTCGGTGCGGGTCGCACCTCGCGGTGCGCTGACGTCGATGGTGCCAGCCGTGGGCGGTGCGGGGCGGTGACTCGGGGCCGGGGCGGTTGTCCTGGCTCACCACCGGTGGTCCTGGCTCACCGTCGACCGTGAGCCAGGACCCCTGATGATCAGGTCACCTGATCATTCCGGTGGGGTCAGCGGCCGAGGTGGCGGTAGCGGTGCAGCCGGGTGCGGAAACGCTCGGTGTCGTCGCGGCCGAGCAGGCCGGCCAGCTCCTCGCCCAGCACCCGGCCGAGCCGCAGGCAGAACTCGGCCGGCTCGTCGGCGGCGTCGGGCCGCTCGGGCACCACCCGGTCGACGATCCCCGCCCGCCACAGCTCGGTCGCCCGCACGCCCTGGTCCGCCGCCATCTCGTCGGCCCGGTCGACGGTGCGGTGCACGATCGCCGAGGCGCCCTCCGGCGGCAGCGGGCCCAGCCAGCCGTTGGCGGCGGCCAGCACCCGGTCGGCCGGGACGAGCGCCAGCGCCCCGCCACCGGTGCCCTGCCCGAGCAGCACCGCCAGCGTGGGGGCCTTGAGCACCACGAGGTCGTGCAGGCAGCGGGCGATCTCCCCGGCCAGCCCGCCCTCCTCGGCCTCGCGGGAGAGCGCGGCCCCGGGGGTGTCGATCAGCGTGACGAGCGGCAGTCTCAGCTGCTCGGCCAGGTGCATGCCGCGGCGGGCCTCCCGCAGCGCGGCCGGTCCCAGCGGCGCCGACATCGACTGCCCGCGCCGGTCCTGGCCCAGCACCACGCACGGGGCCCCGCCGAAGCGGGCCAGCGCCAGCAGCAGCCCCGGGTCCTTCTCGCCCGCCCCGGTCCCCGACAGCCCGACGACGTCGGTCGCCGCGGTGCGCAGCAGCCGCCGCACCCCCGGACGGTCGGCGCGCCGGGACGCCGTCACGACGTCCCAGGCGCTGCGCCCGTCCTCCGGGTCGTCGGCGTCGGTGCCGTCCTCGGGCGTGGGGCGCACGCCGTCGCGGACGTCGAGGTGCCAGGTCTGCCGGGCCGACAGCACGCGCAGCGCGCGGTCGGCGACCTCGGCGATCTCCTCGTGCGGGACGACGGCGTCGATCAGGCCGTGCTCGGCCAGGTTCTCGGC
This sequence comes from Blastococcus sp. SYSU DS0619, assembly GCF_054051035.1. Lineage (NCBI taxonomy): Bacteria > Bacillati > Actinomycetota > Actinomycetes > Geodermatophilales > Geodermatophilaceae > Blastococcus > Blastococcus sp. SYSU DS0619. The sequence goes on along the minus strand of NZ_JBJHAM010000002.1, from coordinate 159,931 downwards.
GGTCTGCACGTCCGCGGGGAACGGCTCGCCGTAGAGCGCCTCGAACACCCGCGGGCCGAGGAAGCCGATCGAGGCGCCCGGCTCGGCGATGGTGACGTGCCCGAGCGATCCCCAGGAGGCGAGCACACCGCCGAAGGTGGGGTGGCGCAGGTAGACCAGGTACGGCAACCCGGCCTCCTTGTGACGGGCGATGGCCGCGGTGATGCCGATCATCTGCAGGAAGGCGACGGTGCCCTCCTGCATCCGGGTGCCGCCGGACACCGGGGCCGCCAGCAGCGGCAGCCCCTCGTCGGTCGCCCGCTCCACGGCCGCGATCAGCCGTTCCGCGGCGGCCACCCCGATGGAGCCGGCCAGGAAGCCGAACTCCCCGGCGACGACGGCGACGCGGCGGCCGCGCAGCATCCCCTCCCCGGTGATCACCGACTCGTCCTGACGGGACTTCTCCGCCGCACGGGCCAGCTCGGCGGCATAGCTCTCGGCGACGTCGCGGGCCCGGATGGGGGAGTCCCAGGACTGCCACGACCCGGGGTCGAGGACCAGGTCGCGCAGGGCCCGCGCGTCGAGCCGAGGCGTCCCGGTCACGGGGCCGAACCGTCCAGCCACGCGCGGATCGCGTCGCCGTCCGCACCCAGCACCGGCGGGGCGGCGTGCTCCCGGCGGGTGGTCTCGGTCTCCCCGTCGGCGCCGGCCGCGAAGAAGCGCAGCGGCGGCCCGGGCAGCTGCAGCGAGCCCAGCGTCGCGTGCTCGACGTCGACGAGCAGGCCCTGGGAGAGCGCCTGGTCCCATCCGTAGACCTCGTCGATGCTGCGCACCTTGCCCGACGGGATGCCGACCTTCGCGAGCCGGGCCAGCAGGTCCTCGGCGGGGATGTCGGCGAACGCGCCCTCGAGCAGCGCGATCACCTCGTCGCGGTGCTCCACGCGGTCGCCGTTGGTGGCCATCCCGGGCGCCTCGGGGTCGAAGCCGAATTCGGCGCACAGCTTCCGCCACAGCGACTCGTTGGCGCAGGCCACCTGGACGCTCCCGCCCCGGCAGTGGAAGAGCCCGTAGGGGGCGATCGAGGGGTGGTGGTTGCCCTGTGCGGCGCCGACCTTCCCGGCCACCGTCCACGCCGTCCCCTGGAAGGCGTGCACGCCGACGATCGCGGCCAGCAACGAGGTGCGCACGACCTGCCCGCGGCCGGTCCGCTCCCGCTCCATCAGCGCGGCGACCACGCCGTAGGCGCCGTACATGCCGGCCAGCAGGTCGCCGATCGGGACGCCGACCCGCTGGGGGTCGTCGGGCCCGGAGCCGGTGAGCGACATCAGCCCGCCCTCGCCCTGGGCGATCTGGTCGTAGCCGGCCCGGCCGCCCTCGGGGCCGTCGTGGCCGAACCCGCTGATCGCGAGCGTCACCAGCCGCGGGTTCAGCTCGGCCAGGACGTCGGTGCCGAAGCCGAGCCGGGCCAGCGTGCCGGGGCGGAAGTTCTCCAGCAGCACGTCCGCGCGGCGCAGCAGCTCGGTGAGCACCGCCTTGTCCGCCTCGTCCTTTAGGTCGAGGGTGATCGACTCCTTGTTCCGGTTCGTCGACAGGAAGTAGGTCGACTCCCGGTCGCCGTGCTCCGGCTGCACGAACGGCGGTCCCCAGCCGCGGGTGTCGTCCCCGCTGCCGGGGCTCTCCACCTTGATCACGCGGGCGCCGAGATCGCCCAGCATCATCGCGGCGTGCGGCCCCGCCAGGGCGCGGGTGAGGTCGACGACGAGGACGCCGTCGAGAGGTCCGGGCATGGTGGTCTCCCTCGCTCCGTGGCCGCCGGTTCCGGCGGAGGCCTGGAAAAGTCTCTCAGCGGTGAGATATCGGACGTCGGGTGGGTCACAGCCAGCCGGGGACGACGAAGACCAGCCAGGACAGCAGCGGTCCGACGGCCACGACGATCGCGGCGTAGGCCAGGATCTGCTTGTAGAAGCGGTCGCGGTCGACGTCCTGCGCGTTGGCCAGCACCAGCGCACCGTTCGTGGAGAACGGGCTCACGTCCACGATGGTCGAGGCCACGGACAGGGCGACGACGACGCCCACCGCGCTGATCTCCCCGGACAGGAGGAACGGCACGGCGAGCGAGATGGCGACGCCGATGATCGCCGTCGACGAGGCGAAGGCCGACACCACCCCGCCGATGTAGGCCAGCAGCAGCGCGATGAGCAGCGGCACGCCCAGCCCGATGACCGCGTCCCCGACGTAGTCGATCGTGCCCGCCTCCTCCAGCACGAAGACGAAGGTCAGCACGCCGGCGATGAGCAGGATCGTCGACCAGCTGATCTGGGTGATCGCGCCCTTGTGCTGCTGGGCGGAGAACAGCGCCAGGACGACGGCGACCGTGATCGCCACGAACCCGATGTCCAGGTCGAAGGCCAGGGCCAGGACGGCGACGACGACCAGCCCGACCAGCGTCAGGATCTGCTCGAAGCGGACCGGCTCCGGGCGGTCGGGGTGGATGTGCTCGTCGTCGTCCCCGCCCACCCCGGGCCCCGGGGCGGCCCCGTGCCCCCGGACGAGCGTGCCGTGCGCGTGCTCGCTGTGCGGCACCGGTTCGGCGGCGACCTTGCGGCCGATCAGCTTCCGGCCGCCCAGCACGAGGAAGAGCACCGCGGCGATGGCGATGTTGAAGAACAGCGCACCGAGGAACACCGCGAGCGGGCTGCCCTCGAGGTCGGACTGCTCGACGATGCCGTTGACGGTGACGCCGTAGACGCTGATCGGTGAGAAGCCGCCGCCCTGGGCGCCGTGGATGACCATCATGCCCATCAGCAGCGGGCTGATGTCGTGCCGCGCGGCGAAGGTGAGCGCGATCGGCGCGATGATCGCCACCGCGGCCGGGGAGAGGGCCCCGATGGCGGTGAGCACCGCGGTGACGAAGAACATCACCCACGGGATCGCGGCGACGTGGCCGCCGACCAGCTTCACCGCGCCCCGGACCAGCAGGTCGACGGTGCCGTTGTTCTGCGCGATGGCGAACAGGTACGTGACGCCGATGAGCGTCAGCACCAGGCCGGCGGGGAAGCCGGCGATGATGTCGTCGGTCGTCAGCCCGACCGCCAGGGTGCCGACGACGAAGGCGCCGACGAACGCCAGCGCCCCCATGTTGATCGGCAGGAACGTGGCGATGGCGAAGATGACGACCAACGCCACGATGGTCACGATCTCTGGGGACACGGTCCCTCCCACGTCGTCGGGGGGTGCGGCGGGTCCACTGTGTCAGTGACCCGCCGGTAGCGCCTGCCATCCCCCGGAGGGGGTGACCACCGCGGTCATCCGCACGTCGTGCGGCTCGGTGGGCAGCCGGTCGACCAGCTCGTCGTCGAAGACGACGGCGACCAGCGCCGCACCCGGGCGGGCGTGCCGCAGCGCGCGGTCGTAGAACCCGCCGCCGCGGCCCAGCCGGGCGCCGTCGCGGGCGACCGCGACCGCCGGGACGACCACCGCCCCGGCCGCGCCGATCGCCGCCGCACCCAGCCGGGGCCCCGGGGGCTCCAGCAGGCCGAACCGGCCGGGCACGAGCTCCCCGGAGTGCTCCGCCCAGTCCAGCTCCCGGCCCCGCGCGGGCACGACCGGCAGGAGCACGCGGGCACCGCCCGCGGCGAGGACCCCGGGGAGGTGGCCGGAGCCGGCCTCGGTCCCGTCCGGCACGAAGGCGGCGACCACCGGGGTCCCCGCCAGCCGCGCCACGAGCGTCGCGGCCACCGCGGCGGAGCCCGCCGCCCGCTCGTCGTCGGGCCGGTCGCGCCGGCGGCGCAGCAGCGCCGCACGGGCCGCTGCCTTGGGGTCGTTCCCGGCGGGCTGGGCGCTCATCCGCGCAGGCTAGCTAGGCTGCCTGCATGTCGACGTCCAGCACCCGTCCGGCCCGCAAGGCGGTCATCCCCGTCGCAGGGATGGGCACCCGTTTCCTGCCGGCGACGAAGGCCGTGCCCAAGGAGCTGCTCCCGGTCGTGGACCGGCCGGCGCTGCAGTACATCGTCGAGGAGGCCGCGCGCGCCGGCCTGCCCGAGGTGCTCATGGTCACCGGCCGCAACAAGGCCGCCATCGAGGACTTCTTCGACCGCACCCCCGAGCTCGAGGCTGCCCTGGAGAAGAAGGGCGACGCCTCGCGGCTGGCCGCCGTGCACGAGTCCACCGAGGTCGCGCAGGTGCACTTCGTCCGCCAGGGCGAGGCCCTGGGCCTGGGGCACGCGGTGCTGCAGGCGGCCGCCTTCGTCGGTGACGAGCCGTTCGCGGTGCTGCTGGGTGACGACCTGATCGACGCCCGTGACCACCTGCTCGAGCAGATGCTCGCCGTGCAGGCCGAGCACGGCGGCTCGGTGATCGCGCTGCTCGACGTGGGCCGGGAGAACATCGACAAGTACGGCGCGGTGGCCGTCGAGCCCACCGCCGACGGCGGCGACGTGGTCGCGATCACCGGCCTGGTCGAGAAGCCGCCCGTCGACGAGGCCCCCAGCAGCCTGGCGATCATCGGGCGCTACGTGCTGTCCCCGGAGATCTTCGAGGTGCTGCGGCAGACGACGCCCGGACGTGGCGGGGAGATCCAGCTGACCGACGCCCTGGCCACCCTCGTCGAGCGCGGCGAGCCGGTCCACGGCGTGGTCTTCGGCGGCCGGCGCTACGACACCGGCGACAAGCTGGACTACCTCAAGGCCGTGATCCGGCTGGCCGTCGAGCGCGACGACCTCGGCCCGTCGCTGCGCGGCTGGCTGCGCGACTTCGTCACCGAGCTGCCCGCCGAGGGCGCGTCGTCGTCCTGACCGGCGCCCGCAAGGGCACGATCGGACCGCGGCGCGACGCCGGCCCCCTCCGGGCCGGCGCTGCCGCAGGGGCGGTGCCGGCCCACGGCACCGCGGGACGACGGTGGTGAGGATGTCCGGGCAGAGCGACGACGGCAACATCGGCGGCGGAGGATCCCGGGTGCACCGGGACACCGCACAGGTCGACCTGCCCATGGCCCCGCCCCGGGTCACCGGGCCGATCGGGCCGCACGGCGACCGGGCCGCGGCCGGGCCGGCCGGCGACGGGGTCCCCGCGCCGCGCGGGATGACGGGCCCCGTACCGCTGCCGGCCGACGGCCGCTCCGACGCCTCGCCGCAGGTGCGCACCGTCGAGCGGCACCTCGAGGAGATCCTGGCCGCGGTGCCGCAGCCGGACCCGATCGAGCTGGCCGTGCTGGACGCGCAGGGGCTGCTCTGCGCCGAGGACGTCGTCAGCCAGCGGGCGCTGCCCGCCTTCGACCAGGCGGCGCTGGACGGCTACGCCGCCCGCGCGGAGGACGTCGCCGCCGCCACCGTGACCGCGCCGGTGGAGCTCGCCGTCGTCGGCGAGAGCGTGGCCGGGGCCGGTGCGCCGTCCTCCATCGGGCCGGGGCTGGCGCTGAAGGTCGCGGCCGGCGCGATGCTCCCCACCGGCGCCGACGTCGTCGTCCCGGGGGTGTGGACCGACAACGGGGCGGCCCGGGTCGCGGTGCAGGCCGCGCCACCCGCCGGCAGCTACGTCCGCCGCACCGGTGACGACGTGGCGCCGGGAGACCCCGCAGTGCACGTCGGGACCCCGATCGGCCCCGCCCAGATCAGCCTGCTGGCCGCTGTCGGCCGGGAGCGGGTGCTCGTCCGGCCCCGGCCGCGGGTCGTCGTGCTCAGCGCCGGCAGCGAGCTCGTGGACGTCAGCGCCACCCCCGCGCCCGGCCAGGTGGTCGACGTCAACAGCTACGCGCTGGCCGCGGCGTCCCGGGACGCCGGGGCGGACGCCTACCGGTCGGGGATCCTGCCCGGCGACCAGCGGCGCCTGACCGAGGTGCTGGAGAGCCAGCTGCTGCGCAGCGACCTGGTGCTCATCTCCGGCACTTTCGCCAGCGGCGGGTTCGACATGGTCCAGGAGGCGCTGGCCGGCCTCGGCCGGATGCGCTTCCGCCAGGTGGCGATGCACCCCGGCCCCGCGCAGGGCTTCGGCCGGCTGGGCCGGGACGAGGTGCCGGTCATCTGCGTGCCGGGGGAGCCCGTCGCCGCGCTCGTCGCGTTCGAGGTGTTCGTCCGGCCCGCCATCCGGCTGATGCTGGGCAAGCGCCAGCTGTTCCGCCGCACGGTGCAGGCCATCGCCGGGCAGCCGCTGCTCTCCCCGCTGGGGTACCGCCAGTACCTGCACGGCACCGTCATGCGGCACCCCGACGGCGGCTACGTCGTCGAGCCGGTGGGGGACGCCACCGATGCGCTCCTGGCCCGGATGGCGCGCGCGAACTGCCTGATCGTCATCGACGAGGACGTCACCGAGGTGGCCGCCGGCGGGCTGGTCACCGTCATGCCGCTGCTGCTCGGCGGCTGACGCGGGCCCCCGTGATCGATCCCGTCCTGCACCCCGGCTGGCCCGCGAGCCTGGCCTGGGGCCCGGTGGAGCTGCACCCGCTGCGCCGGCGGGACGCGGTGGAGTGGAGCCGTGTCCGGTCGGCCAACGAGGACTGGCTGCGCCCGTGGGAGCCGACGGCCGGTATCGCCTGGCAGGCCCGGCACACCCCGGCGGCCTACCGGGCGATGCGCCGGGCGATGGCCCGCCGGGCGCGCCTGGGGACCTCGCTGCCGTTCGCCGTCCGGGTCGAGGGCCGGCTGGTCGGCCAGGTGACGGTGGACAACATCGTGCGGGGCGCGCTGCGCGCCGGGTACCTCGGGTACTGGATCGACCGGTCGGTCGCCGGCCGGGGCATCGCCTCGCTGGCCGTGGCGCTGGTGTGCGACCACGCCTTCGGTCCCGTGGGCCTGCACCGGCTGCAGGCCGACATCCGGCCCGAGAACCTGCCGAGCCGGCGGCTGGTGGAGCGGCTGGGCTTCCAGCAGGAGGGCCTGCTGCGGCGCTACCTGGACATCGACGGCGCCTGGCGCGACCACCTGGCGTACGCACTGCTCGCCGACGACCTGCCCCGGGGGGTGCTCGACCGCTGGCGGGGGATGACCCCGGGGCCGGCCGCCGGGTGATCGGCCGGTCGGCATAGCACGCAGGGTCACCGCCGCCTGGATGGGTGGCGGTGACACGCCGTCCCCCGTCACACCGGTCCCACAAGACATCAGCGACACGCCCGCGCGCCTCCCGGATCCCGCCCGCTGAGCTGCATAACCTCGCCCGGCGAGTGACTGATGTGACAGGTGGTGTTCTCATGGGATCGGGCGTTCTCTTGGCCGCTCTGGTCGTGCTCTGGTTCGTCGTGCTGGTCCCCATGGTGGTGACCCGCGGTGACGCCCAGGACGGCCGGCTGGAGGCTGCCGACGCGGGTCGGACGTTGCAGCGGCGGCGGTCGGTCGATCCGGTGCGGCACGCCGAGACCGAGCGGGTGTCGATCGACCGCGAGGTCCTGCGCACCACCGGTGAGCTGAAGGTGGACGTGCACGCGCTGCGCCGCCGGGCGCTGGGGGGTCTGGTGGCCCTCACGCTCGCCTCGCTGGCCGGGGCGCTGCTCCTCACCCCGTGGCTGTGGATCGCCCAGGCGTTCTTCACCGTCGCGACGGTCGGGTACGTGCTCGTGCTGCGGAAGGTCGCCCGTCGTGAGCGGCTCGCCGCCCGTCGCGCCGCCCGGTCCGCCGCACGGCAGGCCGAGCGGGCCGCCGTCCGGACGGCCGCCCGCCCGGCGGAGGTGCCGGCGCCCGTCCAGCGCACGGCGTCCCCCGCGGTGCACGAGACGGTCGCGCAGGACGCCCTGCCCGCCCTGCAGCACCCGAGCCTCCCGCTCGCCCCGGTGCACGCGCTCCGGCCGGGCCGGGTCGTCGCCGCCCGCACCCCCGCGCCCGCCGGGTGGCAGAACAGCGCCGTCGTGGGGCTCGACGACGACGACATCGGCTTCGCCGACATCGACGAGTACCAGCCGCCGCGCGTGATCGGCGCCTGACGATCGACACGGGCCTCCGGCCCTGCCCCGGTGGCAGGGCCGGAGGAGCCGGGCGGTAGTCTTCTTGCCGCACAGGGGGCTGTGGCGCAGACCGGTAGCGCACCTCGTTCGCATCGAGGGGGTCAGGGGTTCAAATCCCCTCAGCTCCACCCAGGTCAGCGGCCGGCGCCGTCGGGGTCCCGTACCCCGGCGGCGCCGTCGTCGCGTCGGACGGGGAATCGCAGCGCCACGCCCGCTACGCTGCACGTCGACACGGGGGCGGGTCGTCCCGCGGGAGGCGGTTCCATGGCTGAGACACCGGTCGGCGCCTCGTCTCCACCGCGGCGCGCGCGCGGGCGGGCGAGCGACAGCGCCGCCACCCGCCAGCTCATCATCGACATCGCCGCCCGCGAGTTCAGCGAACGCGGCTACGCGGCCACGTCCCTCAGCGACATCGTCGCCGGCACCGGGATGACGAAGGGCGCGCTCTACTGGCACTTCGAGTCCAAGGAGAGCGTCGCCGTCGCCGTCGTCCACCAGATGTTCGAGACGTGGCCGATCATGCTGCGCGGGGTCATCGACTCCCACGACGACGCCCTGGCGGCGCTGGTCGCCGTCACGTACGTGGCGGGGGAGCAGTTCGCCAAGGACCCGGTCGTCCGGGCCTCCAAGCGCCTGACGTCCGAGCTCCCACCCGAGGCCCTGGCCAAGCTGCCGCAGCCCTACGTCGGCTGGCAGCACGCGCTCGCCCAGCTGATCACCCAGGGGCAGCAGCGGGGGCAGATCAACGCCGCGGCCGATCCGGTGGGCACCGCCCAGGTGATCGTGGCCAGCTTCTTCGGGATGCAGCAGGTGTCGCAGGAGCTGAGCGCGCGGCGGGACCTGGCGAGGCGGCTGGACTCCTTCTGGGCCCTGGTCCTGCCGCAGCTGCAGCCCGCCTCCCCGGCCTGACCAGACCTGCCCGCGCAGTCGACCCGCCCGCGGGCGACGACGGCGTCGCCCTGCCCGAGCGTCACCGTGACGTGCCTCGCGGTCGGTCCCGCGAGCTCCTCGGTGAGCGGTCGAGTTCCGCCACCGGTCGAAGGCCGACTCCGTCCCGGCATCCGTGGAGGAGTCCGGAGGCACTGGCGGCGGGTACCCCTGGGGGGTATCTTCCTCGCGTCGTCGAACGCGTCGAGAGAGGTGTCGCCATGACCGAGAACCACCACCCGCCGGCGACGGCCCGGTCCGGGGACCGGCACGGAACGGGGCATGCCGCGCACGGCGGCTCGGAAGGGCAGGCGCTCACCCGCCTCGCCATCAGCGCGACCCTGCACTGCCTCACCGGCTGCGCCATCGGCGAGGTGCTCGGCATGGTGATCGGCACCGCGCTGGGCTGGTCGGACGGGGCCACGATCACGCTCGCCGTCGCACTGGCGTTCGTCTTCGGCTACTCGCTGACGATCGTGCCGGTGCTGCGTTCGGGCCTGGCGCTGCGCGCGGCGGTGCGGGTGGCGCTGGCGGCCGACACCGTCTCCATCCTCGTCATGGAGGTGGTGGACAACGGGATCATGCTGGCCATCCCGGGTGCGATGGACGCCGGGCTCGGGTCACCGCTGTTCTGGGGCTCGCTCGCCGTGGCCCTGGCGGTCGCCTTCGTGGTGACGGTGCCGGTCAACCGGGCGCTCATCGGCCGCGGCAAGGGGCACGCCGTCGTCCACGAGCACCACTCCTGAGCGCCCGGTCAGAACCAGGACGGGAACCACATGCGCTGCAGCCACTCGGCGTGCGAGAGGGGCTGCCCGGTGAGCACCGGCCAGAAGAAGACGAAGGTGGCCGCCACGACGGCGACGTACCCGCAGGCGACGGCCAGCCCCGCGCGCCGTCGCCACTCGCCGCCGCCGGGCCGCCCGACCACGTCCTGCAGCCCCAGGGCGACCGCGAGCACGAAGAACGGCAGCGCCGGCGCCATGTAGAAGATGAACATCGTCCGGTCGAGGTTCACGAACCAGGTCAGCCAGCCCGCGGCGATCCCGACGGCGACCGTGAGAGCGGCTGGGTCCCGCCGCGCACCGATCCGCCAGAGCAGCCACAGCATGGCGGGCGCGAAGGCCAGCCAGAGCACCGGCGTCCCGACCATGAGGATGTAGCGCACCACCTGCTCGCCCTGGGCGTCGACGATGCCCTGCGGGTTCCACAGCAGGATGGGCCGGCCGTTGACCAACCACGACCAGGGGCCGGACTCCCACGGGTGCGGGCTGGACAGCTCGCTGTGGAACCGGAGCCACTCGGCGTGCTGGTGCCACAGCGACCGCAGCGCGTCCGGCACCCACGGGTAGGCGGTGTCGGGGTTCTGCTGCGCCCACGCCCTGCCCTGCGACGTCTCGCCGAGGAACCAGCCGGTGAACGAGGCCAGGTAGGTGAGCACCGGGACCGCGGCCAGCGCCCAGAGCGCACCGGGCAGCCCTCGGCGGGCCGCCGTCCGGGTGGGGCGCCGCGCCCCGGCGTCCCGCCAGGCCCCCCGGTCCCAGAACAGCGACAGCACGGCGAAGAAGGCCAGGAACCAGACCCCGCTCCACTTGACCGCGCAGGCGCAGCCGAACAGGACGCCGGCCGCGATCCGCCAGCCCCGCGGACCGAGCCGGAAGCCGTCGCCCGCGATCTCGCCCGCCGCCCGCACCCGGCCCCGCACGACGTCGCGGTCGACCACCAGGCAGGCGACCGCGCCGAGCACGAACACCTGCAGGAAGACGTCGAGCAGGCCGATGCGCGAGATGGTGAACGCGAAGCCGTCGACGATCAGGAGCACCCCGGCGAACAGGCCGACCAGCGTCGAACCGGTCAGCCGGCGACCGAGCCGGAACAGCACGACGACGGCGATCGAGCCCGCCACCGCGGAGGGGAAGCGCCAGCCGAAGGAGGTGTAGCCGAACACCTGCTCGCCGGCCGCGATCAGCCACTTGCCCAGCGGCGGGTGGACGATGAACGTGTAGCCGCGGTTGTACTCGTGCCCCCAGATCAGCAGCTCCCGCGCCTCCGGCGGGTAGTACGCCTCGTCGAAGACCAGGTCGCTCGGGTAGCCGATGCCCCAGAGCCGGGTGGTCAGGGCCAGGACGCCCAGGACGGCGGCGATGATCCACGCCGTCCGCCGGTCGGTGGGCAGCGGGATGACGTCCCGCCGGGGCCGCGGCGGTCGCCGGCGGCGCACCCGCGGGGCCGCCGGGGGCGGGGTCCCGCGCGGGTCCTCGTCCGCCCGCTCGGGTGCCAGCACCGCCATGCGGTCAGGGTAGGTGGCACGCGCGCCCGCCCGGTCGTGACAGGCTCGTCGGCGTGAGCGGACGGCTGGTGCTGGGTGGGGCGCCCCTCGGGCAGCCCGGTGACGTCGGCCCGCGGCTGCGGGCGGCGATGGCCACCGCCGACGTCCTCGCGTGCGAGGACACCCGGCGGCTGCACCGGCTGGCCGCCGACCTCGAGGTCACGTTCACCGGCCGGGTGGTCACCTTCCACGAGTCGGTGGAGCGCGCCCGGCTGCCCGGCCTGCTGGCGGCCCTGACCGAGGGGCGGACGGTCCTGCTGCTCACCGACGCCGGCATGCCCTCGGTCTCCGACCCGGGGTACACGCTCGTGCGGGCCGCCATCGACGCCGGCGTCGACGTCACCTCCGTGCCGGGGCCGTCGGCGGTGATCACCGCGCTGGCGGTCTCGGGACTGCCGGTGGACCGCTTCTGCTTCGAGGGCTTCCTGCCGCGCAAGGGCGGGGAGCGCCGGTCGCGGTTCGCCTCGCTGGCCGACGAGCGCCGCACGATGGTGTTCTTCGAGTCCCCGCACCGGCTGGCCGACGCGCTGACCGACGCCGCGGCCGTGCTCGGGGACGACCGGCCGGCCGCCGTCTGCCGCGAGCTGACCAAGACCCACGAGGAGATCCGGCGCGGCGGTCTCGCCGAGCTCGCCGCGTGGGCCGCCGACGGCGTGCGCGGCGAGATCACCCTCGTCGTCGCCGGGGCGCCGGAGCGGGCCGTGGAGCTGTCGCCGGCGGAGCTCGCGGCCGAGGTGGCCGCGGAGGAGGCGGCCGGGGCGACCCGCAAGGACGCCATCCGGGCGGTCGTGGAGCGCACCGGGCTCCCGCGCCGCACCGTCTACGACGCCGTCGTCGCCGCCAAGGGCTAGCCCCTTTGCAGGCATAGGAGGCTTTGCCTGCGTATTCAGCCTTGATCCGCAGGCATAGCTTCCTATGCCTGTGAAGTCTCAGCTCACGTGCAGCTGTGCGAGGCGAGCGCGGTAGACAGCGAGCACCTTTGCTCGCACACCGTCTGGGTCACGCAGGACGTCCGCGTACGTGAAACGGAGGACGACCCAGCCGAGTGCGGCAAGCTCCCGGTCGCGGGCAAGGTCCTTGCGGCGGTCCGCCGGAGAGGTGTGGTGCTGGGCGCCGTCCAGCTCCACTGCCAGCTTCACCTCCGGCCATGCCCGGTCGAGCCTGATCCGACCGGCCGGGAGCTGTATCTGGTACTGGCCGACGCTCGACGGCAGCGAGCGGTGCCGGAACACGTTGAGGACGCCGTGGGCCTCGAGTTCGCTCCTGCAGCCGTCGGCGATGAGATCGATGGTCTGACGCAGGCCCCGCCGGCCTGCGACATTGGGGCGCTCCGCCAGTGCCTCATCGAGATGTCGCGCGGTGACCAGCCCGCGGTTGCTGAGGTCCAAGGCGAGTGGACGGCGCTCAACGGTCGGCAGCAAGGGCCACGAGTCGATGACGGTCCGGGGCAGTGTCGTGATGAGGAGGTCGCGCCGCTGAACGCACTGCGCGGACTCCGGGTCGAAGCGCAGCCGGCGGTGCACGAGCAGGTCGGGTGCTCCGGCTCTCTTGACGCTCTGGTCCACCGTCACGTGAAGTGGCCGCTCCAACGGGCGTAGGCCCCACACGGCGAGTGCGGTCGTGTGGCTCAGCGCCGCAACCGGGCCGGTGTGCAGGAGCGCCGCGCGCAGGATGATCCCGTCGTCCTCGACGCAGTCCCGCAGTCGGTAGACCTTGGGAAGGACCCGCACGAGGTGCCCGCGGCCGACATGGCTGTCGAGCACCTGGCGCGGCACCCGCTCGAGCAGCTGCTGGCGCGTGGCCAGCCCGCCGTGGTCGCGCACTGTGTCGCCGATGGCCTTCTGCCAGTCCATGTGGGCAGCCTCGTTGGCTCGGTCACTCGGCTGGGAGCCAACGCAGCGATCTGTGGACAACTCGCGGGGGCGACCCGCGGTCAGAGCTCTGGGCGGCATAGGAGGCTATGCCTACAGATCCGGCCACGAAACCGTAGGCAAAGCCTCCTATGCCTGGGGACGGCCGGGGCATGTGGAGGGCCGCAAGGCCGCGAGGGGCTACAGCCAGCCGTTGCGCTTGAAACCGCGGTAGAGCAGCACGATGGCCGTCAGGATCACCAGCAGCACCGCGGGATAGCCCCACGGCTCGTCGAGCTCGGGCATGTACTCGAAGTTCATGCCGTAGATCCCGGCGATGGCGGTGGGGACGGCGATGATGCCGGCGTAGGCCGAGATCTTCCGCATGTCCTCGTTGTCGGCCATCTGCGTCCGGGCCAGCGACGCCTGCAGGATCGAGGTGAGCAGCTCGTCGAGGCCGCCCACCTGGTCGCGCACCCGGATGGCGTGGTCGAAGACGTCCCGGAAGTACGAGCGCATCGCCTCGGGGACGACGTCGACCGGCCGCTCGGCCAGCTTCTGCAGCGGGACCTCGAGCGGGGAGACCGCCCGCCGCAGCGACATCAGCTCCCGCTTGAGCTGGTAGAGCCGGCCGATGTCGTCGGTGCGCTGGGGGCTGAACACCGAGGCCTCCAGCTCCTCGACGTCCTCCTCGACCGCGGCCGCGACGTCGACGAAGGAGTCCACCACCAGGTCGGCGACGGCGTAGAGCACCGCGGCGGGCCCGAGGCACAGCAGCTCCCGCTGGTCCTCCAGCCGCTGCCGGAGGTCGGCCAGGCCGCCGTGCTCCCCGTGCCGGACGGTGATGACGTAGTTCGGCCCGAGGAAGACCATCACCTCGCCGGTGTCCACGACCTCGCTGGTCGCGGTGAGCTCCTCGTGCTCGATGTAGGTGGCGGTCTTGAGCACCATGAACAGGGCGTCGTCGTAGCGCTCCAGCTTCGGCCGCTGGTGGGCGTAGACGGCGTCCTCGACCGCGAGCGGGTGCAGGTCGTACTCCCCGGCGATCGCCCCCAGCTCGTCCTCGCCCGGGGCGTAGAGGCCCAGCCACACGAACCCGCCGCGCTCCTCGGCGACCCGCAGCGCGTCCTGCGCGGCCACCGCCTCCTGGCGCCGGCCGTCGACGTAGACGGCGCAGTCGATGACGGCCGCCGACTCGGGGCGACGGGTCGGCATCCGCTGCTGCTGCCCGGCGGGGCGGGGCCGCAGGGTCGGTGGCGACCCCGGCGGCACCTGGGAGGGCAGCTCGAGCGGTGCGGCCGGCAGGTCGTCGCTGGTGCTCACGGCGGTCCGCACTCCTCCCGACTGGTCGTCCTCGGCGGTGTGCAGCGTAGGCGTGCGGGGCCACCCGCCCGTGCGACCGCCCTGCCCCGAAGGGGTGAGAACGGCCGGCGCGTCGTCCAGGGACCCGCCCGGAGCGCCGACCTGACCGGGGACAGCCCCACCGGTCAGGGAGAGAAGCTTCGTGGCGAGCACCGTCCTCGACGTCCGCGACACCGTCGGGTCCCCGTACGCCCGTCCGGCGCAGCCGGTGCCCGGTGCCGCGGCGATCCCGGGCGCCCCCGGCGCGCGACGCCGGATCCCGGCTCCCGCGCTCGTCGCCGGGGTGCTCGCCGTCCTCGAGGCCGTCGGCCTGCTGGCCACGGGCCTGACCCGGGTCGACGCCGTCCTGGTCGCTCCGGTGCGGCCGGCCGGCTGGCTGGTCGTCCTCGGGTTGGTCGTGCTGGCCGGCTGGATCGTCCTGGCCGCCGGTGCGGGCGCGGCGCTGATCGACGGCTCGAGCAGCAGGCTCCTGGTGGTCACCTCCGGCATCGAGGTCGCCGTGGTGTCGGCCCTGGGCGTCGTCGCGTTCCTCGTGCCGCTGCCCGAGACCCTCGTCGGTGGCGTCCCGCTGCCGCTGCTGTTCGCGGCCTCGCTCGCGCTGCCGATCGGCAAGCTGCTCCTCGTCGACTCGCCGTCGGCCCGGGCGTGGGTGCTGCAGGGCCCGCGCGTGCGGGTGCGGCGGCCCGATCCGGTGCTCCTGCACCGGTCGCTGTGCACGGTCACCCTAGGGCTCATCGCCCTGGCGCTCGGTGGCCTCGCCCTCCTCGGCCCGGTCGACGCCGACCCGTCCGACGCGGCCACGAGCGTCGTCTCGCAGCCCTGACACCCACCGTCGGGGGCCGCGTCGGTAGCCCGCCCGGGCGACCGGCTGGACCCCGCCGCCTAGGCTCAACGCCGTGAGTGATCGGCACATCCTGACCGCAGTCGCCTGGCCCTATGCGAACGGGCCGCGGCACATCGGCCACGTCTCCGGGTTCG
Organism: Blastococcus sp. SYSU DS0619; assembly: GCF_054051035.1. NCBI lineage: Bacteria > Bacillati > Actinomycetota > Actinomycetes > Geodermatophilales > Geodermatophilaceae > Blastococcus > Blastococcus sp. SYSU DS0619. The sequence goes on along the minus strand of NZ_JBJHAM010000002.1, from coordinate 144,582 downwards.
GCGTCCCCTCCGACGTCTTCAGCCGGTACCACCGCATGGCCGGGGACGACGTCCTCATGGTCAGCGGCACCGACGAGCACGGCACCCCGATCACCGTCGCCGCCGACGCCGAGGGCATCACGCCCCGGGAGATCGCCGACCGGAACAACCGGATCATCGTGGGCGACCTGCAGTCCCTCGGGCTCAGCTACGACCTCTTCACGCGGACGACGACGGCCAACCACGCCGCGGTCAGCCAGGAGATCTTCCTCGGCCTGCTGAAGAACGGCTACGTCTTCCCGAAGACGACGCTCGGCGCGATCAGCCCGTCGACCGGCCGCACCCTGCCCGACCGCTACATCGAGGGCACCTGCCCGATCTGCGGCTACGACGGCGCGCGCGGCGACCAGTGCGACAACTGCGGCAACCAGCTCGACCCGATCGACCTCGTCAACCCGGTCAGCAAGATCAACGGGGAGACGCCGAAGTTCGTGGAGGAAGAGCACTACTTCCTCGACCTGCCGGCGTTCACCCGGGCCCTCGGCGACTGGTTGGGCACCCGCAAGAGCTGGCGGCCCAACGTCCTGAACTTCAGCGTCAACCTGCTCGAGGACCTCAAGCCGCGCAGCTACACCCGCGACATCGACTGGGGCGTGCCGGTGCCGCTGGACGGCTGGCGCGACCGGCCGGACAAGCGCATCTACGTCTGGTTCGACGCCGTCGTCGGCTACCTGTCGGCGTCGATCGAGTGGGCCCGCCGGTCCGGCGACCCCGAGGCCTGGCGGCAGTGGTGGCAGACGCCGGAGTCCGACGCCTACTACTTCATGGGCAAGGACAACATCGTCTTCCACTCCGAGATCTGGCCCGCCCAGCTGCTCGGCTACAACGGCGAGGGCGACAAGGGCGGCAGCGCGGGGTCGCTGGGCCGGCTGAACCTGCCGACCGAGGTGGTGTCCAGCGAGTTCCTGACCATGGAGGGGCGCAAGTTCTCCTCCTCCCGCAACGTGGTCATCTACGTGCGGGACTTCCTCGCCCGGTACGACGCCGACGCGCTGCGCTACTTCATCGCCGTCGCCGGCCCGGAGAACCAGGACACCGACTTCACCTGGGCGGAGTTCCGCCGGCGCAACAACGACGAGCTGGTCGCCGGCTGGGGCAACCTGGTCAACCGCTCGGTGTCGATGGCGGCCAAGAACGTCGGTGCCGTGCCGACGCCGGGGGAGCTGACCGACGACGACCGCGCCCTGCTGGCCACCACCTCCGGCGCGTTCGCCCCCGTGGGCGAGCTGCTCTCGCGCAACCGGCAGAAGGCCGCGATCAACGAGGCCATGCGGGTCGTCGGCGAGGCGAACAAGTACCTGTCGGACCAGGCGCCCTGGAAGCTCAAGGAGGACCCGGCCCGCCGGGACACCGTGCTGCACACCGCGCTGCAGGCGATCAAGGACTGCAACGCCCTGCTGACGCCGTTCCTCCCGCACTCCTCCCAGCAGGTGCACGAGCTGCTCGGTGGCACCGGCACCTGGTCGGTCGCGCCGCGGATCGAGGAGGTCACCGACCTCGACGACGGTTCGCCGTACCCGGTGATCACCGGCGACTACGCGCAGGGGCAGGCGGTGTGGGCGTCGACGCCGCTGGCGGCGCCCGGGACGCCGCTGGCGCCGCCGAAGCCGATCTTCACCAAGCTCGACGAGTCCGTCGTCGAGGAGGAGATCCGGCGCCTGGAGGAAGGCGGGGACTCCGCGTGAGTCGCTCGGCGTCGTCCCGCGCGAACCGGCGGGGCGAGCCGCCGCCGTCCCCGGAGCCCCTGCCGGCGCCCGCGCTGGACAGCCACACCCACCTGGACATCGTCCTGGGGGAGCGGCCGGCCGGGGACGAGCACGGCGAGTGGGCCTCCGACGACGCCGTCGACGCGGAGATCGCCGCGGCGGAGGCGGTCGGCGTCCCCCGCCTGGTGCAGGTCGGTGTGGACGTCGCCTCCTCGCGCTGGTCGGCTGCGCTCGCCGCCCGGCACCCGAACGTGCTGGCGGCGGTCGCGCTGCACCCCAATGAGGCGGGCGCCGGGGCGGCGACCGAGACGGCGCTGGCCGAGATCGACCGGCTCGCGGCGCTGCCCCGGGTGCGGGCGGTAGGGGAGACCGGCCTGGACCGCTACCGCACCGGTCCCGAGGGCTGGGCCGCCCAGGAGGCGTCGTTCCGCGCGCACATCGACATCGCCAAGCGGCACGGCATCGCCCTGGTCATCCACGACCGGGACGCGCACGAGGAGATACTCCGGGTGCTCGACGACGAGGGCGCGCCCGAGCACACGGTCTTCCACTGCTTCTCCGGCGACGCCGCGTTCGCACGGGCCTGCGTCGAGCGGGGGCACGTCCTCTCCTTCGCCGGCACCCTCACGTTCGGCAACGCCGGCTACCTGCGCGAGGCGGCGGCGCTGACCCCGGTGGACCAGCTCCTGGTGGAGACCGATTCCCCGTTCCTCACCCCGGTGCCGTTCCGTGGCCGCCCGAACGCCTCGCGGCTGGTCCCGCACACCGTCCGTGCGCTCGCGGAGGTCACGGGTACCGAGCTGGCCGAGCTCTGCGACACCCTCACCACCACCGCCGAGCGCGTCTTCGGCAGTTGGGCGGACGACGCTCCCCGGTAGCCGCGAGGTCGTCCCGAGCGGGATATGTGGGGCTCAACAGAAATAGCGGACTGTACGTGGCCGCGGTGTCGTCCGGAGGACGACAATGTTGCCGTGGGTCGTCTCATCGCCGTCGTGGTCTTCGTCGCTCTGCTCGTGCCGGGTGTGCTGCTGGCCCGTGGCTGGAAGCTCGCGGCGGACCGCCGTGCGGTCGCCGGCGGCGGGGTGGAGCTGGCCGAGCCGACCCCCGAGGGGCTGGCGACGCTGCGGCGCCAGGCGGCGCACGGACGCCGCTGGCGCCGGCTGGGCCTGGTCCTGGGCCTGGCCGGGATCGTGGCCAGCGTGGTGCTCCTCGCCGAGGCGTCGGTCTTCCTCTGGATCCCCCTGCTCGCGGTGGGCCTGCTGGCGGGGGTCCTGCTGGCCGAGGCGACGCGTCCCCGCCCCCGCTGGGCCCTGAGCTCCCCGCCGCGCCGCCCGCGGCAGGGCGACCAGATCTCCGCCTGGCTGGTCTGGACGATGCGCCTCGTGGTCGCCGCCGAGCTGGCGACGGCCGGGTGGCTGTGGTCCTCCGGCGAGCTGGGGAGCACCACCGCCTGGGCGGTCGTCGGCGTGCCGCTGGTGGCCTGGTTGCTGGCCGAGGGGGCGCTGCTCCGGGCGCTGGTCCGGCCGGTTCCCGCCGAGGGCGCCGACGTGCCGATCGACGAGGCGCTGCGGACGTGGACGGCGCACCTGGTGACCGCGGCCGCCAGCGTGACGGCCCTGCTGCCGTTCGGGACGCTGCTGCTGGGCGCCGGCCTCGACCTGGGGGAGCGGGTCAGCGAGAACTTCGACGTGCTGCCCGTGGCCCTGGTGGCCGGCGGCTTCTCCGCGCTGGCGGCCGGGCTGGCCGTGACCGTCTTCCTGTTCAGCTGGCTGCGACCGGTGCGGTCGAGCGCTCCCGCGCTGGCGGGCTGAGCTCTCGGGTCCCCGGTGAGGGGTCCGGCGAACCCGGTGGGCTTGGTCACCCCGGAACGGGTGACTACCTTCTCGTCACACCCGTCCCACCCGGCACGTCCGTCACAAGGGGTACCGGCGCGTCCACGGTGCGCGATGTCGCGGTCTGTTTCACTCGTTGTGCACCGTTGCCACGCGCAGAGTGTTCGTTATCGTGTCGTGATCGACAGCCGGGGTGGAGAGCGACCCGGGTGGCGTCCCTGCTCCGGATCCCCGGGGGGCCGCCGCTCGAGCCGGGAACCGCGGTCGGGCCGCACTCGGCGGTCCAGCCGTTCTCCTGCCCGGGTTCTGTGACCCCTGGAAGTGTCGTGCGTCGCTCCCTGCAGTTCAGCCTCTTCGCCCTCGTCCTCGTCGGACTGGTGGGCGGGACGCTGGCCTTCTTCCTCGCCCAGAAGTCCGTCGCGCTCACCGTCGACGGTCAGACCCGCGACGTCGGCACCTACGCCGACACCGTGGGCGACATGCTGGAGGAGGAGGGCCTCACCCTCGCCGCCCAGGACGTCGTCCTCCCCGCGGCGGACCAGGTGGTGAGCGATGGCTCCACCGTCGTCCTCAACCGGGCCCGGCCGCTCGAGCTCACCATCGACGGCGTCTCCCGCCAGGTGCAGGTGACCGCGCTGTCGGTCGAGGAGGCGCTCGACCAGCTCGGTCTCCGCGCCGACGGGCTGGTGCTCTCCGCGAGCCGCAGCGACCGCCTGCCGCTCGAGGGCATGCAGCTGACGATCACCACGCCCAAGGAGATCGTGCTCGTGGCCGACGGCGCCGAGCGCGTGGTTACCACGACCGCCGCGACCGCCGGCGACCTGCTCGCCGAGCAGGGCATCGCGCTCGGCGACACCGACCGCACCAGCCTCAAGCCCACGCAGGCGCTGCTGAACCGGATGCGCCTGCAGGTGTACCGGGTGCAGGTCTCCGAGGTCACCGAGGTCACCCCGGTCGCGCACGGACGGGTGGAGACCGAGGACGCCGAGGCATTCACGGGCGACGAGACGGTCACCCAGCAGGGCGTCGCCGGCGAGCAGACCACCACCTTCCGCGTGACCGTCGTCGACGGCCGGGAGACCGGCCGGGAGCAGCTGTCCACCACCGTCACCCGGGCGCCGGTCGACGAGCTCGTGACGGTCGGCACCAAGGCGCGCCCGACGAACAGCCCCTCCGCCGACGGCCTCAACTGGGCCGCCCTGGCCGCATGCGAGTCCGGCGGCCGCCCGACCGCGGTCAGCGGGACCGGCAAGTACCACGGGCTGTACCAGTTCTCCACGGCCACCTGGCAGGCCGTGGGTGGTTCGGGCCTGCCGTCGGCCGCCCCGGCGGACGAGCAGACCTACCGGGCCCAGCTGCTGTACCAGCGCTCCGGTGCCGGCCAGTGGCCGCACTGCGGGCCCCGCCTGTTCAGCTGATCCCGCTGACCACCGAACCCGAGCAGGCCGACGGGCTGCTGGGCCCGGCCGCGATCCGCGACCTGGCCCAGCAGCTCGAACTGCGTCCCACGAAGACCCTGGGGCAGAACTTCCTGCACGACGCCAACACGATCCGGCGGATCGTGCGCACCGCCGGTGTGCGGCCCGACGACGTCGTCCTGGAGGTGGGCCCGGGCCTCGGCTCGCTGACCCTGGGTCTGCTGCCGGTGGCGGCGCACGTGACGGCGGTGGAGATCGACCCCCGGCTGGCCGCGCTGCTGCCGCGGACGGTCGCCGCCCGCCGCCCCGACCTCGCCGACCGGCTGACCGTCGTCGAGGGCGATGCCCTGCGCGTGACCGAGCTGCCCGGCCGGCCGCCGACCGCGCTCGTGGCAAACCTGCCCTACAACGTCGCCGTCCCGGTGCTGCTCACCCTGCTGGAGCTGCTGCCCACCCTGGACCGGGCGCTGATCCTGGTGCAGGCCGAGGTGGCCGAGCGGCTCGCCGCGGCTCCCGGGGCGCCCGCCTACGGCGTCCCGTCGGTCAAGGCCGCCTGGTACGGCTCGGTGCGCCGCGCGGGCACCGTCGGCCGCCGGGTCTTCTGGCCCGAGCCCAACGTCGACTCCGGGCTCGTCGAGCTGGTCCGGCGTCCGCCGCCGCCGGGCGACCGGCAGGCGACCTTCGCCGTGGTGGACGCGGCCTTCGGGATGCGCCGCAAGGGCCTGCGGGCGGCGCTCGCCCGCTGGGCGGGCAGCCCGGCCGCGGCCGAGGTGCGGCTGCGGGCGGCCGGCATCGACCCCTCGGCCCGCGGTGAGCAGCTCTCGGTCACCGACTTCGCGCGCCTGGCCGCCACCGACCCGGTGCAGCCGTGAGCGCCGGCGAGGACGCCGTGGTCGTCCGCGCACCGGCCAAGATGAACGTCCACCTCGGCGTGGGGCCGCTGCGCGAGGACGGCTTCCACGCCCTGGTCACCGTCTACTTCGCCGTGTCCCTGCACGACACGGTCACCGCCCGGCCGGGGGAGGGCCTGTCCCTCCGGCTGACCGGTGAGGGCACCGGCGCGGCGAGCGGGCCCGGGCAGGTGCCCGGTGACCGCACCAACCTGGTCTGGCGGGCCGCCGAGCTGCTGGCCGGCTCCGCCGGCGTCCGCCCCGACGCCGACCTGCACGTCGCGAAGAGCATCCCGGTGGCCGGCGGTCTGGCCGGCGGGAGCGCCGACGCCGCCGCGACGCTGGTCGCCCTCGACGCGCTGTGGGGCACCCGGGCCGCGCGCGAGGACCTGCTGGAACTGGCCGCCCAGCTGGGCAGCGACGTGCCGTTCGGCCTCGTCGGCGGGGTCGCCCTGGGCACCGGCCGCGGCGAGCAGGTGGCGCCGGTGCTGGCCGCCGGCCGGTGGCACTGGGTGCTGGGCATCGCGGGAGAGGGGCTCTCGACGCCGGCCGTCTACGGCGAGCTGGACCGGCTGCGGGCCCGGGGCCGGGTGCCCGACGTCGCCGAGCCGACGCCGGCCGACCCCGTCCTCGCCGCCCTGCGCGCGGGCACCGCGGCCCAGCTCGCCGCGGCGCTCTCCAACGACCTGCAGCCCGCCGCGCTGAGCCTGCGGCCGGACCTGCGCCGGGCCCTGCGCGCGGCGCAGGACGCCGGCGCCCTGGCCGTGCTGGTGAGCGGGTCGGGCCCCACGGTGGCGGCGCTGGCGCCCGACGAGCCGGGCGCCGTCCGGCTGGCGGCCGAGCTGGCCGGGGTCGGGATCTTCCGCACCGTGCGCGCGGTCACCGGGCCGGTGCCCGGCGCCCGCGTGGTCCCCTGACCGAGCCGCGGCCCCGGCCCGGCTACGGGTTCGGGTCGAGGCGGGACAGGCCGTTGTAGGCCAGGTTCACCAGCTGGGCGGCCACCTCGTGCTTGCCCGGGGAGCGCGTCTCCAGCCACCACTGGCCGGCCAGCGCAGCCATGCCCACCAGCGCCTGGCTGTAGAGCGGGGCCAGCTCGGGCCGGTAGCCGCGGGCGGCGAACTCCCGTGCCAGGACGTGCTCCACCTGGTGGGCGAGGTCCCCGATCAGCGACCCGAACGTGCCGCCGCCGCTGGTCACGGGGGCGTCGCGGGTGAGCACCCGGAAGCCGTCGGTGTCCGCCTCGATGTAGTCGAGGAGCACCAGCGCGGCGCGCTCGAGCAGCTCGCGGGGGTGGCCGGGTACCGACAGGGCGGTGCCGAACCGGTCGAGCAGCCGGTGCATCTCCCGCTCGACGACGTCGGCGTGCAGCCCCTCCTTGCCGCCGAAGTGCTCGTAGACGACCGGCTTGCTCACCTCGGCGTGCGCGGCGATCTCCTCGACGGAGGTGGCGTCGAAGCCCTTGAGGGCGAACAGCTCGCGGCCGACGTCGAGCAGCTGGCTGCGCCGCTCGGGACCGGTCATGCGCACCCGGCCCCGCCGGGGACGGGACCCGGCCGGGGGCGCTGTGCTCCGCGTGGTCACCGGTCCACCATGCCCGGAGGACGGCTCCGCCCGGGCACCCGGGAGTTCCCGCGGCGCCCGGGCGGAGGAGGCGCCGGGGAGGGGACCGTCAGCTGCCGGCCGCAGCGGGGACGCGACGCTTGGCTGCGAGCCGCACCGGGTCGGGCCACTTCACGTTCCACGCCCAGCCGAGCTTCTCGAACACCCAGATGGTGCGGGCGCTGATGTCGATCTGCCCCCGCAGCACACCGTGCCGGGCGCAGGTGGGGTCGGCGTGGTGGAGGTTGTGCCACGACTCGCCCGCGCTGAGGATCGCCAGCGGCCAGAAGTTCGTCGCCCGGTCGCGGCCGGGGGAGACGAACGGGCGGTCGCCGACGACGTGGCAGACCGAGTTGATCGACCAGGTGACGTGGTGCAGCAGCCCGATGCGGACGAGGCCCGCCCAGAAGAAGGCCGTCCAGGCGCCGGCCCAGCTCGCCGTCACCAGGCCGCCGATGACGGCCGGGAGGAAGAGGCTGATCGCCGCCCACACCGTGAACAACCGGTCGGTGGTGACCAGCGCGGAGTCCTTCATCAGGTCGGGGGCGTAGCGCTCCTGGCTGGTCTTGCGCCGCTCGAACAGCCAGCCCAGGTGGGCGTGGAACATCCCCTTGAGCAGAGCGCGGGCGTCGGTGCCGTAGCGCCACGGCGAGTGCGGGTCGCCGTCGCGGTCGGAGAAGGCGTGGTGCCGCCGGTGGTCGGCCACCCACTGCACGACCGGGCCCTGCACGGCCATCGAGCCGGCGACGGCCAGCAGCAGCCGCAGGGGGCGCTTGGCCTTGAAGGAGCCGTGCGTGAAGTACCGGTGGTAGCCCACGGTCACGCCGAGCAGCGTGAAAAAGTAGAAGCCGACGGCGAGCCCGACGTCGAGCCATGAGAGCCCCCAGCCCCACACGGCCGGGACGACCGCCGCGATGGCGAGGAACGGCACGACCACGAAGGCGTAGAGCGTCACGATCTCGAGGACGCTCTTGCGCCGGCCGATCGCGTTGGCCGGCAGCCCGGCGTGCGGTTCTGCGGCGCGCGGTGGCGCCATGGGCCGGGTACGAGCAGGAGCGGACAAGAGGCCTCCGGGGCGACCGAGGGGGGATACGGCCGGCGCGTGTCTGGCCCGGCTCCGTGGCCGTAACCTACGGCACCGTAGGGAGGGCGGCGACCCGAGCGGGGGACGGCGGCCCTCCGGGCAGGTGCCCGCTCCCGCCCCGTGGCCCTAGGCTCGCTCCGGGCGCCGGTGCACCGGCGCCCCCGGGCCGGCAGCGGCACCGGGTGTGGGGGATGGGGTAATCGGCAGCCCGCCGGCCTTTGGTGCCGTGCAGTCTCGGTTCGAGTCCGAGTCCCCCAGCCAGACGTCCGTCGTCGCCGACCGAGGAGATCCGTGACCCACGTGCAGCCCGCCGCCAGCCCCGCACCCGCTCCGTCCGTGGCCGCCGTCGTGGTCCTGGCCGCCGGGCAGGGCACGCGCATGCGCTCGTCGCGCCCCAAGGTGCTGCACGAACTCGGGGGCCGCAGCATGCTCGGCCACGTGCTCGCGGCGGCCGCGCCGCTGGGCGCCGGCACGACCGTCGTGGTCGTGGGCTCCGGTCGCGACCAGGTGGAGCAGCACCTGGCGCAGATCGCGCCCGCCGCGCTGCCCGTCCTCCAGGAGGAGCAGCTCGGCTCGGGCCACGCCGCCGCCGTCGCGCTGGCCGCCGTCCCCGACCTCGAGGGTGCCGTCCTCATCGTCAACGGGGACTCCCCGCTGCTGACCACCGGGACGCTCGAGGCGCTCGTGGCGGCGCACGACGCGGCCGGCAGCGTCTTCACGGTGCTGACCGCCGAGGTCGAGGAACCGACCGGGCTGGGCCGCATCGTCCGGGACGAGCGCGGCGCGCCGCAGGCCATCGTCGAGGAGCGCGACGCCACGGCGGAGCAGCGGGCGATCCGCGAGGTCAACGCCGGCGTCTACGTCGCGAACGCCGGAACGCTCCGGAGGGTCCTGGCCGGCCTGGGCACCGGGAACGCCCAGGGCGAGCAGTACCTGACCGACGCGCTTGCCCCGCTGGTCGCCGGCGGGGCGCCCACCGCCGCCGTGCGCGCCGACGACCCGGACGACGTCCTCGGCTGCAACGACCGCCGGGAGCTCGCCGCCCGCCGCCGGACGCTCAACGACCGGGTGCTCGACCAGCTGATGCGCAGCGGGGTCACCGTCGTCGACCCGGCGACCACGTGGGTCGACGTCACCGCGACGGTGGGCCGGGACGCCGTCCTGGAGCCCGGCACCCACCTCCGGGGGGTGACCTCCGTGGGTGACGCTGCCCACGTGGGGCCGGACACCACGCTGGAGGACACCGAGGTGGGGGAGGGGGCCTCCGTCGTCCGGTCGCACTGCCTCGGGGCGGTCATCGGACCGGACTCCACCGTCGGCCCGTTCAGCTACCTGCGCCCGGGCACGCGGCTGGCGGGCGACGCCAAGGTCGGCGCCTTCGTCGAGACGAAGAACGTGCAGGTGGGCGAGGGGGCGAAGATCCCGCACCTGTCCTACGTGGGTGACGCGACGATCGGCCGCGGCACCAACATCGGGGCGGCCACGGTGTTCGTCAACTACGACGGTGTGGCCAAGCACCGGACGACCATCGGCGACCACGTGCGGGTCGGCTCCGACACCATGCTCGTGGCGCCGGTCACGGTGGGGGACGGCGCCTACACCGCCGCCGGGTCGGTCATCACCTCCGACGTCCCGCCGGGGGCCATGGCCGTCGCTCGGGCACCCCAGCGGAATGTGGCAGGCTGGGTGCGTCGCCGACGGTCCGGTTCGCCCGCTGCGGAGGCCGCGGCAGCGGCCGAGAACCGGACCGAGGCACCCCGGGAGGACCGGTCCGAGTCCTCCCGTGCGGACTCCGACAGCTAGGGACAGCGAGCCGATGAGTGCCATCCGGCAGACGACGAACAAGAGCATGATGCTCTTCTCCGGTCGGGCCTACCCGGCGCTGGCCGACGAGATCGCCGGTCACCTGGGCGTCACGCCCACCCCGACGGCCGCCTACGAGTTCGCCAACGGCGAGCTGTTCGTGCGTTTCGAGGAGTCGGTGCGCGGCTGCGACGCCTTCGTGGTGCAGAGCCACACCGCGCCGATCAACACCTGGCTCATGGAGCAGCTGATCATGGTCGACGCGCTCAAGCGCGCCTCGGCCAAGCGGATCACCGTCGTCGCGCCGTTCTTCCCCTACGCCCGGCAGGACAAGAAGCACCGCGGCCGGGAGCCCATCTCCGCCCGGCTGGTCGCCGACATGTTCAAGACCGCGGGCGCCGACCGGCTGATGACCGTCGACCTGCACACCGCCCAGATCCAGGGCTTCTTCGACGGCCCGGTCGACCACCTCTTCGCCCTCGACCTGCTGGTACGGCACGTCTGCGACCGCTGGGGTGACCGCGACATCACCGTCGTCTCGCCCGACTCGGGCCGGGTCCGGGTCTCCGAGCGCTGGAGCGACAAGCTCGGCGGCACCCCGCTGGCCTTCATCCACAAGACCCGCGACCCCATGGTCGCCAACGAGGTCGTCGCCAACCGCGTGGTCGGCGACGTCGAGGGCCGGGTCTGCATCCTGGTCGACGACATGATCGACACCGGCGGGACGATCGTGAAGGCCGCCGAGACGCTCTTCGACGCCGGCGCCGCGGACGTGATCGTCACCGCCACGCACGGGGTCCTGTCGGGCGCCGCGGTGGAGCGGCTGTCCAACAGCAAGGTCAGCGAGGTCATCGTGACCAACACGCTGCCGATCGAGCCGGAGCGCCAGTTCGACAAGCTCACCGTCCTGTCGATCGCCCCGCTGCTGGCGCGCGCGATCAAGGAGGTCTTCGAGGACGGGTCGGTCACCAGCCTGTTCGACGGGGCCAGCTGAGCCGCTGACCCACCGGGGGCGCCGGGTGCGCACGGTGCCCTGGGAGGATGGCCGGCGTGCCAGCCCGCTCCCGACTCAGTGACGCCCAGGTCGCGGCCGTGGCCCGCTACGCCTTCGGCCTGGGCGCCGCCGTGCCCGACCTGCCGCCGGGCGACGCCTTCGAGGACGCCCAGGGCGTGCCGGTGGCCGTCCGCGAGGGCGACGCGCTCGCGGTGGCCGCGATCCCGCGCTGGCGCTCGCCCGACGCCGTCGCGCGGTGGCTGACCGAGCGCGGGTGGTCGGCGCCGGCGGCCTGGATCGGCCGGCCCCCCGCCGACGCGGCGGAGCTCCCCGGGCGCGTGCTGGCCCTGCTGCCGGTGGCCGGGACCCCGGCGGACTCCGCCGCGGTCTCCGCCGGCGCCGCCGCCTGGGCCGGCGTCCGTGCGACCGGGCGCGAGGTCGAGCTGGTGCTCGTGCCGGTGACCGCCGCCTCCCCGGAGGTGGCCTGGGCCGACCTGGCCGCGCGGTACGGCGCGACGCTGCTGGGTGAGCGGGTCGACCCGGAGCCGGCCCGGACGGGTGGCACGGTGCTGTTCTTCACCGGGCTTTCCGGGGCGGGGAAGTCGACGATCGCCGGGCGGGTGGTCGAGCTGCTGCTCGAGGCCGGCTCCACGGTCACGCTGCTCGACGGCGACGAGGTCCGCCACCACCTGTCGGCAGGGCTCGGCTTCTCGCAGCAGGACCGCGACACCAACGTGCGGCGGATCGGCTGGGTGGCCGCGCAGATCGCCAAGCACGGCGGGATCGCCGTCTGCGCGCCGATCGCCCCGTACGCCTCGGTGCGGGCCGACGTCCGGCGCGAGGTGGTGGCCCAGGCCGGGCGGGACAGCTTCGTGCTGGTGCACGTCGCCACCCCGCTGGCCGAGTGCGAGGCCCGGGACCGCAAGGGGCTCTACGCGAAGGCGCGCCGCGGGGAGATCCCGGCCTTCACCGGGATCAGCGACCCCTACGAGGTGCCCACCGACGCCGAGATCACCGTCGACACCACGGGCAAGGACGTCGAGGCGTGCGCCCGCCTGGTGCTCGACGCGGTCGTGCGCGCCCGCTGACCGTCCCCTGCGCCGGCTCCCGGCGCGCTGGGGTAACCTGGCTCCCGTTGCCCGGCGAGGGAGACGGTCCGTCCGTACTCCGTGATCGACGTGCGCGTGCCCCGTGGGGTGTGCTGCGCCCGGTCGCCGGGCCGCAGACCGATCCACCCTTCTGAGGAGCACACCACCGTGGCCGACTTCCGCCTCGACGCCGAGACCCGCACCGAGTTCGGCAAGGGCAGTGCCCGCCGCACCCGCCGCGCCGGCCGCATCCCGGCCGTTCTCTACGGGCACGGCCAGGACGTCGTCCACCTGTCCCTGCCGGCCCGCGAGTTCGCCGCGGCGCTGCGCAACGGCGGCGGCAACGTCCTGCTGACCATCGTCCTGGACGGCAAGGACCAGCTGGCGCTGACCAAGGCCGTGCAGCGCGACCCGCTGACCCGCCAGCACGAGCACGTCGACCTGCTGCTCGTCCGTCGCGGCGAGAAGACCACCGTCGACGTGCCGATCATCATCGTGGGCACCCCCGCGCCCGACGCGATCCCGAACCACCAGCTCAACACCGTCTCCATCGAGGCCGACGCGACCCGCCTGCCGGAGAGCATCGAGGTCGACGTCACCGGCCGCGACGCCGGGCAGAACATCGCCGCCGGCGACCTGGTCCTGCCGGCCGGCTCGACGCTGATCACCGACCCCGAGGCCCTGGTCATCGGCTTCCTCGGCGCGCCCACCGCCGAGGCCCTCGAGGCGGAGCTCGCCGAGCTGGAGGCCGAGGCCGGCATCGAGCGCGAGGACTCCGACGAGGCCGCCGAGGGTGCCGGCGAGGGCGACGTCGTGCCCGAGCCGCTCGACCAGGGCAGCGGCGAGTCGATGGACGCCGCCGAGAACAGCACGAACGACTGAGGCATCCGCTGACCGAGAGCACGGCCCGCAGGGGCGCCGGCACCGCCGGCGCCCCTGCGGCGTCCCCGGTACCCGAGGGGCCGTTCCTCGTGGTGGGGCTGGGCAACCCCGGCCCGGCCTACGCCGGCAACCGGCACAACGTCGGCGCGATGGTCGTCGACGAACTGGCCCGGCGCGCCGGGATCCGGCTCGCCCCGGGCAAGGGTGCCCGTGCCCGCGCGGTCTCCGGTGAGGGACGGCTCGCCGGACGGCGGGTCGTGCTGGCGGTGCCCTCGACCTACATGAACGAGTCCGGCAGCCCGGTCCGCGGCCTGCTGGACTACCACAAGCTGCCCCCCGAACAGCTGGTCGTCGTCCACGACGAGCTCGACATCCCCTTCTCCGCCGTGCGGCTCAAGCGCGGCGGCGGGGAGGGCGGGCACAACGGCCTGCGGTCGATCACCCGCTCCACCGGCACGAAGGAGTACCTGCGCGTCCGGGTCGGCATCGGCCGCCCACCCGGCCGGCAGGACCCCGCCGACTTCGTCCTCAAGGACTTCTCCAGCACCGAGCGCAAGGAGCTCGACCTGCTGCTCGTCGAGGCCGCCGACGCCGCGGAGGCGCTCCTCGCCGGCGGGCTCGAGGCCGCGCAGAACCAGGTCCACCCCCGGAGCTGAACGCACCCCTCCGTCGCTCGCGGGGACGCAGGCCACCCGGCCCGATCGGGTGAAGCGACGGCCCCCGCGTTGACCCGCCCATCACGCTCTGTGAGTGTTGACCGCAATCAACATTCGCACGGAGGCCGAACGGCTGGTCAGGTGTACGCCTCCGGAAGCGGAGTGCGCCCGTGACTACGGTGCGTGAGATCGTTCGGGGGGACGAATGCTTCTGGAACGCCATCAGGCGAGCACTGGGGCCGACATCCTGTCCGGTCCCTCCGGTGGGTCCACCGCCGCGGCCCGGTCGCTCGCCCGCCGCCCGGCGCCGGCCTGGGCGCGGTCCTACAGCGTGGCCCTGATCGCGGCGGAGACCGCGCTCGCTGGCGTCGCCGGTGCCGCCGTCCTCCTGCCCCGCGCGGACGAGCTCACCCTCGGGACCCCGCTGCTGTGGGCGGCAGTGACCCTCCTGGCCGCCTGGCCGGTCCTGCTCGGCGCCACCGGCGCGTACTCCGAGCGGGTGTACGGCACCGGCAGCGACGAGTACCGGCGGGTGGGCCGGGCCGGGTTCCTGCTCCTCGCCACCGCCAGCTTCATCTCCTACGTCACGGCGCTGGAGCTCAGCCGGGCCCTGGTCCTGGTCGCGATCCCCGTGCTGGCCGCCGCCACCCTGCTCGTGCGGTACCTGGCGCGCACCCGGCTGCGCCGGCTGCGCGCGGCCGGGCGCTGCACCAAGAAGGTCGTGGTGGTGGGGCGTGGCGGAGCGGTTCTCGAGCTGGTGACCCGGCTGCAGCGCGAGCGGTACGCCGGGCTGGACGTGGTGGCCGTCGCGGTGACCCCGGCCGATCGCGTCCGTGTGGCCCACCAGGCCGGCGTGCCGGTCGGTGGCCTCGACGACGTCCTCGCCCTCGCCTCGGCGCACGACGCCGACACCATCGCGGTCACCTCGGCCAGCGAGACCGCGGCGCAGTACCTGCGGCAGCTCTCCTGGCAGCTGGAGGGCACCGGGATCGAACTCCTGGTGGCCCCGGGCCTGATCGAGGTGGCCGGCCCCCGGCTGCACATCCGCCCCTTCGAGGGGCTCCCGCTCCTGTCCGTCGAGCAGCCCTGCTTCGAGGGGTGGCGGCGGGTGGTCAAGGGCGGCATGGACCGCGCGGTCGCCGCGCTGGCGCTGCTGCTGCTGTCCCCGGTGCTGCTGGTGCTGGCCGGCGCCGTGGGGCTGACCAGCCGCGGGCCGGTGCTCTTCCGGCAGGAGCGCGTCGGCCTCGGCGGGAAGTCGTTCACGATGCTGAAGTTCCGCAGCATGGTGGTCGACGCCGACCGGCAGCTGGAGAAGCTGCGCGGGGACAACATCTCCGACGGTCTGCTGTTCAAGATGCGCACCGACCCGCGCGTCACGCCGGTGGGCAGGCTGCTGCGCCGGCTCTCGCTGGACGAGCTGCCCCAGTTGCTGAACGTGCTCGGTGGCTCCATGTCGCTGGTGGGACCGCGGCCCCCGCTGCCCGACGAGGTCGCGCGCTACGACACCTCGGTCCGGCGCCGGCTCCTGGTCAAGCCCGGGCTCACCGGGCTGTGGCAGATCTCCGGGCGCAGCGACCTCTCGTGGGAGGAGTCCGTCCGGCTCGATCTCCGGTACGTGGAGAACTGGTCGCTGGCGCTGGACATCCTGATCCTCTGGAAGACCGGGCGGGCGGTGCTCTCCCGCTCCGGGGCCTACTGACCCCCTCGTCCGGGCGTCACTCGCACGGGTCACGCGCTCCCGCCGAACGGCGTCGTCAGCCGTCTCCTCGCCGAAACTGCTGGTGAGAGAGGTGTCGAAGCGGATCCACCAGCTCGGTGGAGCCGCACGCGCCGGGACACGGACGGAGGGACCATGCGGATCGCCATGGTCGGTACGCGCGGCGTACCCGCTCGGTACGGCGGTTTCGAGACCGCCGTCGAGGAGGTCGGCCGTCGGCTGGCCGACCGCGGGCACCAGGTGGTGGTGTACTGCCGGACCACCTCCGGCCAGGTCGAGCGGCCGGCGCGGCACCTGGGCATGGAGCTGGTCCACCTCCCTGCGGCACGCACGCGGGCCCTGGAGACGCTGAGCCACTCGGCGCTGTCGGTGGCCCACCTGGTGGCGCACCGGACCGATGCGGCGTTCGTGTTCAACGCCGCCAACGCGCCGTTGCTGCCGGCACTGCGCGCGTTCCGCATCCCGGTCGCCACGCACGTCGACGGGCTGGAGTGGAAGCGGGCCAAGTGGGGCCCGGTCGGGCAGCGCTACTACCGGGCCGCGGAGGCGCTGGCCGTCCGGTGGTCCGACGCGCTCATCGCCGACGCGCAGGGCATCGCCGACTACTACCGGACGGAGTTCGGGGCGCCGACCTCCCTGCTCACCTACGGCGCGCCACTGGTCCGGCCCGGCGGCGACCGCCTCGCCGACCTGGGGCTCGAGCCCGGCGGGTACCACCTGGTGGTCGCCCGCTTCGAGCCGGAGAACCACGTCGACCTGATCGTCGACGGCTACCGGCGCAGCGGGGCCCGCAAGCCGCTCGTCGTGGTCGGCTCCGCCCCCTACGCCGACGGCTACACCAGGCGCGTGCACGACCTGGCCGACGACCGGGTGCGCTTCCTCGGCGGTGTCTGGGACCAGGAGCAGCTCGACCAGCTGTACGCCTGCTCCTTCACCTACCTGCACGGGCACTCCGTCGGCGGCACCAACCCCTCGCTGCTGCGCGCCCTCGGCGCCGGCGCGGCGGTGCTCGCCTTCGACGTCGACTTCAACCGGGAGGTCGCCGGGGACGCGGGCCGCTACTTCACGGACGCGGCGGACGTCGCCCGGCTGGTCGACGCGGCCGAGAACGCCCCGGGGAGGGTGCGCGCGGCCGGCCGCCGCGCCAGGGAGCTGGCGCGCCGGTACGACTGGGACGACGTGGCATCCGGGTACGAGCAGCTGGCGGGCCGGCTGGCCGCCCACGACGTGCCGGGGCGCCGGCCCAGTGGCCGCCGGTCCGGGACGTGGTCGCCGCACGACCGTCAGGCGTCCCGCCCGGCCACGGCGCCCGGCGTCGTCATCCCCCTGCCGGCGCCCGCTCCGGAGTCGGTGCAGCTACGGGCCGGGCAGCAGTGACCGCGACCGTCGGCCACCGTCCGGACGGGACGCCGCCCGAGGCGCTGCGGGTGATCCTGCAGCGGCTGTCCACGGCGCAGAAGGGCGCCGTCGGCGCACCGGCCTACTCCCGCTTCGTCAACCGCCCGTTCGGCCGGCTGCTCGCCGCGCTCGCCCACCGGGTGGGGCTCACGCCGAACTCCGTCACCGCGATCAGCGCCGTCTTCACGTTCGCCGGGATCGCACTGCTGGCCCTGGCCGCACCGTCCTGGCCGGTCGGCCTCGCCGTGTCCGCGTGCCTCGTGGTGGGCTACGCCCTCGACTCCGCGGACGGGCAGGTGGCCCGGCTGCGCGGCGGCGGGTCGCCGGCGGGGGAGTGGCTGGACCACATGGTCGATGCCGTGAAGATCGCCAGCCTGCACCTGGCGCTCCTCGTGGGCCTCCACCGCTCCGGGACGTTCGACGGCGACGCGGTCCTGCTGCTGCCGCTGGGCTTCTCCGTGGTCTCCGTGGTCCTGTTCTTCGCCACGCTGCTCAACGAGGCGCTGCGCGCCCAGCACGGCGCGACCACCCGGGCGACGCGCACGGACGACCGGCCGTCGGTGCTCCGCTCGCTGCTCGTGGTGCCCACCGACTACGGGCTGCTCTGCCTGGTGTTCCTCCTGCTCGGCGCGCCGTCGGTCTTCCTCGCCGCCTACGGCGTGCTGTTCCTCGCCACGGCCGGCTACCTGGCCCTGGCGTGCCGCAAGTGGTTCGGAGAGATGGGAAGGCTGGCGGCATGACGACCGAGAACCCGACGCCGGGGCGCACGCGCCGTACGTGGCTCGCGCTGCTCGCCGTGGCGGTGGCGTTGGCGGTCGTCGCCGCGCTGGTCGCCGTGCTGGGGCCGGCGGACGCGGACGACCGCGATCGCGCAGCGGCGGAGAGCACGTCGACGCCGGCGGCGACGTCGTCCACCCCGGCGTCCCCGGCGACGACATCGGCCCCGGCGACGCCGGCGCAGACGCCGCAGACCGTTTCGCCGCCTCCGGCGACCGCCGGTCAGGTCGAGGGCGCCCCGCCGTCGCTCGAGGCGGTCGGCCTGGAGGACGCGGTCGATGCCGGGCAGGGGATCATCGCCGAGCTGTCGTCCGTCTCGGCGATCCAGGCCTCCGGGACCGGCCCCGGCAACATCGCCGGACCGGCCCTCGCCGTGACCGTCCGCATCACCAACGGCACCGGCGCGCCGGTGCAGCTGGCCGACGTGGAGGTGGCGCTCACCTACACCGCGGAGGAGGTGGCCGCGTCGCCGGTCGAGGACGACGCCGCCTCGTGGTTGCAGGGCACCCTGGCCGGCGGCGGCTCCGCCGAGGGCAGCTACGTGTTCTCCGTCCCCGCGGACCAGCGCGAGGTCGTGACCGTGACCGTCGGACTCGTGGCCGGTGCTCCGCTGCTGGTCTTCACCGGCGCGGTGGCCTGAACCGGGGGGCCAGGACGATGACGACGGCGACGGACCCGGCAGGGCTCGTGCACCGCTCCGGGACCCTGGCCGCGGAGTTCGACAACCGGCACAACGGGCTGAGCACGATCCGGCTGGTCTTCGCCACCACCGTCATCTTCTGGCACAGCTTCCCGCTGACCGGGACGGAGATCGGCTACGAACCCCTGCGCCAGGTCGTCGGGAGCTTCCGGGCCGACGGGTTCTTCGCCATCAGCGGCTTCCTCATCCTGGCCAGCTGGGAGCGTCGACCGGACGTCCGCGGCTACGTCAGGGCGCGACTGCTGCGCATCATGCCGGCGTACTGGTTCAGCCTGCTGGTGGTGGCGTTCGTCATCGCACCGCTGGCCCTGCTGGCGTCGGGGCAGCGCGTGGCCGCGCTGTTCGAGGGCCCCCGCAGCAGCTGGTCGTACGTGCTGGCCAACCTGGACACCCGGATCGGCTTCTTCGACATCGCCGGCACTCCGGTGGGGGTGCCCTACCCGGGTGCGTGGAACGGATCGGTGTGGACCCTGCAGTGGGAGATGGCCGCCTACGCCGGGCTGCTCCTCCTGGCGGTCCTGGGGCTCACCCGGCACCGCTGGTTCCTGCTGGCGCTCACGGGTGCGTCCTGGATCCTGCTCCTGCTCTGCGCGCTGGACGTGGTGGACCCCGGTGGCTACCGGCTCGGCGGCCTGCGGTTCGCCCTCATGTTCCTCACCGGCGCCTGCCTCTACGCCTTCGCCCATCGGGTGCCCGTGCGCGGCTGGCTGGCCGGGCTGTCCGTGGTGGCCATCGCCGCCGGGGGGTTCCTCTCCGACTACCGCCTGATCGCGGCCCCGGCCCTGGCCTACCTGGTCTTCTGGATCGGCAGCCGGCTGCGCCATCCCCGCTGGGACCGCCGCACCGACCTGTCCTTCGGCCTGTTCCTGTTCGGCTTCCCGGTGCAGCAGCTGCTGCTGACCCTCGGCTGGGACTCCCCGCACCCGCTCCTCTTCTTCGTGGTGTCGGTGCTGGCCACCCTCCCGCTCGCGTTCGTCTCCTGGTTCGCCGTGGAGCGACCGGCGATGAACTGGAAGCGCCGGCTGGACCGACGGGCGGCCGACCGCGCCGCCGTTGCCGGCGGCCCCCGGTCGTGGACCCGGCGTCGCGGCGTCGCCGCCGTGCCGGCAGGCGGCAGGCCCACCCCGGCCGTGCAGGCCGACGGGATGTCGGTCCCCACCTCCTGATCGGGCCGCCGGTGTCCCCGGTGCCGAGAGGCGCCCCGTGCCCGGGCACTGTGCGCCGAGGGCGCGTTCCCCGGCCGGGAGCGCGCCCTTCGTGCGCATCGCTGCCACCCCGTCCGCGCACGGACGCATCATCAGCTCACACTGCGTGACATCCGCGTCGTTCACGCACAGTTGTGACAGTGGGCAGTTGCTCGCTCACGTAGAGGAGAAGTTCCTGCTGGAAGCCCATCCGATCGGGTGCTGTCGCTCCGTCCGCTGCTCGGGTTTCATTACTTTCTGTGTTCGCCGACCCGGTCCGGGGGCGAGCGGGGGAACGAGATGGGGACATGGACACACAGAGCGTGATGACGGGTCGTCGCCTGACGGCGGGCCTGATGGGACTACTGCTGATCGCGTTGTCGCTCGGGGTGCTGGCGCCCGGCGCCGCCCGGGCGGACACCGCACCGGCCGACCCCGCGAGCGCGACGACGCCGGTCACGGTCAGTGCCGATCCGCTGCCGACGGTCCAGATCGACGGGGTCGCCTGGTCGCAGGTCGTGGTGGGGAACACCGTGTACGTGGCCGGCAAGTTCGGCTTCGCCCGTCCGGCGGGAGCCGCAGCCGGGACCCAGGAGACGGTCCGGAACAACCTGCTCGCCTACGACATCCGCACCGGCGCCCTCATCACCTCGTTCGCGCCCGACCTCAACGGCCAGGCGCTCGTCGTCACCGCCTCGCCGGACGGGTCGCGCATCTACGTGGGCGGTGACTTCACCAGCGCCAACGGACAGCCCCGTTACCGGATCGCCGCGTACAGCACCGTGACCGGCCAGCTGGTGCCGGACTTCAAGCCGATCATGGGCTCGCAGGTGCGCGCCATCGTCGCCACCGGGGACACCGTCTACCTGGGGGGTGGCTTCAAGTCGGTCAACGGCGAGGCGCGTAGTCGGCTGGCCGCGGTGAGTGCGTCCGACGGCAGCCTCCGGAGCTGGGCACCCGTCGCGGGCGCCGGCAAGAACTACGACGGCAGCACGGCGATCAACTTCTCGGTGATGGCCATGGTGCTCACCGACAACGCGAGCAAGGTCGTGGTCGGCGGCCGGTTCGGCACGCTGAACGGCCAGGCGGCCTCCGGCATCGGCGCGCTCGACGCCGTCACCGGAGCGACCCTGCCCTTCGCGGTGAGCACGCTGGTGACCAACCAGGGTGACCACTCCGCCATCTACAGCCTCTCCACCGACGGCGCCCAGGTCTACGCGACCGGGTACGACTACTCGGGGCCGGGCAACCTCGAGGGCGCGCTGGCCGCCGACGCCTCCACCGGCGAGCTGGTGTGGATGGCCGACTGCCACGGCGACAGCTACTCGAGCGCTCCCATCGGCGGCGCCCTCTACGTCGCCGGCCACCCGCACGTGTGCAGCAACATCGGCGGGTTCCCCGAGGCCAGCCCCCGGCTGTCCCAGTACGCGCTGGCGTACAGCACGGCGCCCAGCAGCGCCACGGTCGGCACCGCCACCATCCGCAACCGGAACTTCACCGGCAAGCCCGCGCCGGCGATCGCCGCCTGGTGGCCGACCTTCCTGTCCGGCCAGGTCACCGGCCAGGGGCAGGCCGGCTGGTCGGTCGCCGGCAACAGCGAGTACGTCGTCTTCGCCGGGGAGTTCCCCGGTGTGAACAACAAGGCGCAGGCCGGCCTGGTCCGGTTCGCGGTCTCCGCGCTCGCGCCGAACGAGGTCGGCCCGGACAGCAGCTCCGCGCTGACCCCGGCACTGGCCTCGGTCGCCAAGGGGGCGGTGCGGGTCAGCTGGTCGACCACCACCGACCGCGACAACGCGAACCTCGTCTACGAGGTCTACCGCAGTGACCGGCCCACGACGCCGGTCTACCGGGTGACGGCCGCGTCGACCTACCGGCTGGCCGCGAGCCGCCTGAGCTACGTGGACACGGGGCTGACCCCGGGCGCCGAGTACACCTACCGGATCCGGGTCTCCGACCCGTTCGGCAACGCGCTCACCAGTGCTGCGGCCACGGTGACCGCTGCCGCCACGGGCAGCTCGGCCGACGGCGCGTACGCCACGACCGTGCGGGCCGACGGTGCGGTGGACCACTGGCGGCTCGGCGAGTCGGGCGGAACGACCGGCTACGACCTCGGGTCCGCGGCGCTGGACCTGACCACCGGCAGCGGTGTCAGCCGGGGGAAGACCGGAGCACTCGCCGGTGACTCCGACACCGCCTACGAGTTCAGCGGGAACTCCGCCGGACTGGCCAGCACCCGGACCGCGATCGCGGGCCCGCAGACCTTCACCATCGAGACGTTCGTCCGCACGACGACGCGCAGCGGCGGGAAGCTCGTCGGCTTCGGCAACGCGAGCACCGGCACCTCGGGCAGCTACGACCGGCACCTGTACCTCGATCGGTCCGGGTACCTCTACTTCGGCGTCTACCCCGGTGCGGAGCGCACGGTGCGGACCCCGAACCGGATCAACGACGGGCAGTGGCACCAGGTCGTGGCCACCCTCTCCTCGGAGGGCATGAAGCTCTACGTCGACGGCACGCTGGTCTCGTCGCGGACGGACACGACCTCGGCCCAGGTCTACAACGGTTTCTGGCGGCTCGGTGGTGACACCACCTGGGGCAGCAACGGCACGTGGTTCAGCGGCCAGCTGGACGAGACCGCCATCTACCCGACCGCGCTCACCGCGGAGCAGGTGGCCAACCACTACACCGCGGCGCGCACCGGCACGGCGGCGAACATCGCCCCTGCGGCTGCCTTCGAGAGCGCGGCCACCGACCTGGAGCTGGTCGTGGACGGGGCATCCTCGACGGACGCCGACGGCACGGTCGCGGGCTGGGCGTGGGACTTCGGTGACGGGTCCACCGGCACCGGCACGACGGCGTCGCACACCTATGCCGCGGCGGGCACCTACGCGGTGACGCTGACGGTGACCGACGACCAGGGCGCGACGAGCTCGGTCACCCGCCAGGTGACGGTCACGGAGCCGGCCCCGAACGTGGTGCCGACGGCGGAGTTCACGGTGTCGGCGGATGCGCTCTCGGTGGCCGTCGACGGCTCGGCCTCGGCCGACTCCGACGGTGCGGTGCAGGAGTGGGCGTGGGACTTCGGGGACGGCTCGACCGGCACCGGGGTGACGGCGTCGCACACCTACGCCGCGGCGGGCACCTACGAGGTGGTGCTGACGGTGACCGACGACGACGGTGCGACGGCCACGACGACGCAGACGGTCGGGGTGACCACCGCGCTGGCGGTGGACGGCTTCGGTCGTGAGGTGTCCGGTGGCTGGGGTCAGGCCGACACCGGTGGTGCGTGGGCGGTCAGCGGTGGGGCGGCGAACTTCGCGGTCACCGGTGGCACGGGGCAGTGGACGGTGGCGCCGGGCAAGAGCGTCGGGGCTCGGCTGCCGGTGTCCGCGCAGGACGTCGTGGTCGAGGTGGACCTGGCGCTGCAGGAGGCGCCGACCGGTGGTGGCTCGTTCGTGAGCGTGGCTGCACGGCGGATCGGCACCAGTGACTACCGGGCGAAGCTGTGGGTGTCCTCGCGGGGAACGGCCCAGCTGTCGATCGTGCGGGTGCTCTCGGGTGCGGAGACGGTGCTGCAGACGGTGACGCTGCCGGAGGGCTACACCGCTGGTGAGGTGCTGCGGGTCCGGCTGGAGGCGGTGGGTTCGGGGACGACGACGCTGCGCGCCAAGGCGTGGGAGGTCACCGGCACGGAGCCGGCCGACTGGCAGCTGAGCGTCACCGACGGCACCGCGGAGCTGCAGGCCGCCGGCGGGGTCTACCTGCACAGCTACATCTCGGGGTCGGCGACCACTGCCCAGGTCGCCCGCTTCGACCGCTTGTACGCCGGTGCTCCGGGGACGGCCCCCGCCCCGCAGCCGGAGCCGGAGCCGGACAACGTGGTGCCGACGGCGGAGTTCACGGTGTCGGCGGATGCGCTCTCGGTGGCCGTCGACGGCTCGGCCTCGGCCGACTCCGACGGTGCGGTGCAGGCGTGGGCGTGGGACTTCGGGGACGGCTCGACCGGCACCGGGGTGACGGCGTCGCACACCTACGCCGCGGCGGGCACCTACGAGGTGGCGCTGACGGTGACCGACGACGACGGTGCGACGGCCACGACGACCCGGTCGGTGACCGTGACCGCGCCGGTCGTCCCCGACGAGCCGACCGAGCCCACCGACCCGGACCAGCCGGCGCCGCTGGCGGTGGACGGCTTCGGTCGTGAGGTGTCCGGTGGCTGGGGTCAGGCCGACACCGGTGGTGCGTGGGCGGTCAGCGGTGGGGCGGCGAACTTCGCGGTCACCGGTGGCACGGGGCAGTGGACGGTGGCGCCGGGCAAGAGCGTCGGGGCTCGGCTGCCGGTGTCCGCGCAGGACGTCGTGGTCGAGGTGGACCTGGCGCTGCAGGAGGCGCCGACCGGTGGTGGCTCGTTCGTGAGCGTGGCTGCACGGCGGATCGGCACCAGTGACTACCGGGCGAAGCTGTGGGTGTCCTCGCGGGGAACGGCCCAGCTGTCGATCGTGCGGGTGCTCTCGGGTGCGGAGACGGTGCTGCAGACGGTGACGCTGCCGGAGGGCTACACCGCTGGTGAGGTGCTGCGGGTCCGGCTGGAGGCGGTGGGTTCGGGGACGACGACGCTGCGCGCCAAGGCGTGGGAGGTCACCGGCACGGAGCCGGCCGACTGGCAGCTGAGCGTCACCGACGGCACCGCGGAGCTGCAGGCCGCCGGCGGGGTCTACCTGCACAGCTACATCTCGGGGTCGGCGACCACTGCCCAGGTCGCCCGCTTCGACCAGCTGGCGGTCCGCCCGGTCGGCTGAGGGACGTCGCGAGACACCGGAGGGGAGAGCGTCCTGAGCTCTCCCCTCCGGTGTTTCATCACGAGGAGGGATGCCTCCCGCCGGCCGGCTGGGCTGGAATGGACCCAGACCCGGGACGCCTGTCCCGGCCAGCCGACGCACGCACGCGGGAGAGCGACATGTCCTCCACCGCCGGGCACGACCAGCTCGTGCCGCCGGCCGTCACCTCCCTTCCTGCTCCCGGGCTGCTGGATGCGGTGTCCCGCGTCGTCGCCGCGGGCAACTGCTCCGGCTGCGGCGCGTGCGCCCAGCTGCACCCCGGGCTGGAGATGCGGCTCGATCCCGACGGGTACGCGCGGCCGGCACCGGTCCCCGTGCAGATCACCGCCCGCCCGCTGCCGGTCGACCCGGCCGACGCGGTCGACGCGTTCGCGAACAGCTGCCCCGGACGGCGCGTGGTGGCCCAGCACCCGACCGGCGCCGTGCGGCACGGCGTCCTCGGTCCCGTGGTCGCCGCCTGGGAGGCCTGGGCGACCGATCCGGAGATGCGGCACGCCGGGAGCAGTGGCGGGGTGCTCACGGCGCTGTCGGCCTGGCTGCTTGCCGGCGGGCAGGTCGGCCAGGTGGTCGGCGCCCAGCCCGATGCGGCCGCCCCCGAGCGCACGGTCGCCGTCGCCGTGACCGACCCCGCGGGGGCGCTGGCCGCCGCCGGCTCGCGGTACGCCCCGGTCTCCAACGCGGCGCACCCGGCGGCGCTGGCCGCCGACGGCGCCGTCGTCGGCAAGCCGTGCGAGGTGTCGGCCCTGCGCGCGCTGAGCGACGGCCGCCCCGACGGCGCCCCGCTGCTCATGTCGTTCTTCTGCGCCGGTGTCCCGACCCAGCAGGCGACGACCGGGTTGCTGCGGGAGCTGGGCGTGCCCGAGGACGAGCGGGTGACCGGCCTGCGGTACCGCGGGCACGGCTGGCCGGGCGACTTCACCGCGACCACCGCCGAGCGGACGGTCACCGCCGGCTACGACGAGTCCTGGGGCCGGCATCTCGGGGCGACCACCCAGTGGCGCTGCAAGATCTGCCCTGACGGGCTCGGCGAGAGCGCCGACGTGGTGGCCGGTGACTACTGGCACGCCGACGACCGGGGCTACCCGGTGTTCTCCGACGGCGCCGGCCGCAGCGTGCTGATCGCCCGCACCCGGCGGGGGGCCGACCTGGTCGAGCGCGCCGTGGCCGCGGGGGTGCTCAGCACCCGGCCGGTCGACCTCGCGACCGTCCTGGCCGTGCAGCCGCTGCAGGTGGGCCGTCGCCGGACCCTGACCGGCCGCCTGCTCGGGGCGGCCCTCGGCGGCCGCCCGGTGCCGCGCTACCGCGGCTTCGGACTGGTGGCGGCCGTGCTGCGTGCCCCCCGGGAGAACGTCCGGGCCGCCCGGGGTGCCCGGGCACGGGTCCGCAGGTGGTCGCGTGCCTGACGTCCCCCTCCCCGCGAGTGGGCCGATCGGCGTCGTCGTCGTGAACTACGGCTCGGCGGGGCTGCTCGCCGACAACCTCCTGGGTGCCGCGGAGCTGGGCCCCGACGTGCGCGTCGTCGTCGTGGACAACTTCTCCACCGCCGGGGAACGCCAGGCGGTGACCCGGCTGGGCCGCGACCGTGGCTGGGAGGTCCTCCCGCTGCCGGACAACCGCGGCTTCGGCGCGGCCACGAACGCCGGCGTCGCCGCCGCGCGGGCGCAGGGCTGCGTCACCTTCCTGTGCCTGAACCCGGACGCGCAGGCGACCCCCGAGGTGATCGCCGAGCTGCGCGCGCACAGCCTGCGTGAGCCGATGGCGATGCTCAGCCCGCTGATCGTGTCCTCGGCGGGGGAGGAGGAGTTCGGCGGCTCCACCCTCTCGCTGCGGGACGGCCGGATCCGCGGCGACCGGCCGGGGCGCCCGCGGCTGCCCGAGGCGGAGCCCTGGCTGACCGGGGCCTGCCTGGTGGTGCACGAGCAGCTGTGGGAACTCGTCGGCGGCTTCGACGAGCGCTACTTCCTCTACTGGGAGGACGTCGACCTCAGCCATCGCGCGCTGGCCGCCGGCGGCCGGCTCGTGGTGCGCCGTGACCTCCGGGTGGTGCACGACGAGGGCGGCACCCAGGGCGAGCGTCGTGGTCGCGCGAAGTCCGCGCTGTACTACCGCTACAACTGCCGCAACCGGCTGGCCTTCGCCGCTCGGAACCTGACCCGCCGGTCCCTGCTCCGCTGGGTGGTCCGGACCCCGGCGGTGAGCTGGGAGATCCTGCTCCGCGGCGGTCGCCGTCAGCTCGTGCAGTCCCCCCGGCCGGCCTGGGCCGCGCTGCGCGGCACCGTCGAGGGCCTGGGCATCGCACTGGCCGCGCTCCTCGCGCCCCACCGCCGGCCGCGTCCCACCGCCTCCCGGTCGGGCGGTCCGCGGCGGGTGCTGCTCGCCCATCCCGGGGCGGAGCTGTACGGCTCCGACCGGGTGCTCCTCGAGTCCGCGGCCGCGCTCACCGGCGGCGACCGGGTCGTCGTGGTGCTGCCGGACGACGGGCCGCTCGCGGCGGCCGTGCGCGAGCTCGGCGCCGAGGTGGTGCGCTGCCCGATGCCGGTGCTGCGCAAGGAGGCGCTGCGGCCCCGCGGCGCGGTGCGGCTGGCGGTCCAGGCGGCCACCGGCCTGCTGCCGGCCGTCCGGCTGCTGCGCACGGCCGGCCGGGACGGCGTCTACGTCAGCACGCTGACCATCCCGAGCTGGATCGTGCTGGCCCGGCTGCTGCGGATCCCGGTGGTGTGCCACGTGCACGAGGCCGAACGGTCGGCCGGTCCGCTGCTGCGCCGGCTGCTCGCCCTGCCGGTCTCCTGGGCCTCGTCGGTGGTGGTCAACAGCTGGTTCAGCCTGGACGTGCTGACGGCGTCGGCGCCCGCGGTCCGGGACCGTGCCGCCGTGGTCTACAACGGGATCCCGGGGCCCGGCGCGGTCACGCCGGCGCGGTCCGCGCTCGACGGTCCCGTGCGGCTGGTCTACGTCGGACGGCTGTCGCCGCGCAAGGGCCCGCAGGTCGCCGTCGCCGCCCTCGCCGAGCTCCGGCGCCGGGATGTGCCGGCGTGCCTCGACCTGGTGGGCTCGGTCTTCCCCGGCTACGAGTGGTTCGAGGCCGAGCTGCGGGCGACCGTCGACCGGGAGGGGCTGACCGACGTCGTGTCGTTCTCCGGTTTCCGGCCCGACGTCTGGCCGGCGCTCGCGGCCGCGGACGTCGTGCTGGTCCCGTCCGTGGTCGACGAGCCGTTCGGCAACACCGCCGTGGAGGCCGTGCTGGCCGCCCGCCCGCTGGTCGTCAGCGACACCAGTGGCCTGCGCGAGGCGGCCGAGGGCTACCTGTCGGCCCGCCGGGTGCTCCCGGACCGGCCGCACGACTGGGCCGCGGCGATCGCGGAGCTCGTGGCTGACTGGCCCGACGTCCGCGAGCAGGCCCTGGCCGATGCCGGGCGCGCGGCGATCCGGCACGCGCCCGCGACCTACCGGGCCGACCTGGCCGCCCGCCTGCACGAGGCCTGGGACCGGCGGTGAGCGCGGCTGCGCGCACGACCGTGGCCGTGCTGACGTACCGCCGACCCGAGCTGCTCCGCGCACTGCTGCCCGAGCTGCTCGCCCAGGCCGCGGACGCGTGCCCGGAGTGGGGACCGGTTCGGGTCCTGGTCGTGGACAACGACCCGGGGGCCACCGGACGGCCGGTCGTCGCGGAGCGGTCGGCGGGGACCGCACCCGCCGTCTCGCTGGTGCACGTGAACGAACCCACCCCCGGGATCGCGGCCGGGCGGAACCGTGCCCTGGCCGAAGCCGCGGACTCCGAGCTGCTGGTCTTCATCGACGACGACGAGCTGCCCTCCCCGGGATGGCTGGCCCACCTGCTGCGGACCCGCGAGCGGACCGGCGCCGCCGCGGTGGCCGGCACGGTCACCTCGCGCTTCCCCGGGCCCCTGCCCGAGTGGATCGTCGCGGGCGGGTTCTTCGAGCGCCGGCGACTGCCCACCGGGACCCCGATCGACGTGGCCGCCACCAACAACCTCGCCCTGCACCTGCCGCAGGTGCGCGCCGCCGGTCTGGCGTTCGACGCGCGCTTCGGCCTGACCGGCGGCGAGGACACCCTGTTCACCCGGCAGCTGGCCGCGCGCGGCGCCCGGCTGGTCTGGTGCGCCGAGGCGGTGGTGACCGACCTGGTGCCGCTGGAGCGCGCGACGCCCCGGTGGGTGGTGCGCCGGGCGTTCAGCTCGGGGAACTCGATGACGCGGGTCGACCTGGCCCTGGCCACGTCCCTGCGTGCGCGGTGCGCGGCGCGGCTGCGCGGAGCCCTGCGCGGTGGAGCGCGCGTGCTCGGCGGGGGAGTGCGCTGGGTGGCGGGGGCACTCGTCCGCGACCTGACCCACCGTGCGCGCGGGGTGCGCAGCCTCGCCCGCGGA
The DNA here is from genome assembly GCF_054051035.1 of Blastococcus sp. SYSU DS0619. Taxonomy (NCBI): domain Bacteria; kingdom Bacillati; phylum Actinomycetota; class Actinomycetes; order Geodermatophilales; family Geodermatophilaceae; genus Blastococcus; species Blastococcus sp. SYSU DS0619. The sequence goes on along the minus strand of NZ_JBJHAM010000002.1, from coordinate 115,592 downwards.
GCCGGGATGGTCGCCGGCGCCCTCGGGCACGGCTACCAGGAGTACGCGGGCAGCCCCGGCGCCTGACCCGCCCCGCCGTCCCGGCGGTTCGGCCCGGTCAGTCCTGCCCGCGCCGGCGGACGAGCGAGACGGCCCGGCGGTAGGCGGCCAGGTGCCTCGCCCCGGCCTCCTCCCACCCGCGCGCATCCAGGCGCGGGGAGCCGGACGTGCCGGCCTGCTGCACCGACCGGAGCGCGGCCAGCAGCGTCTCCGCGGTCAGCTGTCCGGCGAAGGTGCGCACCCATTCCCGGCCCACCTCGTCGGCCAGTGCGCGGTTCACCTCGTTGCCGGGCACCAGGACGGGCCGGTCGAGGGAGAGCGCGGCCAGCACGCCGCCCGAGTTGTGCATCTCGGGGTAGGGGAGCACGACCAGCTCCGCGCCGGTGATCGTGGCCACCAGGTCGTCGTCGGGCAGGAAGCGCAGGTCGAGGGTGATCCGCGGGTCGCCGTCCGACAGCGCCCGGATGCGCTCGGCCAGCTCGTCGCTGGTCGGCCGGCCGGCCACGACCAGCTCCGCATCCGGGGCCTCCGCGGCCGTGCCGCGGAACGCCTCGATCAGCTGCTCGACGCCCTTGTACCCCCGGATCTGCCCGGCGAAGGCGAGCCGTCCGGGGACCGGGGTGTGCCGGGGCTGGGCGGTGAACCAGTCGCGGTAGTGCCCGTGGGGGATCAGCTCGTCCGCGGCTCCGGCTGGCAGCGGGGTGTCGGTGTTCAGCCGGATCCACAGCGTGGTCCGGCGTTCGGCGAGCCGGAGCAGGGCCTCCTGCAGCCGGGAGAGCCCGCGGGGCAGCTCCGGGTTGTGGATGGTCCGCACCCAGGGCGTGCGGGTGACCGCGAGCCGGAGCAGGAGGAGGACGAAGAACAGCTGCCGGGCGGCGCGCCTCGGTCCGGTCCGGCCGTCGACCAGGATCTCCGGCCAGTGCGCGTGGAACACGTCGATCCGCCCCAGCAGGGCCCGGCGCCGGGAGAAGGTGCGCAGCTCGACGTCCGGCAGAGCGGCCAGGCTCCGGCCCAGCAGGACGACGTAGGGATTGGTCGTCGGCCGGGGAGCGGGGAAGGACTGGAGGACGACGAAGGGCCGCCTCGCCCGGGGAACGGTCACGGAACTCCCGTCACTCCCCGGGGTTAGGCCGGGGGCTTCGTCCTACCTGTCACGGCCGGGGCGGCCGCAGGATGAGGACCTGATCCTGCCGGACCGCCGGTCCGGGTACCGACCGCCACCCGGGAGTGTGCATGCGCGTCCTGGTCCTCTGGGCCGACGATACGTCGCCCAACCTGGGCGTCCGGGCACTGGCCGAGGGCACCGCCGCACTGGTCCGTTCCGTGTGGCCGGACGCCGTCGTGGAGTTCCAGAACTACGGTTCGCGGACGGCGCCGGCCCGCGTCGGTTCGCCCCGGGTCCTGCTGGACGACTGGGTGACCCGGCGGCACGGGGTGCGGAACTGGGCACGGTCGTTCGACCTCGTGGTCGACACGCGCTCGGGCGACAGTTTCGCCGACATCTACGGCCTCGACCGCCTCGTGGCGATGAGCGCCCTCGGCGAGTTCGTCCACCGGTCCGGCGTCCCGCTGGTCCTCGGTCCGCAGACCATCGGGCCGTTCCGGTCCCGGCGCGGCGAGCTGATCGCGCGGCGCAGCATGCGCACCGCGGCGCGGGTCATGGCGCGCGACGGCAGCAGCGCCGGCTGCGCCGAGGAGCTGGGCCGGCGGGTGGACGTCCGCACGACCGACGTCGTCTTCGCCCTGCCCACGCCCCCGCGTACCGGCGGTCGCGACGTCGTCCTCAACGTCTCGGGGCTGCTCTGGAACGGCAGCCCGCACGTCGACCCCCGGACGTACCGGGCCGCGGTCCGCGAGCTGTACGCCGGGCTGCAGGCCCGTGACCGGAGGGTCACGCTGCTCGCCCACGTGCTGGACGGGCCGTCACCGGACAACGACGTCGCCGCCGTCCGGGCGTTCGCCGCCGAGGTGGGGGGCGACGTCGAGGTGGTCGTGCCCGGCTCCCTCGCCGAGGTCCGCGACGTGGTCGCCGACGCGGAGCTCGTGCTCGGCTCCCGCATGCACGCCTGCCTGAACGCCCTCTCCGTCGGCACCCCCGCGATCCCGCTGAGCTACTCGCGCAAGTTCGAGCCGCTGCTCGCCGACCTCGGCTGGACCGCTCAGGTGGACCTGCGGTCGGCCGCCACGCCGGCGCAGGACGCGCTGGCGCTCATCGACCGGGCGCCTGCCCTGGCCGCTCAGGTCTCGGACCTGCGGGAGCGGGCCGCCGCGATGCTGGAGCCGGCCGCCGCCGCGCTGCACGCGCTGCGGTGACCGGGACCCTGGGTCCCGCTGGTCCGCAGGCGGTACCGGGGCCGGTCGAGCCGGGCTCGGCGCAGCCGGTCGCAGGGCGGGGCCTCGGCGGCCGCGGGGCGCGGGGCGCGGCCGTGACCGTCGCCGGGCAGGGCGTCAAGATCCTGGTGCAGGTCCTGTCGGTGGTGCTGCTGTCCCGCATCCTGTCCCCGGGGGACTACGGGCTGATCGCCATGGTGACCGCGGTCATCGGCGTCGCGGACATCTTCCGCGACCTGGGGTTGTCCACCGCCGCCGTGCAGGCCCGCACGCTGACCGAGCGGCAGCGGGCGAACCTGTTCTGGATCAACGCGGCCCTGGGCCTGGGCCTGGCGGTGGTCGCCTTCTGCCTGGCTCCGGTCCTCGCCGCGCTGTACGGGCAGCCGGAGCTGGTGGGCATCGGGCAGGCCCTGGCACTCACCTTCCTGCTCAGCGGCCTGGCCACGCAGTACCGGGCGGACCTCACCCGCCGGCTGCTCTTCGGCCGGCTGGCGGTCGCCGACGTCGTCGCGGCCGTCGTCGGCCTGGCTCTGGCGCTGGGGGCGGCGCTGGCCGGCGCCGGCTACTGGGCCCTCGTCGTCCAGCAGCTCGGCCAGTACGGCGTGATGCTCGTCCTCGTCGTGATCGGCGGCCGCTGGCGTCCCCGCCTGCCGTCCCGGGGCGCCGAGATGGGCGGGCTGCTCCGCTTCGGCTGGCACATGGTCGGCACGCAGGTGATCGGCTACGTGGCGAACAACGCCGACTCGGTGGTCATCGGGGCACGGTTCGGAGCGGGTGCCCTCGGTCTCTACAACCGGGCGTTCCAGCTGCTCATGACCCCGCTGACGCAGGTCCGCGCCCCCATCACCCAGGTGGCGCTGCCGGTGCTCGCGGCGGTGCAGGACGAGGCGCGGCGGCTCACCCGCTACGTCGGGCAGGGCCAGCTGGCGCTGGGGTACACCCTCGTCGCCGGCCTCGGCCTCGTGGTGGGCACCGCCCCCCAGCTGGTGTCGGCGCTGCTCGGGGACACCTGGCAGGAGGCCGCGCCCCTGCTGGCGCTGCTCGCGGTCGCCGGAGCGGTGCAGACCCTCGGCCTCGCGAACTACTGGGTGTACGTGGCGTGCGGCCTGACCGGCGCGCTGCTCCGGTACTCGCTGATCCAGGCCACGGTGAAGATCGCCTGCGTCCTGGTCGGCAGCTCCTGGGGCGTCGTGGGGGTCGCCGCCGGCTACGCGCTGGCGCCGCTCCTCACCTGGCCGCTGTCCTTCTGGTGGCTCTCCCGGTCGACGGCGCTGCCGATGCGTCCCCTGGTCGGCAGCGCGGCGCGCGTGCTGGGCGTCTTCGTCGTGGTCGCGACCGCCTCCCGGCTGGCCGCCGCTGCGGTGGCGGAGTCCTCGCCCTGGGTGGGTCTGGCGGCCGGGGTGGCCGCCGGGGCGCTCGCCGTCGCGCTGCTGTACGTCGTCCTCGCGCCCGTGCGCCGCGACGTGCGCACCGTGCTCGGCCTCGGCCGGCAGGCCGTCACCCGCGCGCCGGCGGTCCGATGAGCGGCCTCCTCACGGCGGTGAGCGGCCCGACCGCCGACCGGCTCCTGCTGGCTGCGCTGGCCCTCGCGGTGGCCGGTCTGCTGCTGGTGCTCGGCCGGCGCCGGCCGATCCTGCTCGCGGTCGGCTACCTCGGCGTCATGTGCTTCGTGCCCATCTGGGGCGGCGTCTCCGTGGGGGTGTACCTCCAGCCCCAGGTGCTCGCCGGCCTGCTCGTGCTCGCCGTCGCCGTGCCGGGGATCCGGCGGGCAGGCGGCCGGGTGACCGTCGTCGACCTGCTGGTCGTCCTCCTCGTGGTCGGTTGCCTGGCCCCGCTCGCGGTGGGTGCGGCGACGCTGTCCAGCGTGGTCGTGGCCGCGGTGCAGTACCTGGGCGCGTACCTCGTGGGTCGCCTGCTGCCCTCGCTGGTCGGGTGGGACCGGTTGCTGCGCCTCGTGCTCGTGGTGTTCTCGTTGCTCGCCGCCACCACGCTCGCCGAGAACCTGACCGGCACCAACCCCTTCCTGTCGTTCCCCGGTTCACCCGGTCTGCGCGCGCTGTGGGACGGGATCCAGATCCGGGGCGGCGTGGCCCGCGCCGAGGGGGCGTTCGGTCACTCCATCGCCCTGGGGGCGAGCCTGGCCCTGGCCCTCCCGCTGGTCCTGGCCGCCCCCGTGCGGGCGTGGGTGCGGGTGACCGCCGCCGCGCTGATGCTCGGCGCGGTGGTCGTGACCTACAGCCGCATCGGCCTGGTCACCGCCGTGTTCGGGGTGGCGCTCTCGGTGCTGGTGGCGCGGGAGCTGACCGTCCGGCTGCGGGTCCTCCTGGTGGGGGCCGGCGCGGCGGTCCTCGCGGTCGCCGCGCCGTTGCTGAGCCGGGTGTTCCTCGCCGCCGGGGACGAGGCCACGAACAGCGCCGCCTACCGGGCCGACCTGCTCGCCCTCGTGGGCGAGATCGACGTGCTGGGCTTCTCGTCGGCCTTCTCGCGGGGTGCCGACGGGTCGGTGCGCTTCGACTCCTTCGGCTCGATCGACAGCGCGCTCATCCTGCACGGGCTGACCTACGGGTGGCTGCCGCTCCTGGTCGTCCTCGTCCTGCTGGCCTCCGCGGTGGTCGCCGTGATGCTCCGCCGGGCGTCCCCGCCGACCATCGCGATCGTCGCCCAGGTGCCGGCACTGGCCACGGTCGCCCTGATCACGCAGTACGCGACCCTGGTGTGGTTCGTCGGCGGCCTGGCCGTGTGGGCGCAGGCGGCGCGCTCGCCGGGCCCTGCGACGCCGCCCGCGGACCTGCCCCGGCCCCTCCCCACAACGGATGACTCGGGGTCTGAGCTGGGCGTTCCCCGGATAGCCTCGTCCCAGCAAGAGCCGCTCGACTCCCGGGTGGCAGGGGGGCGAGTGTGAATCTGCGCGGATACCTGGACGTCCTGGTCCGGCGATGGCTGACCGTGGTCGTCGTCGGGGCGGTCTGCCTCGGCGCGAGCCTGGGTCTGAGCCTCGCCGCGACGCCGGTCTACAGCGCGTCGGCGAGCCTGTTCTTCTCGCTGCAGTCCGGCAACAACGCCAACGAGCTGGCGCAGGGCTCGAACTTCACCCAGAACCAGATGGCCTCGTACGCGGCGCTGGCCACCACGGCAGCCGTGCTGCGCCCGGTCATCGAGGACCTCGAGCTGGGGACCGACCTGCGGGACCTCGCCCGGCAGATCCGGGTGACCACGCCGAACGACACGGTCGTCCTCGAGATCCAGGTGTCGAGCACCTCCGCCGCGCAGGCGGCGGAGATCGCGAACGCGGTCGCGGAGCACCTGACCCAGGCGGTCGACGACCTCGCGCCGGTCGACACGCAGGGGAACGCCACGGTCCGCAGCTCCGTGGTCGCACCGGCCGTGGAGCCGAGGTACCAGACCTCGCCGAACACCCGGCTGAACCTGGTCGTCGGAGCCCTGCTGGGGATGGTCCTGGGTGTGCTGATCGCGCTGCTGCGGGAAGCGCTCGACACCCGGGTGCGGTCGGCGGACGACGTCCGTCCCCTGACCGACGCACCGGTCCTGGCCCAGCTGCCCCTCCACCCGGCGTCGGCCGGCGGTCTGGTCGTGCACCAGCTGCCGCGCAGTCCGCAGGCAGAGCTGTACCGCCAGCTGCGCACCGCGACGCAGTTCCTCCGGATCGGTGGCCGGCCGCTGATGCTGGCCGTCACCTCCGCCCTCCCGGGCGAGGGCAAGTCCACCGTCGCCACGAACCTCGCGCTCGCGCTGAGCGAGACCACCGACCGGGTCTTGCTCGTGGACGCCGACCTGCGTCGCCCCACCGTCGCCGACCGGCTGGGCCTGGAGGGGGCGGCGGGTCTGTCGACCGTCCTGGTCGGCCGGGCGTCCTTCGACGACGTCGTCCAGGAGTGGGGCGCGCCCGGACTGGCCGTGCTGACGGCCGGCGAGATCCCGCCGAACCCGGCGGAGCTGCTGTCCTCGCCCGGCATGGCCGAGTTGGCCGCCCAGGTCCGGGACCGCTACGACGTGGTGATCTGGGACAGCGCGCCGCTCCTGCCCGTCACGGACACCCAGGTGCTCTCCGCGCACACCGACGGCGTGCTCCTGGTCGCCTCGGGCCGCCGGCTGCAGCGGGCGCAACTGACCGCGAGCCTGGACGCGCTGCGCCAGGTCGAGGCCCGGCTGGTCGGCGTGGTGCTCAACATGCTCCGCGGCGGCGCCGGGGTCGCGACGTACGGGTACGGCCCGTACACCGGGCCTGCGGGCGCCGGCCGGTGGTCCCGCCTCGCGGCGCGGTTGCGCACGGGTGCCGTGCCGGGCCCGGTCGCCGCCGGGCCGGTCGCTGACCGGCCGGTCGTGGACCGGCCGGCGCGCGTGGCGGCGGAGGTGCCCGTCCAGCCCCGGGGCCGCGCACCGGTGGCCGTGGATGAGCGTCGCTGAGCCCCCGCGACCGGTGCCCGGGCGTCCCCGCCCCGCATCCGGCCGGGCCGGGACCCACGTCCTCGCGGTGTGCACCGGGAACGTCTGCCGGTCACCCGCCACCGAGCGGTTGCTCGCCGCCCGGCTCGGCGCGCGGTCCGGCATCACGGTCGCCAGTGCGGGCACCCACGCGCTCGTGGGTCAGCCGGTCGACCCACCGATCGCGGAGCTGGTCCGCGCGGCCGGCGCCCTGCCGGAGCCGTTCACCGCACGGCAGCTGACGGCCGGTGAGATCCAGGCCGCCGACGTCGTCCTGGTCATGACGCGGCGGCACCGCTCCGCCGTCGTGGCACTGGAGCCCGCGGCGGTCCGGCGCACCTTCCTGCTCCCGGAGCTGGCCGCACTGGCCGGAGCGGTCGCGGACGCGGGCTGGACCGCGGACGACCCGGCTGGACGGCTGGCCGCGCTTCCCGGGCTGGTGCCTGCCCGTCGCGGGCAGGTCCAGCTGCCGGAGCTGCTCGAGGTCGACGACCCCTACCTGCAGCCGGCTGCCGTCCACGCACGCGTGGTGGGCCAGATCGGCGCAGCCGTCGACCAGTTGGTGCGGGCCCTCCTGCGACCCGGCGTCGACCCCTCCCGATCGGGTGATCCCTCCCCGGAATCCTGACGCTCAGTGACCGCGGCGGCGTAGCGTCCTGCTGCGACTGCTCGTCGACCAGTCGAAGCATCGGTGTGCTGGTGACTGAGGGTGAAGGCTGGTGGAGAACTCCGCCGGGCCATCCCACGGACCGGAGGTGTTCCCATGACCGTGACCGGATACGCGCCAGGCGCATACGACCTGTTCCACATCGGGCACCTCAACATCCTCAAGCACGCGGCGGAGCACTGCGACCGGCTGATCGTGGGTGTGGTGTCCGACGAGATGCTGCTCCTGACCAAGGGGCGCGCACCGGTGATCCCGCTGGCCGAGCGCATGGAGATCGTGCGGAACCTGCGCTTCGTCGACGACGTCCACGCCGAGGTCGTGCCCGACAAAGTCGACACCTGGCGGGAGGTCGGCTTCGACGTCATCTTCAAGGGCGACGACTGGCGCGGGACCGCCAAGGGCGACAAGCTCGAACGAGACTTCGCCGCGGTCGGCGTCCGGGTGCACTACTTCCCGTACACCATGCACACGTCGAGCACGGTGCTGCGCAGGGCGCTGGCCGCCATCGATGCCGAGCAGCCCGTGGGCCGGATCGCCCGCACCTCCTGATCGCCCCTCCGGCACGCCCCGCGGGACCCGTCGGGCACCGGCCCCGGTTCCTGCTCCGGCGGACCCCGGCGGACGGCCGCCGCGCGGACTAACCTGGGCTCCGGCCCCTGCCGCACTCGGCGGCACGTGCGCGGCCGACCGATCCCCGGGAGAAGAAGAAGCGTGACCCTGCGCGGCGTGCTCGACGTCGTCCTGACCGATCCCGGGATGGCCCGCGTGGTCGCCGCCGCGGGGAGCGCCGAGCTCGCCGTCACCGCGCCGCCTCCGGTGCAGCCGCTGGTCGCCGCCGCGCTCGCCGCGCCGGGCGGGGCGCAGGTGCCGGTCCTGGTCGTCACCGCCGGCGAGCGGGACGCCGACGCGGCCGCCGACCTGCTGCGCTGCTTCCTGCCGGACCGGCGGGTCGAGGTCTTCCCGGCCTGGGAGACGCTGCCGCACGAGCGCCTCAGCCCGCGGGCGGACACCGTCGGCCGGCGGCTCGCGGTGCTGCGCGACCTCACCCACCCCGGCGCCAACGGGACGATCGACGTCCTGGTCGCCCCGGTCCGCAGCGTCCTGCAGCCGCTGTCGCCGGGCCTCGGCGACCTGACGCCGGTCGAGCTCAAGCCCGGGGACGCCGCCGAGCTCGACGACATCGCGCAGGCGCTCTCCGACGCCGCCTACACCCGCGTCGAGCTGGTCGAGAAGCGCGGCGAGTTCGCCGTCCGCGGCGGGCTGCTCGACGTCTTCCCGCCGACCGAGCCGCACCCGGTGCGGGTGGAGTTCTGGGGCGACGAGGTCGACGAGCTGCGGTACTTCTCCGCCGCCGACCAGCGCTCGCTGGACGAGCGTCCCGACCGCCTCTGGGCACCGCCCTGCCGGGAGCTGCTGCTCACCGACGAGGTGCGCGCCCGCGCCGCCGCGCTCGCGGTCGAGCACCCCGGCCTGATCGAGGTCCTGGGCAAGCTCGCCGAGGGCATCGCCGTCGAGGGCATGGAGTCGCTGACCCCCGCCCTCATCGGGGACGCCGCCATGCAGCTGCTCACCGACCTGGTGCCCGCCGGCACGCACGTGCTGGTCTGCGACCCCGAGCGGGTGCGCAGCCGGGCCGCCGACCTGGTGCGCACCGCCGAGGAGTTCCTCGCCGCGTCGTGGGCGACGGCGGCCGAGGCGGGGGAGGCCCCGCTGGACCTCGGGGCGTCGTCCTTCCGCGACCTCGCCGACGTGGAGACCGCCGCCCGGACCCGCGGGCTGCCCTGGTGGACCACCGGGGCCTTCACCCTGCAGGCCGAGGACGACGAGCACCAGGTCACCCTCGACGCAAGCCCCGTCGAGCGGTTCCACGGCGACCAGGGCGCCGCCGTCGAGCGGATGCGCGGGTGGCACCGCGACGGCTGGCGGGTCGTCGTCACCTTCCCCGGCCCCGGCCCCGCGCAGCGCGCCGCCGACCAGTTCACCGAGGCCGACCTCGGCGTCCGGCTGGTGCCGGACGTCGCCGGCGCGCCCGACGCCGGGCTGACCCACGTCACCCAGGGCAACCTGGAGACCGGGTTCGCCTTCCCGGGCGTCGGCCTGGCGCTGCTCACCGAGCACGACCTCACCGGGCAGCGCGGCACCTCGATGCGCGACGCGGTGAAGATGCCGGCCCGCCGGCGCAACGCCGTCGACCTGGTGCAGCTGCAGCCCGGCGACCTCGTCGTCCACGAGCAGCACGGCGTCGGCCGGTACATCGAGATGATCAGCCGCACCGTCAACGGCGGGCAGCGCGACTACCTGATCGTCGAGTACGCCCCCTCGCGGCGGAACCAGCCGCCGGACCGGCTGTTCGTGCCGACCGACGCGCTCGACCAGCTCACCCGCTACGTCGGCGGCGAGGCGCCCGCGCTGTCCAAGCTCGGCGGCGCCGACTGGCAGAAGACCAAGAGCTCGGCCCGCCGGGCGGTCAAGCAGATCGCCGGCGAGCTGATCCGGCTGTACTCCGCGCGGATGGCCACCCAGGGCCACGCCTTCGGGCCGGACACCGTGTGGCAGCGCGAGCTCGAGGACGCCTTCCCGTTCCAGGAGACGCCCGACCAGCTGGCCGCGATCGACGAGGTCAAGGCCGACATGCAGCAGACGGTGCCGATGGACCGGATCATCTGCGGCGACGTCGGCTACGGGAAGACCGAGATCGCCATCCGGGCCGCCTTCAAGGCGGTGCAGGACGGCAAGCAGGTCGCCGTCCTGGTGCCGACGACGCTGCTGGCCAACCAGCACTTCAAGACCTTCTCCGAGCGGGTCGCGCAGTTCCCGGTGACGGTGAAGGTGCTCTCCCGGTTCCAGTCGGACAAGGAGACCACCGAGATCCTGCGGCAGCTGGCCGCCGGGGAGATCGACATCCTGGTCGGCACCCACCGGCTGCTCCAGCCCACCACCCGGTGGAAGGACCTCGGCCTGGTCATCGTCGACGAGGAGCAGCGCTTCGGCGTCGAGCACAAGGAGTACCTGAAGACGATGCGGACGGCGGTCGACGTGCTGTCGATGTCCGCCACCCCGATCCCGCGGACCCTGGAGATGAGCCTCACCGGCATCCGCGAGATGTCGACGATCCTCACCCCGCCCGAGGAGCGGCACCCGGTGCTCACCTACGTGGGCGCCTGGGCCGACAAGCAGATGGCCGCGGCGATCCGCCGCGAGCTGCTGCGCGACGGGCAGGTCTTCGTCATCCACAACCGGGTGCAGTCGATCGACAAGGCCGCGGCGAAGATCCGCTCCCTGGTGCCCGAGGCCCGGATCGCCGTCGGGCACGGGCAGATGAAGGAGCACGAGCTCGAGCGGATCATGGTGGGCTTCTGGGAAAAGGAGTACGACGTCCTGGTCGCGACGACGATCGTCGAGTCCGGCCTGGACATCCCGAACGCCAACACCCTGATCGTCGACCGCGCCGACACCTTCGGCCTCTCGCAGCTGCACCAGATCCGTGGCCGCGTCGGCCGGGGCCGGGAGCGGGCCTACGCCTACTTCACCTACGACCCGACCCGCACGCTCACCGAGACCTCGGTCGACCGGCTGACCACCATCGCCAACAACACCGACCTCGGGGCGGGCATGGCGGTGGCGATGAAGGACCTGGAGATCCGCGGCTCGGGCAACCTGCTCGGCGGCGAGCAGTCCGGGCACATCGCCGGTGTTGGGTTCGACCTCTACGTCCGGCTGGTGGGCGAGGCGGTGGCCGACTACCGGGCGCAGGTGACCGGCGAGGAGGCCCCCGCCGAGCCGGTGGAGGTCCGCGTCGACCTGCCGGTGGACGCGCACCTGCCGCACGACTACGTGCCCGGCGAGCGGCTGCGCATGGAGGCCTACCGCAAGGTCGCCTCCATCTCCGACGACGAGCAGGCACAGGCCGTGCTCGACGAGCTCACCGACCGGTACGGGGCCGCACCGGCGCCGGTGCTCAACCTGCTCGCGGTGGCCCGCTTCCGGGTGGCCATGCGGTCGCTCGGCATCACCGAGGTGACGCTGCAGGGCCGGAACATCCGGGTCGGCCCGGTCGACCTGCCGGAGTCCAAGCAGATGCGGCTGGCCCGGCTGGCCGACGGCGCCTCGTACAAGGCCGCGGTGCGGACCATCTCGCTCAAGGTGCCGGTGGGCCCGGACCGCCGGACGCCGCTGCGCGACGTCGCCCTGCTCGAGAACCTGCACGCGACGCTGAAGGCGGTGCTCGACCAGCCCGTCGCCGCCTGACAGCTGCGGGAGCATCGCAGCGAGCGCCAGCGAGCGAGGAGCGGACCGGAGCGCGGAGGGCGGCTGTGTGGTTGCCGCCTGACAGCTGCGGGAGCATCGCAGCGAGCGCCAGCGAGCGAGGAGCGGACCGGAGCGCGGAGGGCGGCCGTGTGGTCGCCGCTGCGTCCTAGGACGGCGAGCGGGGCGGCGTGCGGCGCAGGTCACACCACGTGTGGGAGTCTCCCGGCGTGCTGATCTCCCGCGCTGCCCGGGCCGGTGCCGCCGTCGCACTGGCCGCCGTCGCCCTGGCCGGCTGCCGGACAGACCCCTCCGTCGCCGCCTACGTGGGGGACGAGCAGATCGCGGTCGGCGAGCTGGAGTCGGCCGTCGACCAGCGGCTGGCCGACCCGGAGGTCGCCGCCGCCGCGGCCGGTCGCGAGGACGAGCTCACCCGACGGGTGCTCGGGCTGCTCATCGAGGGGGAGGTCCACGACGCCGCGGCCGAGCGGTACGGCGTGCAGGTCACCGAGGCCGAGGTCACCCGCCGGATCGAGGAGCTGCTGGGCAGCGACGACCCCGACGCGGTCTACGGCCGCCTCGCCCAGCAGGGCATCGGCCGGGCCGACGTGCGCGAGAGCGTGCGCCAGCAGCTGCTGCGCCTCGAGCTCGCCGAGGCGGAGGGGGACGTGGCCGCCCTCGACGAACGCGCGCTGCGGGCCCGGTACGAGGAGGTCCGGGAGGAGCTCGGCCAGGTCGAGTTCGGCTACGTCACGGTGCCCGACCAGGCCACGGCCGACGCGGTGGCCGCGGAGCTGACGGCCGATCCGGCCCGCTACGCCGAGGTGGCCGCCCGGTTCGCCGGCCCGTACACGCAGCCCGCTCTCGACCGCGCGGCTCCCGCGGAGCTGCCGCCCGTGCTGGCCGGTCCGCTCACCACGGCGGAGCCGGGGACGGCGGTCGCGGTGCCGGTACCCGAGACCGGGGGGATCGTCGTCGCGCTGCGCACCGGCACGGTCTACCCGACGTTCGAGGAGCTCCGGCCGCAGCTCGAGGAGGAGGCCGCCGAGGCGGTGGAGGAGGCCGTGCAGCCGCTGCTCGACGAGGTCCGGGCCGACCTCGATCCGACGGTCAACCCGCGCTACGGCGTCCTCGAGGAGGGCCGGCTGCTGCCGGCAGACGGCGGGGTCGTCGACATCCTGGGGGACGAGCCGGAAGCGGCTTCGGCAGACTGACCGGGTGCCCGTCGCCCTGGTCGTCACCGTCAACCCCCGCCTGCCCGCACTCCTCGGCGCGGCCGGCTGGCACGCGGTGTCCGGCGACCGTGCGGTCGTCGCGCTGCCCGGCGCCGGCGCGGAGGCAGCGATGCTCCGGGCGGCCGGGGTGGCGGTGGAGGAGCTGCCCGGCGCCGCGGCCGCGGCCACCCGGGCGGACTCCGTCGTCTGCCTGGCGTCGCCGGACGAGGCGGCCGCCTTCCCCGACGTCCCGGCGGTGGTCGGGGCGCCCGAGCCGCCCGGTGCGCGGCTGCTGGACGTCGTCACGGTGATGGACCGGCTGCGGTCACCGGGCGGCTGCCCGTGGGACGCCGAGCAGACCCACGCCTCGCTGCGCGGCTACCTGCTCGAGGAGGCGCACGAGGCCTACGACGCGATCGTCGACGACGACCCGGTGGCGATGCGCGAGGAGCTCGGCGACGTCCTCCTGCAGGTGGTCTTTCACGCCCGCGTGGCCGCGGAGGCGGGGGAGGAGCGGCGCTTCGACGTCGACGACGTGGCCGGTGACCTGGTCGACAAGCTGGTCCGCCGGCACCCGCACGTGTTCGGCGACGCCGGGCCGCGCGATGTCGCGCAGGTCGAGGCCGGCTGGGACGAGATCAAGAAGGCGGAGAAGCAGCGCCGCTCGCCGACCGAGGGCGTCTCCCGGTCGCAGCCGGCCGCGTCCTGGGGCGCCGCCCTGGTCCGCCGGGCCGGGCGGGCCGGTCTGGCCACACCGGCGCCCGCGGAGCTGACCGTCGACAGCCCCGAGGCGCTCGGCAAGCGGCTGCTCGCCGTGGTGGCGGCCGCCGAGGCCCGCGGCTGGGACGCCGAGGACGCGCTGCGCGAGGCGGTCCGCCGGTACGCCGGCGAGCTGGACGCCGAGGCGGAGGAGCGCGCCCGGGCCTGACTCACCCGGCCGGGGGGTGTCCGGCCGACCGGCAGGACCTAGCGTTGTCCGGTGGTACCGACCGCCCCCGTCGCCGCAGGAAGGAGCGCCGCCCTGTCCGCACCCGCCCCCGCGTCCACCGAGGCCCGCGCCGCCGTCGAGCAGGTCGAGGACGTCCTCCCGGAGGAGACCTGGCAGCTGTTCGCCCTGCTGGCCGCCGCCGCTCTCGGCGCCTGGCTGGTCGGTGTGCTGATCGGGGTCCTGGTGCGCCGGCTGGCCCGCACCTCCGTGGTCGCCGCCGATCTGTCCCGGCGCGGCCGGACACCGCTGCGCACCCTGCTGGTGCTCATCGCCGTCACCGTGGTGCTCGACGCGGCACCGGAGGTCGGTGACTGGCGGGACCCGGTCGTGCGGGTCCTCGGGCTGGCGCTGATCGCGACCGTCGGCTGGCTGGTGGTGGTCGCGGTGCAGGTGGTCGCGGACATGGCGCTGGCCCGGTACGACGTCGACGTCGTCGACAACCGGCACGCCCGCCGGGTCCGGACGCAGATCGGACTGCTGCGCCGGCTGGCGATCGTGCTGGTCGCCATCCTGACGGTGGCCGCGATGCTCCTGACCTTCCCCACCGCCCGGGCCGCCGGCGCCGGCATCCTGGCCAGCGCGGGGGTCATCTCGATCGTCGCCGGTCTGGCCGCGCAGACCTCGCTGGCCAACGTCTTCGCCGGGCTGCAGCTGGCCTTCACCGATGCCATCCGGGTGGACGACGTCGTGGTGGTCGAGGACGAGTGGGGGCGGATCGAGGAGATCACGCTGACCTACGTCGTCGTGCACATCTGGGACGACCGCCGGCTGGTCCTGCCCTCCACCTACTTCACCACGACCCCGTTCGAGAACTGGACCCGCAAGGAGTCCGCAGTCCTCGGCTCGGTGGAGCTGGACGTGGACTGGACGGTGCCCTTCGACGAGATGCGCACCGAGCTGCACCGACTGCTGGAGGACGAGGGCGACCGGGGCCCGGAGCTCTGGGACGGCCGGGTGGGCGTGCTGCAGGTGACCGACGCGGTCGGCTCGGTGGTGCGGGCGCGGGTGCTGGTCAGCGCCCAGGACGCCGGGACGCTGTTCGACCTGCGCTGCCACGTGCGCGAGCAGCTGGTCGGCTGGCTGCAGCGGGAGCACCCCGCAGGGCTGCCGCGGGTGCGCGTCGAGGGCACCCCCGCCGCCCCGGCGGCCGGCCGGGCGGACCGGCGGGCAGCGGCGCCGTCGGTGACGGACAGCTCGCTGTTCACCGGCAGCACCGAGGCACGGGAGCGTTCGCGGGCGTTCGCCGGGCCCAGCCAGGAGGAGGTCGCCGACCGCGACACGACGCCCGGACCCCCGGACGAGCACCACCCGGCGCGCGGCAGCTGAGGTCGCCTGGCGCAGCTGGTTAGGCTGCCCCCGTGCCGAGCATCGATGCCGTAGGCGCGCGGGAGATCCTGGACTCGCGCGGAAACCCCACCGTGGAGGTCGAGGTCGCCCTCGACGACGGGACGATCGCCCGGGCCGCCGTGCCCAGCGGCGCGTCCACGGGCGCCTTCGAGGCGGTCGAGCTGCGGGACGGGGGTGAGCGGTACGGCGGCAAGGGCGTGACCAAGGCCGTCGACGGCGTCCTCGACGTCATCGGCCCGGAGCTGGTCGGCTACGAGGCCAGCGAGCAGCGGCTGATCGACCAGCGCCTGCTCGACCTCGACGGCACCCCGGACAAGTCCCGCCTGGGCGCGAACGCCATCCTCGGCGTGAGCCTGGCCGTCGCGCGCGCCGCCGCCGACTCCGCCGGCCTCCCGCTGTTCCGCTACGTCGGTGGACCGTCGGCGCACCTGCTGCCCGTGCCGATGATGAACATCCTCAACGGTGGCGCCCACGCCGACAGCAACGTCGACGTCCAGGAGTTCATGATCGCCCCGATCGGCGCCGGCACCTTCGCCGAGGCGCTCGCCATGGGCACCGAGACCTACCACGCGCTCAAGGCCGTCCTGAAGGGCCGGGGCCTGGCCACCGGCCTCGGCGACGAGGGCGGATTCGCCCCCGACCTCCCCAGCAACCGGGACGCCCTCGACCTCATCGCCGAGGCGGTGGAGAAGGCCGGCTACACCCTCGGCGCCGACATCGCCTTCGCCCTCGACGTCGCCGCGACCGAGTTCCACACCGACGGCGGCTACGACTTCGAGGGCCAGTCCCGCTCGGCGGAGTACCTGGTGGACTACTACCGGGGCCTGGTGGACGCCTACCCGATCGTCTCCATCGAGGACCCGCTCGACGAGGAGGACTGGGACGGCTGGATCGCGATGACCGCCGCGCTCGGCGACCGGGTGCAGATCGTGGGCGACGACCTCTTCGTCACCAACCCGACGCGGCTGGCCGACGGCATCGCCCGCGGTGCGGCCAACGCGCTGCTGGTGAAGGTGAACCAGATCGGCACGCTCACCGAGACCCTCGACGCGGTCAACCTGGCCCACCGCAGCGGCTACCGCTGCATGATGAGCCACCGCTCGGGCGAGACCGAGGACACCACGATCGCCGACCTCGCCGTCGCCACCGACTGCGGGCAGATCAAGACCGGTGCCCCGGCGCGCAGCGAGCGCGTGGCCAAGTACAACCAGCTGCTGCGCCTGGAGGAGGAGCTGGACGACGCCGCCCGCTACGCCGGTGCGGGGGCGTTCCCCCGGCTGAACGGCTGAGCTGGGACCGATGAGCAGCGTTCGTGGCCGGCGGGGCGGCCCCCCGGCCGACGGACGACGGACGACCGGCCGGGTGCCGCGGGTGCAGCACACCCGGCCGGTGCGCACCGGGCTGCGGTCGGGCGCGTCCAGCCGGCCCGGGCAGCGGCGTCCCAACCGCCGTCCGGAGCGGCGCGCGGCCGCCGCTCCGGCGGTCCGTCGCCGGCCGCTGTTCACCGGCCGCGCGGTCGTCCTGGTCGGGCTGGTGCTGCTGCTGGCGCTCACCCTGGCCGGCCCCCTGCGGCAGTATCTGGCCGGACAGGCGGAGCTCACCCGGCTCGCGGCCGAGGGGGAGGCGCTCGACCAGCGGGCAGCCGACCTGGAGGGCGAGCTGGAGCGGCAGTCCGACCCGGCCTACGCGCAGCGGCAGGCGCGGGAGCGGCTGTCCTACGTGCTCCCCGGTGACCGGCTGGTGATCGTCGTCGACGGTGAGGCCGTCGAGGGCGACGCCGGCACCCTGGCCGCCGCCGCGGTGCAGCCCGAGCCGTTGTCCTGGTACGAGGGGCTGATGCGGTCGGTGGAAGAGGCCGACGGCGGGGACGGGACCGACGAGACGGGCACGGGAGGTGCGGGGGAGTGAGCGAGCCGGTCACCCCGGAGGACCGGGACGTCGTCGCGCGGCAGCTCGGCCGGCCGCCGAGAGCGCTGGTGGGTGTGGCGCACCGCTGCCCGTGCGGCCAGCCCGACGTGGTCGAGACCTCGCCGCGGCTGGAGGACGGGACACCGTTCCCGACGCTCTACTACCTGACCTGCCCGCGGGCCTCGGCCGCCGCGAGCCGGCTGGAGTCCGCCGGCCGGATGCGGGAGTGGCAGGACGAGCTGGCCACCGACCCCGCGCTGGCCGAGGGGTACCGGGCGGCGCACGAGTCGTACCTGGCGACCCGGGACGCCCGTGACGTGCTGCCCACCCGCGCCACCGCCGGCGGCATGCCCGACCGGGTCAAGTGCCTGCACGCCCTCGCCGGGCACGCGCTGGCCGCCGGCCCCGGGGTGAACCCGATCGGTGACCGCGCCGTCGAGGGCATGGGGGAGTGGTGGGCCAAGGGCCGCTGCGCACTCCCGGAGGGCCCATCCTCCGAGAGCTCTGGCCCCGAGGACGACGCGTGACCCGGGTCGCGGCGATCGACTGCGGCACCAACTCCATCCGCCTGCTGGTGGCCGACGTGCCCGCCGAGGGTGGGCACACCGACCTGCTCCGCCGGATGGAGGTGGTGCGGCTCGGCCAGGGCGTGGACGCCACCGGCCGGCTCGCACCGGAGGCGATTGAGCGCACCCGGCTGGTCCTGGCCGAGTACGCGGCGGCGGCCCGCGAGCTGGGCGCCACCGACGTCCGGATGGTGGCCACCAGCGCCACCCGGGACGCGGCGAACCGCGCCGACTTCGAGGACATGGTCCGGGCCACGCTGGGCCGCACGCCCGACGTGGTGACCGGCCGCGAGGAGGCCGAGCTGTCGTTCCTCGGCGCCACCGGTTCGGTCGCCGCCGCGGCGGCGGCGCACGGCCTGCAGCCGCCCCGCCCGCCCTACCTGGTGGTCGACATCGGCGGCGGCTCGACCGAGTTCGTCCTGGGCGACGCCGACGGCGTGCTCGCCGCGCGGTCGGTGGACATCGGCTGCGTCCGGCTCACCGAGCGCCACCTGCACGACGACCCGCCGACGCCCGAGCAGATCGCGCTCGCCGAGCGGGACATCCGGGCCGCGCTGGCCGACGTGACCGCCGAGGTGCCCGTGGGCCGGGCCGCCACCCTGGTCGGGCTGGCCGGGTCGGTGACCACCGTGGCCGCGCTCGCGCTCGACCTGCCCACCTACGACTCCGACGCCATCCACGGCTCCCGGATCCCGGTCGACGACGTCCGGCGGGTCACCGCCGGGCTGCTGGCGGCCACCCGGGCGCAGCGCGCGGCGTCGCCGGTCATGCACCCCGGCCGGGTCGACGTCATCGGGGCGGGTGCGCTGGTCCTGCGCGTGCTCATGGACGAGTTCGGCCTGCCCGAGGTCACCGTCAGCGAGCACGACATCCTCGACGGCATCGCGCTGCGCCTCGCCCGCG
The DNA here is from genome assembly GCF_054051035.1 of Blastococcus sp. SYSU DS0619. Classification (NCBI taxonomy): domain Bacteria; kingdom Bacillati; phylum Actinomycetota; class Actinomycetes; order Geodermatophilales; family Geodermatophilaceae; genus Blastococcus; species Blastococcus sp. SYSU DS0619. Next base: position 96,941 of record NZ_JBJHAM010000002.1, on the reverse strand, counting down.
GCTGAGCGGCTCCGCATGGCACTCGACGCCGACGGCTTCCCGGTCACCCGCACACCGGCGGGCGTGGTCCGCGGCGCCCGGGCGGTCCGCGACCTCGCCGTGCTCGACCAGCGCATCTCCGGCTGCTACGCCTGCCCCCGGCTGGTCGCGTGGCGCGAGGAGGTCGCGCAGGTCAAGCGGGCCTCGTTCCGCGACGAGGACTACTGGGGCCGCCCGGTGCCCGGGCTCGGCCCGGCGGACTCCCGGATCGCCGTCGTCGGGTTGGCGCCGGCCGCCCACGGCGGCAACCGCACCGGCCGGGTGTTCACCGGTGACCGCAGCGGCGACTGGATCTTCGCCGCGCTCTGGCGGGCGGGGCTGGCGAACCAGCCCACCTCCACGCACCTCGGGGACGGGCTCGAGCTGACCGACGTCCGGGTGGCCGCCGCGGTGCGCTGCGCGCCCCCGGCGAACGCCCCCACGCCGGCGGAGCGCGACACCTGCTCGCCGTGGCTGGCCCGTGAGCTGGAGCTGCTGCCCCGGCTCCGGGTGGTCGTCGTCCTCGGGGGCTTCGGCTGGACGGCTCTGTGGCCGGTGCTCGCCGCCGCCGGGTACGCGCTGCCCCGGCCGCGGCCGGCGTTCGGCCACGGCGTCGAGGTGGAGCTGACCGGGCCCCGAGGCCCGCTGACGCTGCTGGGCAGCTACCACGTGAGCCAGCAGAACACCTTCACCGGCAAGCTCACCGAACCGATGCTCGACGCCATCCTGACCCGGGCGACGGAACTGGCTGCGACCGCCGGGTGAGGTCCCGGGGGTCGTCCCCGGCCCGCTAGCGTGCGCACCGCGCCCCCGTAGCCCAATCGGCAGAGGCAGGCCCCTTAAAAGGGTCCCAGCGTCGGTTCGAACCCGACCGGGGGCACCGCACCGCCCACCGCCGGCGTGACCCAGGACACCCGGGCGGGGGATCTCCCGGCGTCCTGGAACGCTTCGGGCGTGTCGGGCGTTGACCTGACCGAGTGGAGTGCAGGAGGTTGGCTCCACGACCGACGAGTCACCTCGAGGAGATGACGATGGCCAGTAGGAACCCGGCGTTCAGCCGTGGGTTCGGGAACGCGGGCCCCGGCCAGCAGCAGGCCGGCTGGGGCAACACGTCCCAGTACGGCGCGCCCCAGTACGGGGCCCCGACGCAGTACGGCGCCCCGGCGCCGCAGCAGGACGCGTACACCGCACCGTCCCCGTACGGGACGACCGCGGACACGCGGTACATGACGATGGACGACGTCGTCACCAAGACGGGCCTGGCGTTCCTGGTCACCGTGGTCTCCGCCGCCGCCACCTGGGCGATGCCCGGTCAGGCTGCGTGGGGGCTGGCGATCCCGGCCGTGCTGGTCGCCTTCGTGCTGGGCCTGGTGATCGCCTTCAAGCAGATCGCCAACCCGGCCGCGACGCTGGCCTACGGCGGGCTCTACGGTGTCGCCCTCGGCACGATCAGCGAGGCGTTCAACGACGTCTACCCGGGCATCGTCATGCAGGCGCTGATCGGCACCTTCGGTGTCTTCGCCGGCATGCTGGTGGTCTACAAGACCGGCGCCATCCGGGTCACCCCCAAGCTGACCCGCTGGGTCATGGCCGCCGGTATCGGTGTCCTGGTCCTCATGGTGGCCAACTTCGTGGCCGCCTGGATCGGTGGCGGCGACGGCCTGGGCCTGCGCTCCGGCGGTCCGCTGGCGATCGGCTTCAGCCTGCTGGTGATCGGTGTGGCGGCGTTCTTCCTGCTGCTCGACTTCGACATGGCCGACGAGGCCATCCGTCGTGGGGCGCCGGCCAAGTTCGCCTGGTACATCGCCTTCGGTCTGCTCGTGACCGTCATCTGGCTGTACATCGAGATCCTGCGACTGCTCAGCTACCTCCAGGACGACTGACCTCGTCCACACACGACAGTGGCCCGGTCCCCGCGAGGGGGCCGGGCCACTGTCGTGTCCGGGGGCTGCCGCCGACGGCAGCCCCCGGAGCGGGGATCAGCTGAGGCGCTCGAGCACCATCGCCATGCCCATGCCGCCACCGACGCACATGGTCTCCAGGCCGAAGGTCTTGTCCTTGGTCTGCAGGCCGTTGATCAGCGTGCCGGTGATCCGGGCGCCGGTGCTGCCGAAGGGGTGCCCGACGGCGATGGCGCCACCGTGCACGTTCAGCTTGTCGATCGGGATGTTCAGGTCGCGGTAGCTGGGGATGACCTGCGCGGCGAAGGCCTCGTTGATCTCGACCAGGTCGATGTCGTCGATGGTCATGCCGGCCCGCTTCAGGGCCAGGCGGGAGGCGTCCACCGGGCCGTAGCCCATGATCTCCGGCGAGAGGCCGGTGACCGCGGTGGAGACGACGCGGGCCAGCGGGGTGAGGCCCAGCTCGGCGGCCTTGGTGTCGCTCATGACGACCACGGCGGAGGCGCCGTCGTTGAGCGGGCAGGCGTTGCCGGCGGTGACCCGGCCGTCGGGGCGGAAGACCGGCTTGAGGCCGGAGAGGCCCTCCAGGTTCGTGCCCCGCCGCGGGCCGTCGTCCGTGCTGACGACGGTGCCGTCGGGCAGCGTGATCGGGACGATCTCCCGCTCCCAGAAGCCGTTGTCGATCGACTCCACGGCGAGGTTCTGGCTGCGGACGGCGAACTCGTCCATCTCCTCGCGGGTGACGCCCTTGAGCAGCGCCAGGTTCTCGGCGGTCTGCCCCATCGCGATGTAGACGTCGGGGGTGTCGCCGTTCTCCCGCGGGTCGGTCCAGGAGTCGGCGCCGCTCTCGGCCACCTTGGCCACGCGGGCCTCGGCGTCGGCGAACACCGGGTTCTTCGTGTCCGGGATCGCGTCGCTGTTGCCCTTCACGAACCGGGAGACGGTCTCCACACCGGCGGAGATGAAGACGTCGCCCTCGCCGGCCTTGATGGCGTGCAGCGCCATGCGGGTGGTCTGCAGCGACGAGGAGCAGTAGCGGGTGATCGTCGTGCCGGGCAGGTGGTCCATGCCCAGCAGCACGCTGACCACGCGGCCCATGTTGTAGCCCTGCTCGCCGCCGGGGAGGCCGCAGCCGAGCATCAGGTCGTCGATGTCGGTGGGGTCGAGGGCGGGCACCTTGTCGAGGGCGGCGCGGACGACGGCGGCGGCCAGGTCGTCGGGCCGCATGTCCTTGAGCGAGCCCTTGAAGGCGCGGCCGATGGGCGAGCGCGCGGTCGCGACGATGACGGCTTCGGGCATGGGAACCTCCACGATGAGGGGGGTCCGACGCGGATCGCCGGACGTCGGTCACCTCGGAAACTACCCCGGCCGGGCGGCGGGGAGTCCCGGTGTGCGCGAGCAGGCCACGGGTGTGGCCCGGGTCACGTCGTCAGCCGGCGACCGGGGTCGCGGCCTCCGTCTCGGCGTGCTCGGCCTGCTCGGGGGTCGGCACCCCGGTGGGGCGGCGGCGGCGCAGCAGCGCCCACGGGCCGCGCGGGCCGGTCTCGGAGCCGGCCACCTCGGCCGCCTGCACCTCGGTGCCGGGGCGGTTGGCGGCGCGTGCCGCGGCGCGGGCGACCGGCCGCACGGTGTCACGGCGCAGCGAGCGCAGGCCGCGGTCGGCGCGGGCCGGCCAGACGCCGAGCGCGTCGGCGACCGAGGGGAGCAGGACCGCCGCCGCGGCGGCGTAGCCGGCGCCGCTGGGGTGGAACTCGTCCACGCTGAACATGGTCTGGTCGGACGCGAAGGCCGGGCCGAGCAGGGAGCCCAGGGACACCGTGCGGCCCCCGGCCTCGACGACGGCGATGGTCTGCGCGGCGGCCATCTGCCGGCTCCACCGGCGGGCCAGCGTGCGCAGCGGCTGGGCGATCGGCCGGATGGTGCCGAGGTCGGGGCAGGTGCCGACGACGACCTCGCAGCCGGCCGCGGTCAGCCGGCGGACGGCGTCGGTGAGGTGGCCGACCGAGACGGCCGTCGAGGTCCGGGCGGTGACGTCGTTGGCGCCGATCATGATGACCGCGACCGTCGGCTGCTCGGCCAGCGCGCGGTCGACCTGGACCTCCAGGTCGGCGGCGCGGGCGCCGGACTTCGCCAGGCGCAGCAGCCGGACCGGCCGCTCGGCCAGCTCGGCCAGGCCCGCGGCGACGAGCACGCCCGGGGTCTCGGCGGCGCGCTCCACGCCGAGCCCGACGGCGCTGGAGTCACCCAGCACGGTGAGCACGATCGGCTTGCCGCGGCCCCGTCCGTAGACGCCGTCGCCCGAGGGCGGGTCGCTCTTGTGGGTGCGGGACTCCACCTTGCGCCGGGCGGACCGGGCCTCCTCGCGGAGCAGGGCGACCAGGGCAGCTCCGGCGATACCGACGCCGCCGCCGCCGTACGCGGCTCCGGTGGCCAGCCGTCGGGCCGTGTCGGTGCGCGTCATGGTCCCTCCGCTCCTGGTCGGTGCCTGCGTCGTCGGGGCACCACCGACGTTATCGGCCGCCTACGGTGCAACCTGTGCCCCCATCCCTCCCTGGTATGAGCCCGTCCCCGGACACCGACGACCGGACGCGGCAGATCGTCGACGTCCTCGTCGAGGCGTTCGGCGACCTGATGGACGCCGATGCCGACGCCTTCCGGACCAAGTTCCGGAAGATGGCGGCCGATCCGTTCGCCTTCTACCGGGGCAGTGCGCCCCTGTTCTACGCGGACATGGCGACGTTCGAGGATCGGTGGTGCGACGAGCGCACGTCGCGCGTGTGGATCCAGGGTGACCTGCACGCGGAGAACTTCGGCACCTACATGGACAGCGCCGGCCGGATCGTCTTCGACGTCAACGACTTCGACGAGGCCTACCTCGGGCACGTCAGCTGGGACCTCCGCCGGTTCTGCGCCAGCTTCGCCCTGCTGGCCTGGCGCAAGGCGCTCGGTGACGACGTCATCGGCGAGCTGCTGGGCGGCTACCTGGGGGCCTACCTGGACCAAGTGGAGGCCTTCACCCGCTCCGACGAGGACCGCTCCTTCGCGCTGCGGGCCGACAACACCGACGGGGTGGTGCGGGAGCTCATCTTCGAGACCACCACCCGCACCCGGCTCGGGCAGCTGGACCGCATGACGGTGATCGAGGGCTACCAGCGGCGGTTCGCCGAACGCCCGCGCAACCGGCGGCTGGGCGACGACGAGCGGGAGCGCGTGCTGGCGGCGGTCGAGCGCTACCGGGAGACCGTGCCGAAGGGGCAGCGGCGCCGCGAGGTCACCTACAACGTCAAGGACGTCATCGGCACCGGCGGGTTCGGCATCGGCAGCGCGGGGCTGCCCGCCTACAACGTGCTGCTGGAGGGCTACGACCAGGCGCTGGAGAACGACGTCGTCCTGTCGTTGAAGCAGGGCAACGTGCCGGCGCCCAGCCGGGTGGTCACCGATCCGGAGATCCGCGCCTACTTCGAGAACGAGGGGCACCGGACGGCGCTGAGCCAGCGGGCGCTGCAGGCGAACACCTCCCAGTTCCTCGGCTACACCGAGATCGACGGCCGCGGGTTCGTCGTCGCCGAGCTCTCGCCCTACGAGCTCGACCTGGACTGGGAGGACCTCACCGAGCCGGAGGAGATCGCCCCGCTCATGGCCCAGCTCGGCCGGGCCACCGCGAAGCTGCACTGCGTGGGCGACGCCGACAGCGACCACACCCTGGTGCCGTTCCAGACGGAGGAGGCGATCACCGCGCTGGTGGGCGACCGGCGGGAGGAGTTCGTCGCCGACCTGGTCGAGTTCGCCCACTCCTACGCCCACCGGACGCAGGAGGACCACCGGCTGTTCGTCAACGCCTTCCGCGCGGGGGCCATCCCGGGGATCAGCTCCAGCGGCTCGCACCCCCTGCCGGCGGACCGGGCATAGGAGGCTATGCCTACGTCTACGCGGTCGAAACCGTAGGCATAGCCTCCTTTGCCCAGGGGCGCCGGGCCGACGGGGCGGTCCCGGCACGAGGTCCGGTCTCAGCGGGCGCGGCGGCCGCGGCGGGTCCGCAGGTAGTCCGCGACGACGTACTCGCCCAGCCGCTCGGTGTCGGGCTGGAAGACCCGTCCACCCGCGCGCTGCGTGAGGTCGTGCACGAAGTGGACCAGCCCGGGGTCGGGATCCAGGGCGAAGACGTTCACCGTGGCGCCCGAGCGCGCGACCCGCTCCACCTCGGCGACGGTGCGGGCGATCGTCTCGGGCATCGGCGGCCAGCAGAAGAACGGCGTGCCGTCGTCCTCCAGGTGGGCGGTGGGCTCCCCGTCGGTGACCACCAGGACCACCGGCTCGGCGTCCCGGTGCCGGGCCAGGAACCGCCGCGCCAGCATCAGCCCGTGCTGCAGGTTGGTGCCCTGCAGCGTGTCCACGCTCAGCTCGGCGAGGGTCTCCGGCCGCAGCACCTGGGCGGTGGAGGAGAAGCCGATGATCTCGATGGCGTCCTGCGGGAAACGGGTGGTCACCAGCGAGTGCAGCGCCATCGCCGTCGACTTCGCCGCGCCCCAGGTGCCGCGCAGCGCCATGGAGTACGAGAGGTCGACCAGCAGCGCGACGGCGGCCCCGGTGCGCCGCTCGGTCTCCACCACCTCGAAGTCGTCGACGGCGATGCGCACGTGCCGGTCGCCGTCCCCCCGCGGCTCGTGCGCCGTCCGGAGCACGGCGTTCTTCACCGTGCGGACGACGTCCAGCGGCTGCTCGTCGCCGAACCGCCACTCCCGCGAGCTGCCGGTGAGCTCGCCCGCGGCGCCGGCGTCGGCGACGTCGTGCTCGCCGCGGCCGGTGGCGTCCAGCTGGGCGAAGACCCGGCGCAGCGCGGTGGCGCCGAGCCGGCGGACGGCCTTGGGGGAGAGCTCGAGGGTGCCGCCGGAGCGGTTCAGGTAGCCCTGGCGTTCCAGCTCGCGCTCGAGCTGCCGGAGCGCGGCGAGGTCGTCGGCGGCGGAGCGACCCAGCGCCCGCTGCAGCAGCTCCTCGTCGACGTCGGCCAGCGAGGCCCCGGCGTAGCCCTGCGAGAGCTGGTTGGACAGCGCCTCCAGGTCGGCCAGCTCGGCGACGGCGCTGGTGGCGTCGCCCATGCCGAGGGACTGCTCGCCGTCGGGCACCTGCCCGCGCTGGCCCCAGGGCAGGTCGGGGCGGGCCTGGCGCAGCGCGTCGGAGAGGTGGGCCATCTCGCTGGCCAGCCCCATGTCCTCCATCGTCTGCGCCATCAGCTCCGACAGCTCGGCGCGCTGCTCGGGGGAGAGGCCGGCCATCATCCGTTCCTGCGCGGCCGCCCGGCGGGCCAGCGAGTCGATCAGCTCCTCGACCGACTGCGGGTCGTCGGGGAAGAACTGCCCGTGCTCCTCCATGAAGTCGGCGAACTGCTGGTCGGTGTCCTCGCCGCGATTGTGCGCGTCGACCAGCCGGGACAGGTCGGCGATCATGTCCTTGACCGCCTGCATGTCCTGCTCGCCGGCGTTCTGCAGGGCCTGCTTCATGGAGGCGAAGGAGCTGTCGAGGACCTCGCGGCGCAGCAGGTCCTGGATCTGCTCGTAGGCCTGCCGCCCCTCCTCCGAACGCCACGACCAGTCCTTGAGCGCGCGGACCGCCCCGGAGGTGTCCTCGGGCAGCGCGTCGAGTTCGGCCTCGGCCAGGCGCGCGGCGTCGTCCGGATCGGGGAACAGCTCGCGGCGCTCGGCGTCGACGGCCCGCTCGAGCAGCTCGCGGACCTCCTCGAGGGTGCCGTCCATCCGCCCGGCGGAGCGGGCCTTGCGCAGCCGCTCGCGGACCGCCCGGCGCAGCTCGTCCAGCCCGCGCCGGCCCTCGGTGCCGCGGCGCAGCAGCTCGCGGAGCGCCTCGCGCACGCCGCTGCCGCCGAGCACCGAGTCACCGATCTCGTCGACGGCGTTGCCGAGGTCGTACGGCGGGGCCAGCGGGTCGGGGCCGCCCCGCCAGGCCCCGTACCGGTAGCCCCGCGGACGTCGCGTGCTCATGTCAGGCCCCGTAGACGGTGCGGCCGCCGTCGGTGTCCTTGGCCAGCCGGCGGGTGAGGTAGAGCCCCTCCAGGGCGAACTCGACCGCCGCCGCGGCCTGCTCGGCGGACTGGTCGCCCTCCGGCACGCCCAGCCGGCCGAGCAGCTCGGCCAGCCTCGGGATGGTGCCCAGCTGGCCCAGCAGCGCCGGTGCCGGCACCAGGTCACCGGACTCGACGGTCTCCCCGCCGGTGAAGTGCTCCTGCAGGCCGGTGAGGTCCAGCCCGGCGCAGCGGGCCCGGAAGGTCTGCGCGGTCGCCTGGCGCAGCAGGTGCTCCAGGATCTCCAGCTCGCGGTCGTCGTCGGGGTCCGAGCCGGCGTCGGCGAACTCCACCTTGCCGCGGCTGGCCGGGACGATGCTCGGCAGGTCCACGACCCGGGCCACCGGCCGGGTCTCCCCGGCCACGGCGGCCCGGCGGACGGCGGAGGCGGCGACCGTCTCCAGGCCCGCGATGGCGAACCGGGCGCTGACGCCGGAGCGCTGGTCGACGTGGCTGGACTCGCGGACCAGCCGGGTGAACCGGGCGACGATCTCCACCAGGTGCGCCGGGACGACGGGCGCGTCGAGGGCGTCCTGACCGTCGGGTGCCCCGAGCCCGGCGGTCTGGGCCTCCTGCTCCAGCAGCCGGATCTCGTCGGCGAGCTCGATCGGGTAGTGGGTGCGCACCTCGGCGCCGAACCGGTCCTTGAGCGGCGTGATGATCCGCCCGCGGTTGGTGTAGTCCTCCGGGTTGGCGCTGGCGACCAGGAGCAGGTCCAGCGGCAGCCGCACCCGGTAGCCGCGGATCTGGATGTCGCGCTCCTCCAGGACGTTGAGCAGCGCGACCTGGATGCGCTCGGCGAGGTCGGGCAGCTCGTTGACGCTGAAGATGCCCCGGTTGGTGCGCGGGACCAGGCCGTAGTGGACCGTCTCCGGGTCGCCCAGGGTGCGGCCCTCGGCGACCTTGATCGGGTCGACGTCGCCGATCAGGTCGCCGACGCTGGTGTCCGGCGTCGCCAGCTTCTCGCCGAACCGCTCGCTGCGGTGCAGCCAGCCGACGGGGGTGGCGTCGCCGTGCTCGGCGATCTGCCGGTGCGCCCACACGCTGATCGGGCTGAGCGGGTGCTCGTTGAGCTCGCTGCCGACCAGCACCGGGGTCCACTCGTCGAGCAGGCCGACGAGGGTGCGGATCAGCCGGGTCTTGCCCTGGCCGCGCTCACCGAGCAGGACCAGGTCGTGACCGGCGATCAGCGCCCGCTCGACCTCGGGCAGGACGGTGTCCTCGAAGCCGACCATGCCGGGCAGGGTGGGCTCACCGGCGGCGAGGCGGGCGAGCAGGTTCGCGCGGATCTCCGCCTTGACCGGGCGGTACGTGGCACCGGTCGTGCGGAGCTCGCCGAGCGTCGTGGAGGAGGGGGAGGGGCTGGCTGGTGCGGCCGGATCCATCACCCCCGCCACGGTACGACGCTCTGCCCGTTCGTCGTCCCCTGGACGACACCGCGATCAATTGCCGTCCCGGCTCCGCGGAGCCGTTGCGTCGTGCCTGCGCGGACCCTCCGGGCCCACGCAGGCACGACCGGTGCCGGTCAGCCGCCGTCCTCGCCCTGCGGGGTCCACTCGGCGCGACCGCTGGCGGTCACGTTCCGGACGGCGCTCTCCTGAGATGATCGGCGCATGTCCGCACCCGAGATCCCCCTGGTCAGTGGTGCGGAGGTCGAGGCGGCGGCGGAGCTGCTGGCCGGCGTCGTCCGGCGCACCCCGCTGGAGCACTCCCGCGGACTGGCCGACCGCGTGGGCGGCCCGGTGTGGCTCAAGTGCGAGAACCTGCAGCGCACCGGGTCGTTCAAGATCCGCGGCGCCTACACGCGGATCGCCCGGCTGACCGACGACGAGCGGGCCCGCGGAGTCGTCGCCGCCAGCGCCGGCAACCACGCGCAGGGCGTCGCGCTCGCCGCGCGGCTCCTGGGCGCCGCGGCCACGGTCTACATGCCGGAGACAGCGCCCCTGCCCAAGCTGGCCGCCACCCGCCACTACGGCGCGACCATCGAGATGCTGGGACAGTCGCTCGCCGAGCCGCTGCTGGCCGCCGCCGAGCACGCCCAGCGCACCGGGGCGGTCTTCATCCACCCGTTCGACCACCCCGACGTGATCGCCGGGCAGGGCACGGTCGGCCTCGAGGTCCTCGAGCAGTGCCCCGAGGTCGCGACGGTGCTGGTCTGCGCCGGCGGCGGGGGACTGGTGTCGGGCATCGCGGCCGCCGTCAAGGCCCGCCGTCCCGACGTGCGGGTCGTCGCGGTGCAGGCCGAGTCGGCGGCGGCGTTCCCCGGCTCGCTCGCCGCGGGCCGCCCGGTCGCGTTGGAGAGCATGGCGACGATGGCCGACGGCATCGCCGTCCCCATGCCCGGGGACCTGACCTTCGCCCACGTGCGCGGCCTGGTCGACGAGGTGCGGACGGTCAGCGAGGAGGACCTGTCCCGGGCGCTGCTGTTCTGCCTGGAGCGGGCCAAGCTCGTCGTCGAGCCCGCCGGTGTCGCGGCGGTGGCCGCCGTCCTGGCCGACCCGACGGCGTTCGAGCCGCCGCTGGTGGCGGTCGTCTCCGGCGGCAACATCGACCCGGTGCTGCTGCTCAAGGTCGTGCAGCACGGCATGGCGTCGGCGGGGCGGTACCTCTCGCTCCGCCTGCGGGTGCCGGACCGCCCGGGATCGCTGGCCGCCGTGCTCGCCGAGCTCGCCGCCGTGGGCGCCAACGTGCTGGAGGTCGAGCACGAGCGCACCGGCACCCGCCTGCGGATCGGCGAGGTCGAGGTGTTCGTCGTCCTGGAGACACGCGGGCCGGTGCACGCCGACGAGGTGGTGTCGGCGCTGCGCCGGGCCGGCTACGCCGTCACCCCGGAGCAGCCGGCCACCGATGAGTCCGTGGCACAGCCCCGGTCCTAGCTCCCGACCTCGCACCGCGCGGGGCGCGGAGCGAGGGGCACGGGTGTGCGCGCGATCGAGAAAAGTGGTCGAGAACTGTCGGTGGGCGGGCCTAGCGTCCGCGCCATGACCGACGCGATCGTCGTCGAGGGGCTGGTCAAGCGCTTCGGCGCGACCACCGCGCTCGACGGAGTGGACCTGACGGTGGCCGAGGGCTCGGTGCTCGGGCTCCTGGGCCCGAACGGCGCGGGCAAGACGACGGTGGTGCGCATCCTCGCCACCCTGCTCGCCGCCGACGAGGGGCGCGCGGAGGTGGTGGGGCTCGACGTCGCGAGCCAGGCGGACGAGGTGCGCGCGGCCATCGGGCTGACCGGCCAGTACGCGGCGGTCGACGAGTACCTGACCGGCTTCGAGAACCTGGAGATGGTGGGTCGGCTGTACCGGCTCGGCCGGGCCGAGGCGCGCACGCGGGCCGGCGAGCTGCTGGAGCGGTTCGACCTGGCGGGGGCGGCGAACCGCCCGGCCAAGACCTACTCCGGCGGCATGCGCCGCCGGCTGGACATCGCCGCCTCGCTGATCGCCCGGCCGCGGGTGCTGTTCCTCGACGAGCCGACGACGGGCCTGGACCCGCGCAGCCGGCTGGCCATGTGGGAGTTCATCGCCGACCTCGCCGGCGGCGGGACGACGATCCTGCTCACCACCCAGTACCTGGAGGAGGCCGACCGGCTGGCCGACCGGATGGTGGTCATCGACCGCGGCCGGGTCATCGCCCGGGGCACCGCCGACGAGCTCAAGGCCCAGGTCGGCGGGCAGCGGCTGGAGTTCACCGTCACCGACTCCGCCGTGCTGCCCGGCATGGTCGAGCGGCTGCGCCCCCTGGCGGTCGACGAGCCGCTCCTGGACGTGCAGGCCCGTCGCCTGTCGCTGCCGGTGAGCGGCGGCGCGGAGGTGCTCGCCGACGCGCTCCGCCGGCTCGACGGCGCCACGGCCGAGATCGTCGACGTGGGCCTGCGCCGGCCCGATCTCGACGACGTCTTCCTGGCGCTCACCGGCCGTGTGGCCGAGGAGGTCGCCACCCCCGACGAGACCACGGCCGAGCCGGCCGCCACCGGAGGCACCCGATGAGCAGCAGTCTGGCCGCGACGCTGTCCGACAGCGCCGTCATCACCAAGCGGAACCTGATCAAGGTCAAGCGGGTGCCCGACCTGATCGTGTTCGCGACGCTGTCGCCGATCATGTTCGTGCTGCTGTTCCGCTACGTCTTCGGCGGCGCCATCCAGCTGCCGCCGGGCACCAGCTACGGGGAGTTCCTGCTCCCGGGCATCTTCGCCCAGACCATCGTGCTGGGGAGCACGACCACCGGCGCCAGCCTGGCCGAGGACCTGCAGAAGGGGCTGATCGACCGGTTCCGCTCGTTGCCGATGTCCCGGTCCGCGGTCCTCATCGGCCGGACGGTGGCCGACGCCGGCCTGAACATCATCTCGATCACGGTCATGGCCCTCACCGGCCTGGTGGTCGGCTGGCGGATCAACTCCTCGGTCGGCGAGGCGGTCGGCGGGTTCCTGCTGCTGCTCCTCTTCGCCTTCGCGATCTCCTGGCTGATGGCCATGGTCGGGTTGCTCGTCCGGACGCCGGAGGTGGTGAACAACGCCAGCTTCATCGTGATCTTCCCGCTGACGTTCGTCGCCAACACCTTCGTCCCGCTGGAGACCTTCCCGTCGGTGCTGCGCACCTTCGCCGAGTGGAACCCGGTGTCGTCGGTGGTGCAGGCCGCGCGCAACCTGTTCGGCAACACGTCCCCGCTCGCACCGACGCCCGAGGCCTGGTCCCTGCAGAACCCGGTGCTCTACACGCTGATCTGGGTGGTGATCATCCTGGCGGTCTTCGTCCCCCTCTCGGTGCGGGCCTACCGGCACGCCGCCGGCCGCTGAGGGGACGACCGACCCGAGCGGGGCACGGTCGCGCCGAGTGGGGCCCGGAGGGTTCCGCGCAGGCATGACGCAGCGACTCCGCGGGGGCCGGGGGCGCTCCTGGCCGAGCGTGGGCACGGTCGCGCCGAGTGGGGCCCGGAGGGTTCCGCGCAGGCGTGACGCAGCGGCTCCGCTCGGTCGGCGACGGCTCCTGGCCGCGGTGCGGTCCGGAGGATCGCGATGTGATGGCGGTGCACTCCGGAGGATCGCGATGTAATGGGCGGCGATGAGCACCGTCGACGTCCCCGCCCTGTCTGCTGCCAACCCCCTCGCCGCGCCGTCGGAGCTGCCGTTCGAACTGCCGCCCTTCGGCGACATCGACCTGGAGCACTGCCGGGAGGCGCTGCTTGCCGGCATGGCCGAGCAGCGTCGGGAGGTCGAGGCGATCGTCGGGTCGGGTGAGGAGCCCGGCTTCGAGAACACGATCGTCGCCCTGGAGCGCTCGGGCGCGCTGCTGGACCGGGCGTGGTCGGTGTTCGGCAACCTCTCGTCGTCGGTCGCCACCCCGCGGCTGCGCGAGATCGAGCGCGAGGTCGCGCCGCTGGCCGCCGCCCACGACGACGCACTGCGGCTGGACCCGGCGCTCTTCGCCCGGGTCGACGCGGTGCACGCCGCGCGCCACGACGCCGGTCTCGACCCGGAGGCGCTCCGCCTGGTCGAGCGCTACCACCTGGACTTCGTGCTGGCCGGGGCCCGGCTGGACGCCGACGGCCGCACCCGGCTCAGCGAGCTGAACCAGCAGCTGTCGGAGCTGTCCACGACGTTCGGGCAGAACCTGCAGCTGGCCACCGAGGCCGCCGCCGTCCCGGTCGCCGACGCCGCCGACCTCGACGGGCTCTCCCCGGAGGAGATCGACGCGGCCGCGCAGGCGGCCGCCGACCGCGGTCTCGACGGCCACCTGCTTGCCCTGGTGCTGCCGACCGGGCAGCCGGTGCTGACCAAGCTGCGCGCCCGCGAGCTGCGGCGGCGCGTGTTCGAGGCGTCGGTGACCCGCGCCTCGGCCGGCGAGCACGACAACCGGCCGGTCGCCGAGCGGATCGCCCGGGTGCGGGCCGAACGCGCCCGGCTGCTCGGCTTCGACACCCACGCCGACCTCGTGCTGGCCGACTCCACCGCCCGCACCACGGCCGCCGTCGACGAGATGCTCGCCTCGATGGTGCCCGCCTCGGTGGCGAACGCGGAGGCGGAGGCCGAGGTGCTGCGCGAGGCCGCCGCCCGCGACGGCGTCGAGCTGGCCGCCTGGGACTGGGCCTTCTACAGCGAGCGGGTGCGCGCCGAGCGCTACGCCGTCGACACCGCCGCCCTGCGCCCGTACTTCGAGCTGGACCGGGTCCTGGTCGACGGCGTCTTCTCCGCGGCGGAACGGCTCTACGGCTTCCGGTTCAGCCCGCGCCCCGACCTCGCCGGCTACCACCCCGACGTCCGGGTGTGGGAGGTCCGCGACGCCGACGGCGCCGAGGTCGGGCTCTACCTGGGTGACTTCTTCGCGCGGGAGGGCAAGCGCGGCGGGGCGTGGATGAGCTCGTTCGTCCGTCAGTCGCGGCTGCTCGGCACCCGCCCGGTCGTCGTCAACAACCTGAACGTGTCGCGGGCGCCGGACGGCCAGCGCACGCTGCTCACCCTCGACGAGGTGAACACCCTCTTCCACGAGTTCGGGCACGCGCTGCACGGACTGAGCTCCGCGGTGACCTACCCCCGCTTCGCCGGCACCGCCGTGCCGCGGGACTTCGTGGAGTTCCCGAGCCAGGTCAACGAGATGTGGGCGCTGTGGCCCGAGGTCCTCGCCGACTACGCCCGGCACGTGGAGACCGGGGAGCCGCTGCCGGCATCGGTCGTCGAGGCGATCGACGCCGCGCAGCTGTGGGGGGAGGGGTTCGCGACCCTCGAGTACCTGGGCGCCACCCTGCTGGACCAGGCCTGGCACCGGATCACGCCCGAGACCGAGGTCGGCGACCCGATCGCGTTCGAGCGCGCCGCCCTCAAGGCGGCGGGGGTGGCGTCGGACCTCGTGCCGCCGCGGTACCGGACCACCTACTTCCAGCACGTCTTCGCCGGCGGCTACTCGGCCGGCTACTACTCCTACATCTGGTCGGAGGTCCTCGACGCCGACACGGTGGAGTGGTTCAAGGAGAACGGCGGGCTGCGCCGGGAGAACGGCGACGCCTTCCGTCAGCGGCTGCTGGCGGTGGGCGGCTCGGTCGACCCGCTGGACGCCTTCCGTGCCGTCCGCGGTCGGGACGCCGACCCGGGTCCGCTGCTCCGCCGTCGCGGCCTGGCCCCCACCGGCTGACGCCCGCTCTGGGGGTCCTCTTCGTCCTCCGGGAGTCCTGCAGGACCCTCGGTCCACGAGTTCGACCCCCAGAGCGGGCGCTCAGAGCCAGGGGAGGTCGAGCACCAGGTCCAGGTCGTCCGGGGCCGCGCCGTCACGGACCAGCCGGTTGGGCTGGCGGTGGCCGCACGCCGTGCAGCGGTGGACCACCTGCCAGCCCTTGCCCGACTTCTCCACCAGCCCGATCGGCTCCATCGGCTGCCGGCACTCGCTGGCGCGGTCACCCGGCAGGTCGTCGACGTGCAGCGACCACAGGCAGTACGGGCAGTGGTTGCGGTAGTGCCCGTCGGTGTTCGCCGGCACCGGCGCGGCGCAGTGCACGCACGGGAAGCCGGTGTTCTCCGCCCGCCGGGAGCGGGCGCGCGGGCCGGTCACCGGCCGGTCAGGGGACGAACGGCTCGATGCCGATGACCTCGACGGTGATGTCCCGGCCGTTGGGCGCCTGGTAGGTGACCTTCTTGCCGGGCTTGGCACCCATGATCGCCGAGCCGAGGGCCGACTCCGGCGAGTAGACGGTCAGGTCGGTGGTGCCCGCGATCTCGCGCGACCCGAGCAGGAACTTCTCGGTGTCGTCGTCGCCCTCGAACCGGATGGTGATGACGGTGCCCGTGGCGGCGTGGGTGACCTTCGTCGGCGGCTCGCCCACGTTGGCCTTGCGCAGCAGGTCGGTGAGCTGGCGGATCCGGCCCTCCTGCTTGCCCTGCTCGTCCTTGGCGGCGTGGTAGCCGCCGTTCTCCTTGAGGTCGCCCTCCTCGCGGCGGGCGTTGATCTCGGCGGCCATGGCCGGGCGGTTCGCCACCAGCTGGTCGAGCTCGGCCTTCAGCCGGTCGTAGGCGTCCTGGGTCAGCCAGATGCCGTCGTGCTCGTCAGTGGGGGTGGACACGTGGGAGAACTCCTGGAACTCGGGGGTGCCGCCCGGTGCGGACGGCGGTGGTCGATCCGGCCAAGCTAACACCGCGGGAGCGGCCGACGCTGCGATCCGCCGCCCCTCGCAGGATGCGGAACCGTATCGTACCGACCTGTGATCGACGACACGTTCCGCCTGTTCGGGTGGCTCACCTGCGAGGCATCGGCCACACCTCCGTGGCCATCCGTCATCGTCGTCGTCCGGCGAGGGACACTGTTGCGGTGACCCAACCCGACCAGCTGCGCCTGCTCGCCGTGCACGCTCACCCGGACGACGAGTCGAGCAAGGGCGCCGCCACGATGGCGAAGTACGTCGCCGAGGGCGTCCGCGTGATGGTGGCCACCGCCACCGGGGGCGAGCGCGGCTCGGTGCTGAACCCGGCGATGGACCGCCCCGAGGTGTGGGAGCGGCTGCCGCAGATCCGCGCCGAGGAGATGGCCAGGGCCCGCGAGATCCTCGGCGTCGAGCAGGAGTTCCTCGGCTTCGTCGACTCGGGGCTGCCCGAAGGCGACCCGCTGCCCCCGCTGCCGGAGGGCTGCTTCGCGCTCGTCCCGGTCGAGGAGGCGGCGGCTCCGCTGGTCGCGCTGATCCGCCGCTTCAAGCCGCAGGTGATCACCACCTACGACGAGCGCGGCGGCTATCCGCACCCCGACCACATCAAGACCCACGAGATCTCGGTGCACGCCTTCGAGGCCGCCGGCGATCCCGACCGCTACCCCGAGCTCGGCGAGCCGTGGCAGCCGAGCAAGCTCTACTACCACATGAGCTTCACGCTGCCCCGCACGAAGGCGCTGCACGAGGCCATCCTCGCGACCGGCGCGGAGTCGCCCTACGCCGAGTGGCTGGAGAAGTGGGACCCCGCCCACGACATCTCGCACCGGGTCACCACCCGCGTGCCGTGCGGCGAGTACTTCCCGGTGCGCGACGCCGCGCTGATCGCGCACGCCACCCAGATCGACCCGCTGGGCCGCTGGTTCGCCTGCCCGGTGGACACCCAGCAGCAGATCTGGCCCACGGAGGACTACGAGCTGGCCCGCTCGCTGATCGACACCACCACCCCGGAGAACGACCTGTTCGCCGGCATCCGCAGTGAGGTGACCGTCCGATGACCGCATCCGTGGCCGCAGTGAGCATCCTGGCCGCCGCCCAGCAGCAGCAGCCCGAGGACGTCGGCAAGGCCGGCCCGTTCGGCCTGCTCCTGCTCCTGCTCCTGCTCATCGCGGCGGCGCTGCTGGTGAAGTCGATGAGCGGTCACCTGAAGAAGCTGCCGCGCAGCTTCGACCCGGCGGACCAGGAGGAGGCGGTCGAGGTTCCCGACGACCTCTCCGGCCTGGAGGAGGCCCGGCGCGAACCCGGTCAGGAGCTGCTGGACACGCTGCGGCGTGCGCCGCTGGCCATCGAGCCGCCGCGCCGGGACGGCGACGACCGGAGCTGAGGCCCGGGCCGGCGGGCGCGGCCAGGTGGAACGTGCGCTCCGACCGGGTCGTTGATCCGCCCGTGACCCCCTTCCCGCGGCGGCTCCTGCTGGTGACCGCCGCCGTCGTCGTCCTCACCGGGTGCGCCGGGCCGGCGGCCCCGACCTCCGCCGGTCCCGAGGTCCTGGCGGCGGAGCAGGTGTTCGTCGAGGCGCCGGTCGTGGTGCCGGACCCGTCGGGCACGTCGGCGACGCTGCAGGTCTCGACCAGCATCGACATGGCCTGCGCGGTGGTGTTCGGACGGGGCGGGTCCGTCGGCGAGGGGATCGCCACGGACGCCGACATGGGCGGTGGCGCGCACGCCGAGCACCGGGCGGTCATGCGCGGGCTCGAGCCGGACACCGAGTACTCCTACCGGGTGCAGGGGTCCGGGGCCGACGGCAGCCTCTACCGCAGCGAGCTGATGAGCTTCCGGACGCCGCCTGCGGAGCCCGATGCCGTACCCGGCGCGGAGGCGGTCGTCGGTGCCGAGGTCGTCGACGTCAGCTCCGAGTTCTCCGACGCGTACGCCGCGGCCAACGCCGTCGACGGCGACCTCGGCACGGAGTGGTCCAGCGATGGCGACGGCGACGACGCCTCGGTCACCCTGGACCTGGGCCGCCCGGTGGACGTCGTGGGCGTGACACTGCGCAGCCGGTCGATGAGCGACGGCTCGGCGGTCATCGAGACCTTCACCGTCACCGCCGACGACGGGCAGACCCACGGGCCCTTCGCGGCCGGCACGGCCGTCGTGGTGAACGAGACGGCCTTCACCGGTCAGGTGCTGCGGATCGACGCGGTGAAAACCAGCGGCGGCAACACCGGTGCGGCGGAGATCGAGTTCCTCGAGCGCCGCTGACCGCAGCGCCACCGCCGGGCGCCGGCCCGCGCCGCGCCGGGAAGTCCGGACCGGCGCGCCGTGTCGCCGCACAGCCGGCGCAACCGGGGGTTGTCCGGGGCGCGCGGACCCGCGAAGGTGTCCCACCTCGGTCGGGACGCCGGGGCAGGTGGCCCGACGCAGCACCCAGGCGACGGAGGCACCGTGTCCCCCGACCTCATCGGACTCAGTCTGCTCGTGCTCGGCGTCCTGCTGCTGGTCGCCAAGCTGATCCGGATCCGGTCCCGGATCGCCCAGAAGCTCTTCCTGCCGAGCTCGATCATCGGCGGCTTCCTCGCCCTGCTGATCGGCCCGGAGGTGGTGGGCTCGATCGCCGAGGCGATCGGCGGGGAGGGCGCCCCGCTCTCCGGCGGCCTGTGGCCGGCCGGGTTCCTCGACGTCTGGGCGTCGCTGCCGGGCCTGCTCATCTCGGTGGTCTTCGCGACGCTGTTCCTCGGCGAGCGGATCCCCAAGGTGAAGGAGGCCGCCGAGCTGGCCGGCCCGCAGCTCGCCCTCGGCGTGACGATGGCCTCCGGCCAGTACGTGATCGGGCTGCTGCTCGCCGTCCTCCTGCTGGTGCCCTTCCTCGGCCAGGACCCGATGGTCGGCGCGCTGATCGAGGTGGGCTTCGAGGGCGGGCACGGCACCGCGGCGGGGCTGGGTGACACCTTCGCGGAGCTCGGTCTGCCCCAGGGGCAGGACCTGGCGCTCGGCCTGGCCACGGTGGGCGTCGTCGCCGGTGTCGTCGTCGGCATCGCGCTCATCAACTGGGGGGTGCACACCGGCCGCGCCGAGGTCCTGGAGAGCGATGCGAAGACCTCGCTGGCCGAGCAGCGCGGGCTCTACGAGAAGGAGGAGCAGAAGCCGGCCGCGACGATGACGGTGCGCACCGCGTCGGTCGAGCCGCTGGCCATCCACTTCGCCATCGTCGCGGTCGCCATCCTGGTCGGGCTGGCCCTGCTGGAGGGGCTGCAGGCGCTGGAGGCGGCGCTGTGGGCCGACACCGTCGAGCTCTTCGAGTTCGTGCCGCTGTTCCCGCTGGCGATGATCGGCGGCGTCATGGTGCAGAAGGTGGTCGACCGGTTCGACCGGACCGGCATCGTCGACCGGCAGATGATGCTGCGGATCCAGGGCATCTCGCTGGACCTGCTGATCATCAGCGCCCTGGCCACGCTGTCCATCCAGGCGATCGCGGACAACTGGGTGACGTTCCTGCTGCTGGCCGTCGCCGGCCTGTCCTGGAACATCGGGGTGTTCGTCTTCCTGGCCCGCCGGATGATCCCGCGGTTCTGGTTCGAGCGCGGCATCGGCGACCTCGGGCAGTCCCTCGGCGTCACGGCCACCGGGCTGATCCTGATCCGGGTCGCCGACCCCAACGCCGCGACCCCGGCGATGGAGGCCTTCGGCTACAAGCAGCTGGCCTTCGAGCCGTTCTTCGGCGGCGGGCTGGTCACCGCGGCGTCGCTGCCGCTGATCGCCCAGTTCGGCCCGATCCCGCTGCTGATCTTCATGGCCGTCCTGCTCGTCGTGTCGCTGGGCATCGGCATCTTCTGGTTCGGCCGCCGATCACCGGCCGAGGAGGAGGCCCGGGCCCCGAGCGGCTGACCGGCGCGCCACCTGCGGCCGGTCCGTCCCGTTCCGCGGGAGGACGACGTGTCCGCTGCGGGCGTAGCGGCGGCCCTGTCCGGCGGTCTCTCTGGCGATTACCGTGTAACGGTGTAATCACTGCGCACCGGGAGGCCGCCATGCACGGACATCGTTTCGCCGACGCACCCCTCGGTCCCGGCTTCGGTCGGGGCCGGGGTCGAGGGCCCCGCGGTCGGGCGGCGGACGCCCCGCCGTCGGTGGACCGGGCCGAGATCGCCGGCTGGTTCGCCGGGCGGCTGCCCGACGGCTGGTTCACCGGCCCGGTGGACCTCACCGTCGACCGTGACGAGATCACCGTCGTGGGCACCCTGGCGGAGCCGTCCGCCGGTGACGGGGACCCCGAGGCTGCCCGGGCCGGGCGGATCGAGCGGTTCCGGGAGGAGACCCGGGGGCAGCGGATGGCGATCGCCGACGCCGCCCAGGAGCGCTACGGCCGCTCGGTGGCCTGGGGCGCGGCCTGCGGGGAGGTCCGTCAGCTGTTCACCCACGCCTCGGTGCCGGTCATGACGCGGCTGCGCCAGCCCGAGCGGCTGGTCCTCGACACGCTCGTCGACGCCGGGGTGGCGCGGTCGCGGTCGGAGGCGCTGGCCTGGGCGGTGCGGCTGGTGGGGCAGCACACCGACGAGTGGCTGACCGAGCTGCGGGACGCCATGACGTCGGTCGAGGAGGTGCGCGCCCGGGGGCCGCAGGTCGGCTGACCCCTGCGGTCGGCGGGCGGGGACACTGGGCGCCGTGCCCGCCGATGCCGTTCCCGCAGCCACCGACGTCCTCGTGGTGGGGGCGGGCCCGGCCGGCTCCGCCGCCGCGGCGTGGGCCGCGCGCGCCGGCCGGGACGTGGTGCTCACCGACGCCGCGGTCTTCCCCCGCGACAAGACGTGCGGTGACGGCCTGACCCCGCGGGCGATCGCAGAGCTGGACCACCTCGGTCTGGGGGACTGGGCGCGGTCGAAGGCGCGCAACCGCGGCCTGCGCGCCGCCGGGTTCGGCCGGGAGTGGGAGCTGCCCTGGCCGGGCGGCGCCTTCCCCGACCACGGCAGCGCCGTGCCGCGCGCCGAGCTGGACGCCCGCATCCGGCAGGCGGCGCTCACCGCCGGCGCCGTGGCCGCGGACGGCGCCCGCGCGGTGGACGTCGAGCGCGACGGCGACCGGGTCACCGGCGTGGTGTTCGAGCACGCCGACGACAGTCGGAGCACCGTCTCCTGTCGCCGGCTCGTCGTCGCCGACGGGGTGCGCTCGCCGCTGGGGCGGGTGCTCGGGCGGGAGTGGCACCGGGACACCGCCTACGGGGTCGCCGCCCGCGGCTACGTGACCTCCGGTCGCGCCGACGACGAGTGGATCTCCTCGCACCTGGAGCTGCGCGGCGCCGAGGGGGAGCTGCTGTCCGGCTACGGCTGGGTGTTCCCGCTGGGCGCCGAGGCCGGCGAGGTCAACATCGGCGTCGGCACCCTGGCCACCGCACGCCGCCCGGCCGGCGTGCAGTTGAAGTCGCTCCTGGAGACCTACGCCGACGCCCGTCGCGAGGAGTGGCGGCTCGACGGCGACGTCCGGCTGCCGGCGTCGGCGCTGCTGCCCATGGGGGGTGCGGTGTCCGGCGTGGCCGGGCGCAACTGGGCGCTGATCGGGGACGCGGCGGGGTGCGTGAACCCGCTCAACGGCGAGGGCATCGACTACGGCCTGGAGACCGGCCGCACCCTCGCCGGGCTGCTCGACGAGGACGACTGGACGGCGGCGTGGCCGGCGACGCTGCGGCGGCACTACGGCGAGGCGTTCTCCGTCGCCCGGCGGCTGGCCGGCCTGCTCACGGTGCCGCGCTTCCTGCCGGCGGCGGGGCCGGTCGGCATGCGCTCGCGGGCGCTGATGACCGTTGCGCTGCGGGTGATGGGCAACCTGGTCACCGACGAGGACCGCGACGTCGTCGCCCGCCTGTGGCGCACCGCCGGACGGCTCTCGGTCCGCCTGGACGACCGGCCGCCGTTCAGCTGATCACCGGCGCCGGGCGCGCCGGTGTCACCGTGACCGGACTACTGCGCACTGTGCAGTAGTGTGCGTGCCACTGACCGCGGTGGAGGCACGGATGGACACGACGCAACTGCTCAAGGGGGTCCTGGACCTCGCCGTGCTGGCCGTCCTGGACGACGAGGACGGCTACGGCTACGACGTCGTCCGCCGGTTGCGGGCCGCCGGCCTCGACGACGTCGCGGACGCCTCGGTCTACGGCACCCTGCGCCGGTTGTTCGCGGCCGGGCACCTGACCTCCTACGTCGTCCCCTCGGTGGCGGGTCCGCACCGCAAGTACTACGGGCTCAACGCGTCCGGACGGGCCGAGCTGGAGAGCTCGGCGAAGACCTGGTCGGGGTTCGCCGACACGATGGCGGCGCTGCTCGCCGCGCGGAAGGAGGTGGCGGCATGACCGCTCCGCGGGTCGAGCCGGACGTCGAGGTGCTGGCCTACGCCCGGGACGTGCGCGCCGAGCTGGCCGACGTGCCGGCCGACCGGCTGGCCGAGGTGCTGGACGACCTCGAGGAGCACCTCGTCGAGGTGGCCGGCGAGGGCGGCGAGCCGTTGACCGTGCGGCTGGGGCCGCCCGCCGAGTACGCGGCCGAACTGCGCCGCGCGGCCGGCCTGCCCGGCCGGACGGAGCCCACCGGCACGACGGGCGCACCCGGAGCGACGTGGCGGGCCGAGCTCGACGAGCGCCTGGACCGGCTGCGCAGCTCCCGGCAGTTCGCCGCGGTGCGGGACTTCCTGCCGGAGCTGCGCCCGGCGTGGTGGGTGCTGCGGGCCTGGGCGCCGCTGGTCGCCGTCGACGCCGTCCTCTTCGGCCGCACGTCGTTCCCCGTCCCCTCCCTCGGCGTGAGCCCGCTGGTCGGGCTGGTGGTGACCGGCGCCGCGATCACCTGGTCGGTACGGCGCGGACTCCGCGCGCGGCGGGACCCCGGGACGGGGGCTACCTGGCTCGCCGTCGCGGTCAACGGGGCGCTGGCGCTCCTCGCGTTCGTCGCCCTCGTCGCGGTCGCCGACCAGCCGGAGCCCGTGCAGGCGTACGACTACGCCGTCCCGGGGCCCACGACCCTCACGCACGAGGACGGGTCGCCGATCACGAACATCCACCCGTACTCCTCGACCGGGGAGCCGCTGAGCGGGGTGCTGCTCTACGACCAGGACGGCCGCCCGATCGACAACCTGGCCGAGTACACCTCGGACGGCGAGGAGATCCAGCGGCTGGCCGAGGACCCGCCCGCACCGGCCAACGCCTATCCGCAGGTCCAGCGCGAGCTCACCTACGACCAGTGGGGCAACCCGGTGTGGGGGGCGCCCAGCACGGCGCCGGAGTCCTCGCCGGCGGCGCCCTCGTCGTCGGCACCGTCGACCGGGAGCCCGGTCGAGCCGACCCCCGGCCTCGTGCCGGAGCCGACTCCCTGACGGGCCGCCCCCGGTGGGGCGGGCGGTCAGACGAAGGGGGAGTTGTACACCGCGAAGTACACGGCGATGTAGTGGCAGATCGCCGCGACGACGGTCATCGCGTGGAACACCTCGTGGTAGCCGAAGGTGCCCGGCCAGGGGTTCGGCTTCTTGATCCCGTAGGTGATCCCGCCGACGGTGTACAGCAGCCCGCCGACGGCGAGCAGCACGAGCGAGGCGACGCCGGCGATGTGCAGGATGTCGGTGAGGATGAAGACCGCGACCCAACCGAGGCCGATGTACAGCGGCACGCCGACCCAGCGCGGCGCCGTCGGCCAGGTCATCTTGAGGCTGACGCCGGCGAGGGCGCCGGCCCAGACGCCGGCGAGGATCCAGTAGCCGGTGGGCTGGTTGACGGCGAGCAGTGCGAACGGCGTGTACGTGCCCGCGATGAACAGGAAGATCATCGAGTGGTCGAGCCGCTTCATGATCTTCCAGCCGCGTGGTGACCAGCGCCGGCGGTGGTAGAGCGCGCTGATCCCGAACAGCCCGCAGATGGTCAGGCAGTAGATCGCCACCGGCCACCCGGCCCGGGCGCCCTGCATCGCGGCCAGCGGGACGAGGACCGCTCCGGCGACGATCGCGCCGAAGAAGGAGAACAGGTGGATCCAGCCGCGCGCGCGGGGGCGGGTGTCGGGGTGGTCCCAGTCGTCGTCGTCGAAGTCCGCGGCGGTCCAGGCGTGCTCGACCTGCTCGCCCTCCGCGGCGACGGCGGCCAACGCCTGCGGGGCCGGGGCCTCGAGCTCCGCGCCGTCGGCCTCGAGCCGGACCGGTGCGCGATCAGGGGGCGGGGCGCTCATGGTTGCGAGGCTACGGAGCCGTAGGTTGTGCGGCATCTGCTGCGCTCTGTGAGCTTGCTGCCAGCGCGGACGGCGGAGGCGGCGCGACCGGCCACGGCGGGCTCCCGGCCGACCGGCGGCAGGGGGCCTAGGGTGACCGCCGTGAGCGTGCGCCGGCGGGTCCGTGACGCCCTCATCCAGGTGTACGAGCGGCGGCTGGCGCGGGCGCTGGTGGACGCCGACGTGCCGCGGCACGTCGGCGTGATCATGGACGGCAACCGGCGGTGGGCACGCTCCATCGGCTTGGAGGACGTCGCCCACGGGCACCGCCGCGGCGCGGACAAGATCGTCGACCTGCTGGGCTGGTGCGACGACGCCGGGGTGCAGGTGGTCACGCTGTTCATGCTCTCCACCGACAACCTGCGCCGCCCCGACTCCGAGCTGCAGCCGCTGCTGCGGATCATCGAGGACGTCGCCGTCGACCTGTCCCGCCCGGACCGGCGGTGGAAGGTGCGGCAGATGGGCGCGGCCGAGGTCCTGCCGCCGGAGACGGTCGTCGTCCTCAAGCAGGCCGAGGAGGACACCTGCGACCGCCCTGGGGCGACGGTGAACCTCGCCGTCGGCTACGGGGGACGACGGGAGATCGCCGACGCGGTCCGCTCGTTGCTGGCCGAGCACGCGGCCAAGGGGACCTCACTCGAGGAGCTGGTGGAGGTGCTCGAGGTCGAGCACATCGCCGACCACCTCTACACCCGCGGCCAGCCAGACCCCGACCTGGTCATCCGCACCAGCGGTGAGCAGCGGATGTCGGGTTTCCTGCTGTGGCAGACGGCGAACGCGGAGTTCCACTTCACCGACGTCTACTGGCCGGACTTCCGGCGGATCGACTTCCTCCGCGCGCTGCGCGACTACTCCGCGCGCCACCGCCGCTTCGGGGGGTAGGGAGGCCGGCCGGCCCGGACCGCGGCCACGGCTGCGAAACTGCTCCCATGACCGCGGGAGCTCACGACGTCGCCCTGGAGTACGTGCGGCTGGGGCTGCGCTTCGACCGTCTGGAGTCGGGTTTCGTCGACGCCTACACCGGCGACCCCCGGATCCGCGCCCAGGTGCAGGACGAGCCGGCCCCCACGCCGCGGCAGCTGCGCGACCGGGCGCGGGAGCTGCTGCGCGAGCTGGACGCCGCGGGGCTGCCCGACGATCGTGCGGACTTCCTGCGCGGGCAGCTCACCGGCCTGGAGTGCAGCGCCCGGAAGATGAGCGGGGAGCCGGTCGGCTTCGTCGAGGAGGTCCGCGGCTACTTCCAGGTCGACGTCGAGCTCGGCGACGAGGCCGCCTACGCCGCTGCGCACGCCGAGCTGGACGACCTGCTGCCCGGCGACGGCTCGCTGGCCGAGCGGTACGCGGCGCACCGGCGCCGGGAGGAGTGCCCGCCGGACCGGCTGGAGACCGCGGTGCAGGCGCTGTCCAGCGCGCTGCGCGACCGGGTGCGCGACCGGTACGGGCTCCCCGAGGTGGAGACGGTGCGCTACGAGGTGGTCACCGACAAGCCGTGGTCGGGGTTCAACTACTACGAGGGCGGCTACCGGTCCCGCGTCGCGATCAACGCCGACCTGCCGCACCGGCTCTCCCAGCTGTCGCACCTGGTGGCGCACGAGTCGTATCCCGGGCACCACACCGAGCACTGCCGCAAGGAGCGCGGCCTGGTCGAGCGGGCCGGGCGGCTGGAGCACACCGTCTTCCTGGTCAACACCCCCGAGTGCCTGATGGCCGAGGGGCTGGCCGATCTCGGCGTCCCGGCCGCGATCGGCGAGGGGTGGGGGGCCTGGTCCGCGGAGATCCTCGGCGACCTCGGTCTGCGGTTCGACGGCGTCCTGGCCGAGCGGATCGCGGCCGCGGCGGCCCCGCTGAACCGGGTGCGGCAGGACGCCGCCGTCCTGCTGCACGACCGGGGGGCCGACGCCGACGAGGTGAGCGCCTACCTGCAGCGCTGGGCGCTGGTCAGCCCCGAGCGGGCCCGGCAGCAGATCCGTTTCCTCACCGACCCGCTGTGGCGCGCCTACATCTCCACCTACGTGGAGGGTTTCGACCTGCTGTCGCGGTGGCTGGCCGCCCGCCCCGCGGACCAGCCGGTCGCCGACCGCTTCCTCCGCCTGCTCGACGAGCCGCTGACCCCCCAGCGGATCGCCGCCGAGACCCCGGCCGCCTGACCCGTGCGCGCCCGCACCCCGGCACAGGCCCGGTTCCTGGGTCTGTGGACCGCGGGCTGGCTGGCGGCGCTGCTCGTCGCCGGCATGGTCCGGTTCGGCGACCCCGCGGTGCAGTGGCCGGTCCTGGCGGTGCCCGCCCTCTGGGCGCTGGTGGCCCTCCGCCCGCGGCGCCCGTCCCGGCCCTCGTGGGACCAGCGGTACGAGGGCGACCGGGCCCGCGAGGAGGAGTGGGCCGACGAGGACGAGTGGGTCGACGAGGAGGAGTGGGCGGGAGAGGAAGAGTGGGCCGCGGACGGGCGGTCCGCGGACGCGTGGGACGACCCCGCGTGGGAGGACGAGGCCCGGGGGGCGCCGGCCCCGGGCGAGCGGACCGACACCGTCGAGCGCCCCGCGCTGCGCCGCCGGACAGACGGCACCGGCGAGCGGTGGTGACCGGCGCCCGCTGACGCCGTCGGCGGGACCGGTGGCCGCCGTCCGGTGGGGCATCGGGGGTGACCGACCGGGTGGGACGGCTGGTGCCGGTGAGTCTTCCGGGTGACATCCACCCCTCGTCGTGGGTTGTACGTCACGTGGATGTCACTCCCCGGGCATAGCGTCCGAGGTGAACGGCGAGCTGCCCTCGCCGTTCACGGGAGGCCCGGTTGGTGCGACAGCGTTCGTCGTCCAGAGGGGCCGGCACCCGGCCCCTGTGCCGGGGCCCGGTCACCTTCGAGCCGGGGCGCGCGCTGTCCTCAGCGTGGCGCCCCACGGGAGCCGATTCGTGAACACTCGCCGCACGTTCGTCCTCGACACCTCGGTCCTGCTCTCCGACCCCGGCGCGCTGCTGCGCTTCGGGGACGCCGACGTGGTGCTGCCGCTCGTCGTCATCGGGGAGCTGGAGGACAAGCGCAACCACCCGGAGCTGGGGTGGTTCGCCCGCCAGACGCTGCGCATCCTGGACGACCTCCGGGTCACCCACGGCCGGCTGGACGCGCCGGTCCCGGTGGGGGAGGAGGGCGGCACGCTGCACGTCGAGCTGAACCACAGCGACCCGTCGGTGCTCCCGGCCGGCTTCCGCAACGACAGCAACGACAGCCGGATCATGATGGTGGCGCTCAACCTGCGGGCCGAGGGCCGGGACGTCTGCCTGGTGACCAAGGACGTGCCGCTGCGGGTCAAGGCCGCGGCGGTCGGGCTGGAGGCCGACGAGTACCGCGTGCTCGATGCCGTCGACGCCGGCTGGACCGGCATGACCGAGCTGAGCCTCGACGACGCCGATCTCGACGAGCTGTACGAGACGGGGGAGGCCTTCCTGCCGGCCGCGGCCGAGCTGCCCACGCACACCGGGCTGGTGCTCCTGTCCTCGCGCGGATCGGCTCTCGGCAGGGTCCTGCCGGACAAACAGGTCCGCCTGGTCCGCGGCGACCGGGAGGCGTTCGGGCTGCACGGGCGCTCGGCCGAGCAGCGCGTGGCGCTGGACCTGCTGCTGGACCCGGAGATCGGCATCGTCTCGCTGGGCGGCCGGGCGGGCACCGGCAAGTCGGCGCTGGCGCTCTGCGCCGGGCTCGAGTCGGTGATGGAGCGGCGAGCGCACAAGAAGGTGGTCATCTTCCGGCCGCTGTACGCCGTCGGCGGGCAGGAGCTCGGGTACCTGCCGGGCAGCGAGGGCGAGAAGATGTCGCCCTGGGCGCAGGCGGTGTACGACACCCTCGGTGCGCTGGTGTCGAAGGAGGTGCTCGAGGAGATCGCCGCGCGCGACCTCATCGAGGTGCTCCCGCTGACCCACATCCGCGGGCGCTCGCTGCACGACTCGTTCGTGATCGTCGACGAGGCGCAGTCGCTGGAGCGCGGCGTGCTGCTGACCGTCCTGTCCCGGCTGGGCAGCAACTCCCGGGTGGTGCTCACCCACGACGTCGCCCAGCGCGACAACCTCCGGGTGGGCCGGCACGACGGCGTCACGGCGGTCATCGAGAAGCTCAAGGGCCACGTCCTGTTCGCCCACATGACCCTCACCCGGTCCGAGCGCTCGCCGATCGCGGCGCTGGTCACCGAGATGCTGGAGGACCTGCCGCTCTGACCTGGCCTGCCGCCCCGGTCGCTCTGGGGGTGTTCCCCGTGCTCTGCGCGTCCTGCGGGACCCGGGGAGCGGGAGAACCACCCCCAGAGCGGTCACCGGCGTCGGCCGGCCGCCCGCTCGCGGGCCCGGCGCACCCGTGCGGCGAGGCGGTGCGGTACGGCGAGGTCGGACCACACCCAGCGCACCACGTCCCAGTCCTCGTCCCGGACGGCGTCCTCCCGGAGCTTCTCGGCGAACACGGCGTCGCCGGGCTCCTCTCCCGGTCGCAGCAGCCGGCCGTACTTCACCCGGCCGTCGAACTCGCCGACCAGCCGGGCGTCTTCCCAGGCGAAGTCGGTCCGCGCGACCAGGGCGCCGCCGGCGGACCGGATCTCGAACTGCAGCGCAGACGGAGCGAGCTTCCACCGGTGCAGGATCACCCGGCTGCGGCTCTCGCCGACGCTCTCACTGCGGGCGTCCGCCGCAGCCACCGCCCGCGCCGCGCTGCGGGCCCCGGGCGCCCCCACCACGTCGAACAGCCGGGCCCGAAGCGCGTCGTGCGTCAGCAGCCCGCGGTGCAGGGCGGCGTCGATGCTGACGACCGCCGTCTCGTGCGGCTGGGAGCGACCGAGGTCGAGCAGCGTGCGGACGGGGTCGGTGACCGGCACCCCGTCGACGTCGACCACCTCGTCGTCGCGCAGGCGGGCGACGTGGCAGCTGAGCACGTCGCTGCGGTCGCTCCAGGAGCCGGGGCGGCGGGTCACGTGGACGCGGTCGAGCGGCACGTTCCACAGCGGCAGCCCGAGGAGCACCGCCGCCGACTGGTGGCTCACCACCGCCGGCCGGCGCAGTGCCGCCAGGGTCGCGCGCACGAGCAAACGGTGGCGCGCGGCGGACGCCGGCGGCGGGATCGCGTCGACGTACGCCCCTCGGCGCAGCCGGGTCAGGTCGCCCGAACGCACCGCGCGGCCCAGTTCGTCGTCGGACCAGCCGGCGGCGACGGCCTCGCGGCGGAGGAGCAGGGGCGGGACGTCCGGGAGTTCGGTCATGGGTCGACCGTCCGGCGCCCGACGGCGTCGCCACCAGCGTCCGGGCGATCGCGTGGACGGACGACCCGGCTGTGGACGACGGGCGCTCTGGGGGTGCTGCTCGCGCTCGGGGAGCCCTACTAGACCCCGGGACCGCGAGTTCGACCCCCAGAGCGGCGGCCGGGTGGAGCAGGTCGGGACCGCGAGTTCGACCCCCAGAGCGGCGGCCGGGTGGAGCAGGTCAGGCGTCGGCCGGCTCCTCGGCGGGCGCCGGCCGCGCCGCCTGACGACGGCGCGACTTCGGGGCCGGCTTCGGCGGCGCGAGGACCGCGCGCACCAGCGCGACCGCGCCCCAGCCGGCGGCCAGGCACCACGGCAGCCGGCTCACCACCTCCTCGGTCGTGAAGTCCCCGCGCAGCCCGAGCGCGAGCACGGGGACGGCCAGCACGAACCCGACGAGGAGCACGTCCCAGCGCAGCGGGTTCATGCCTGCGGGCTGTCCAGGCGCTCGCACAGGAGCGACGCCCAGCGGTGCGGCGTGGCAGGCGCGCCGTCGAGGAGGGCCACGGGCACGGCCAGCCGCCGCAGCACCGCGGCGGGGTCGGCGCTGAGATCCGTGTCCTGCACGACGAGCGCGTCCACCCGGGCCAGGCCGTCGAGCCACGGCTCCAGGTCCTCGGGCTTGCGGGTCGCCTCCACGACGGCCCAGACCGCGGTCGGCGACCAGACGGTGAGCATCTGCGTCAGCCAGTAGACGTCGCTGCGCAGCGGTGCGTCGACGGCGACGATGGTCACCGTGCCGGCGTTCGCCGCTTCCTGCCGGCGGTCGATCGCGGCGTCGACGGTGGTCACGCGGCTGCCCTTGGGGGCCAGGCCCGCCAGGTCACCGCGCGTGGCCCACTGCACCCGATCGGGGTCCAGGCGCAGCGAGACCGCCAGCGCCCGGGCGGTGCGGAGGGTCTCGACCCCCGGCCCGACCAGGAACAGCACCTCGCCGGCGCCATCGGGCATCCGGGGCATCTCGGGCAGCCGGGCGGCCAGTGCGCGGGTGAGCGCGGCGTAGGTGCCGTCGACCGCCACGCGGCCGGCGAAGTCCTCGCCGAGCAGCTCCTGGGGGACGCCGAGGCCGGCCAGCCGGGCCACGACCTCGCCGGGCGTGGCCGGGACGGGAGCAGCGGTGCGCGGTGCCGCGGCCGACGGGGCCTCCACACGCGGGAACATCGCGAAGCCCTCGTCGGCGTCGTCGTCGAGTTCCGGCATGTCGGGCAGGTCGTCGCTCGCCATGAGCGGGCCCACCGGCAGGCGGGTGACCGTCGCCAGGGCGCGCGGCGCCGGGGAAGGGGACTCGGTCACCGCAGCCGCCTCGGGGGCGGTCCGCTCGCCGTCCCTGCGAACGCCGGACGCCCGGGTCGACGGGCCGGGCCGGGAGGACGACGGCGGCACGGGGGGCAGGCCGCCGCGGCCCCGCGAACCCGGCAGCGGCGGGAGCAGGGACACCCGCGGCATGACGGTGGTCGCGTCCATGGACATCGACAGGGGGGCGGGGTCGCTGGCCGTGCGGGCGAGCATCGGCGCTACCTCGGCGACCTCTGCGGCCTCGACGGCCTCGACGGCCTCGACGGCCTCGACGACCTGGGTGGCCTCGACGACCTCCGGGGAGGCAGGCACCTCGGCCTCGGCGGGCGCCTCGGCCACCGCCTCGTCCTCGACCGGTTCCTGGGCAGCGGGGGCGGATGCCTCGGCCACGGGTGCGGCGGGCTGCTCCTGGGCCTCGGGGGTCTCGTCGGCGGTGGTCGTCTCGTCGGCGGGCAGGGGAGCGGGCGCCTCTGCGGTGACCGACGGCACCCAGTCCTCGACGACCGGGGCGGCGGCCACGACGGCGTCCGCGGGCGCGGGCGGAACCGGGTCGCCGAAGAGGATGTCGGCCCAGATCGGGTCGTCGGTACGCGAGGCGGGGACGTCGGCGTCGGTGGCCGGCCCGCCCCACAGCGGCGTGTCTGCGGCGGGGGAGCCCCAGCCGAGGTCGTGGCTCGTCGACGTGGGAGCCGGGGCGTCGAACAGGGAGAACGACGACGGGACCGCGAGGTCGACGGCCACCTCGGCCACCGGCGCCGTGACGACCGGTGCGGTGACGACCGGTGCCGGGACGACCGGGGTGGCGACGACCGGGGTGGTGAAGAGGGGAGTGGCGAACAGCGGGGCGGCCGGCTCGATGACGGTCGGCTCGGTGACGGCGACGGGGCCCGTTGCGACCCCCACGTGCTCGGCAGCGACCGGCTCGGCGGTCGCAGGCTCGGCGGTCGCGGGCTCGGCGAGGAACGGCTCGGCCGCGAAAGGCTCGGCCGCGAACGGCTGGGCGACGACGGGCTCGGCCACGGACGGCTCGGCTGCGACGGGCTCGGCCGCGAACTGCTCGACCACCACCGGCTCGTCGAGGACGGGTGCGGCCACGGGCTCGACGGGTGCCGGTTCGGGGAACGGCTCCGCGACCGACTCTGCGATCGCCTCCTGCGGCGGGTCCCCGGCGAGCATCTTGCGCAGGATGCCGGCGAGGGCCTCGTCGGAGTGCCCCTGGGCCAGGGCCGCGCGCAGCGCCTCGGCGATCTCCTCCTGCCGCGTCGACGGCGACGGCGCGACGGGCTCCGGCTCCGCCCAGGGCGGCAGCTCCGGCATGGCGTCCGCGGACGTGGTCGTGGACGTGGAGGGCGGCGCGGTGGCCTGTTCTCTCACCGTGGTCTCCTCCTGGTGCACGGCCTGGGACCGCATCGACGGATCTGCTGAACGGATGGCCGCGGCCAGGGTGGGACGGGGCGCCGGCATGCCGGGTGCCTGGTCCGCGGACGGCGCGGGTGCCGGCGTCTCGGGAAGCAGTTCGACGGGCCGCTCCAGCGCCTCGGCGACGGCCTGGCGCACCTCGCGGTCCCCGGAGACCATGCGGGCGAGCGCCGCCGTGAAGGGTGAGGGCGCCGGGTCGTCGTCCGGCGTCGCGGTCGTCGGCTGCTTCGCCGCCGCCGTGGTGGTCTGCGCCCGGGCTGCGGGCGCGGCGTCGCGGACGGCCTGCGGGAACGTGGCGCGGGTGGCAGCTGCGCTGCCATAGCCGGTGGCCGGGGCCGCCGCGACGTCGCCACGCGCGAAGCCGGAGGCCGACACCGAGCCGGAGGCCGGCCGGGAACGGGAAGCCGACGTGGTGCCGCCGAGCAGGCCGGCCAGCTCGTCGAGCCGGTCGTCGAGCCGGTCGTCGAGCCGGACGTCGGAACGGACGTCGTCCTCTAGCGGCCGCGTCACCATGTGGGTGGAGCGGGGAGTCACCGGGCGCACCGACACGGCCGGGGCGGAACGGGGCGGTCTGGACGACGCCTCGGCCGGAGCCGGGCGTGCGGCCTCCGCTGCCCACGCTGCGGCGCCGTTGCGGGCGGGTGCCGTCGTGCGGGCGCGCGCGGGGGCGGCCGACGCCAGCGGGGAGTCGTAGGCGCCGACGGTGGGGGCGGGCACGGGTCCGGTCGACGGCGAGGGGACGCCGGGCCGGAGGAACTGGTCGGGGGCCACCTCGGCGATGTAGCGCTCGGTGGCGAAGAAGCCGAGCACGCCACCGGACCGGACCCGGCGCACACCGACGACGCGGGCGTGCGGCCCGAACTGCTCGCGCGCGGCCGCGATCGCGTCGTCGCGCGTGGCGGCCTCAACGGATCGCAACGGCACCGCTCACCACTCCCAGCGACTCGATCTGGGCCGTCCGGGACACCTCCGCGTAGGAGATGACCGGCAGCCGGGGCAGGATCTGGCGCATCAGCCGCGCGAGGGCCGCGCGGACCTGGGGCGAGCAGACGAGGACCGGGGACAGGCCCTGCCGCTCGGCCTCCTCGAGCAGGCCGCTGCAGCCGTGGACGAGAGCGTCCACCGCGCCGGCGTCGAGGGCCAGGACGGCGCCCGCTTCGGTCTGGCGGACGGCTTCGAGCAGCCGCTGCTCGAACGCGGGCTCCAGGGTGAACACGTGCAGCCGCTCGTCCGGCGTGACGTAGGGCTGGCTGATCGCCGACCCGAGCGCCGACCGGACCGCCTCGACGAGACCGTCGAGTTCGGTCGAGTGCTTGGCACGTACAGAGAGTGCCTCGAAGATGCGCACCAGGTCGCGGATCGACACACCCTCGGCGAGCAATGCATGCAACACGCGTTGCACCTCTCCCAGGGTGAGCAGGGTGGGCGTCAGCTCCTCGACGACGACCGGGTGCGTGCGGCGCACCATCTCCACGAGCAGGCGGACGTCCTCCCGGCCGAGGAGATCGGCGGCGTTCTGCCGCACGATCTCCGCCAGGTGCGTGGTGATGACCGAGGAACGGTCGACGACGGTCGCCCCGGCCATCTCGGCCGCGCGCTGCAGCTCGGCGGGCACCCACTTGGCAGCCAGGCCGAACACCGGCTCGCGGGTCGGCTTGCCGGGCAGCCCGTCCAGGGCGTCACCGATGGCGAGGATCGTGCCGGCGGGGGAGGTGCCCTTGGCGACCGGGACGCCGTTGAGCCAGATGACGTACTGCGACGAGGGCAGGTCGAGGTTGTCGCGGGTGCGCACCAGCGGGATGACCAGACCGGTCTCCATGGCGACCTTGCGGCGCAGCGCCTTGACCCGGTCGAGCAGGTCGCCGCCGCGGGCGGCGTCGACCAGGTCGACGAGGTCGAAGGCGACCTCGAGCTCCAGCGGGTCGACCCGCATCCTCTCGGCGATGGCCTCGGGGGAGTCCGGCGCCGGCTCCTGCTCGGCGGCGGCCGCAGCGGCCTCGGCGTCCTCGTCGACCTCCGGCTCGTCGGTGAGGCGGGTGGCCATGAACAGGAAGAGCGCGCCGATCACGAAGAACGGGAGCTTGGGCAGGCCGGGCAGGAGGCACAGCGCCATGGCCGCGCCGCCGGCGATGCGCACCGGCTGCTTGAAGCGGCCCAGCTGGGCGAGCAGGTCGGTGCCCATGTCGCCCTCGGTGGCCGAGCGCGTGACGATGATGCCGGTCGCGGTGGACAGCAGCAGCGCCGGGATCATCGAGACCAGGCCGTCGCCGACGGTCAGCAGCGAGAAGGTGGAGACGGCCTCGCCCGGCGCCATCCCGCGCTGCATGACACCGATCGCGAACCCGCCGATCAGGTTGACCAGCGTCACGACGATGCCGGCGATGGCGTCGCCCTTGACGAACTTCGAGGCGCCGTCCATCGAGCCGTAGAAGTCGGCCTCGGCGGTGACCTCGTGCCGGCGCTTGCGGGCCTGCGCCTCGTTGATCAGCCCGGCGTTGAGGTCGGCGTCGATGGCCATCTGCTTGCCGGGCATCGCGTCGAGGGTGAACCGGGCACCGACCTCGGCCACGCGGCCGGCGCCGTTGGTGATGACCACGAACTGGACGATGGTCAGGATCAGGAAGACCACCAGCCCGACGATCAGCGAGCCGCCGATCACGAAGTGGCCGAAGGCCTCGATGACCTTGCCGGCGTAGCCGTCGGTGAGGACCAGGCGGGTGGAGGAGACGTTCAGCGACAGCCGGAACAGCGTCGCGACCAGGAGCAGCGACGGGAAGACGGCGAAGTCCAGCGGCTTCCTGATCTGCATCGCGACCAGCAGGATGAGCAGCGAGACGGTGATGTTCAGGCCGAGCAGCAGGTCGAGCAGCGCCGCGGGCAGCGGGACCACCAGCATGAGCACGATCGAGACCACGCCGATCGGTACGGCGGCCTTGCCCAGGCCCTTCACTCGCCCGCTCCGGGCTCGTACGACGGACGCTGGCTCACCCCTCCCTCATCGGCAGGCGGGGTGCGCCGCGGTACGGGTCCGCTCCGGGCCGCCGGCCGCCCGGGCCCACCCGTCACACCCGCCCCAGGGCGCTAGGCGGCGACGGTGGGGCGGCGCCGGCCGGCCTTCGGCAGGTCGGTCGTGTCGGGGGCCTCGAAGCCGGGGCGGTGGAGCCCGCCGCGCACCCCGCGGGCGCCGAGGTGCATGACGAACGCCAGCACGCGGGCGACCGCGGTGAACAGCTGCGGCGGCACCTCCTGGCCGAGGTCGCAGGAGGCGTGCAGCGCTCGGGCCAGCGGGATGTCCTGCACCATCGGGACGCGGGCCTCCGCCGCCTTCTCGCGCAGCTTCGCCGCGACCGCGCCGGCGCCCTTGGCGACGACGCGCGGGGCGCCCTGGGCGGCGTCGTACTTCAGCGCGACGGCGACGTGGGTGGGGTTCACCAGCAGGACGTCGGCCTCGGCGACCTCGCTCATCATCCGGTTGCGCGACATCGCCATCTGCACCCCGCGGCGGTGCGCCTTCATGTACGGGTCGCCCTCGGCCTGCTTGTGCTCCTGCGTGATCTCGTACTTGCTCATCTTGAGCTGCTTCATCATCTTCTTGCGCACGACGACGTAGTCGGCGACGGCGAGGACCAGGCCGGTGACCGCGACGACGCGGAACATCAGGATGGCCGAGTCGGCGAAGGTGGCGGCGACGGCCGAGAGCGGCAGTGCCCCCGCGGAGGAGACCAGCGCGTGCGCCCGGTCGCTGGTGACGAGCACGACGGTGCCGAGGGCGGCCGTCTTGATCAGCGCCTTCGCCGTCTCCCAGAGGCCCTGGGTGCCGAACATCCGCTTGATGCCCGGGAAGGGGTTGAGCTTCTTGAGCTTGGGCTGCATCGGCTTGCCCGTCACGTGCACGCCGCCCTGGGCGGCCGACGACGCCACGCCGACGAGCATGAGCGCGATCGCCGTCGGGAGCAGCGTCGTCAGGAAGGCCAGGAGGGCCTTCCCCAGCAGTGCGGTCACCGTGGCGGCCTCGGGGTTCTTGACCACCGAGGCCACGTGCACGAACAGTTGCTGGACGGCCTCGAACGCGTTTCCCACGAGCATCGGGAGCAGGAAGCTCGCCGCCGCCACGCCCAGCCAGGTGCCCAGCTCCTGGGTGCGTGGGATCTGCCCTTCCTTGCGCGCCTTCTTCAGGCGCTGGGGAGTCGGTGCCTCGGTCTTCTCACCGCCCGGTCCGTCCTTGGCCATCAGGCCACCGTCCGATCAGCCATCAGCCGCTGCGCAGGGAGATCATGGCGCGGGCGCCGTGCTCGAGCAGGCCGTCCAGGGCGGGAGGGAGCAGCGGGAAGGTGAGCCCCAGCATCGCCAGGGTCAGCATGATCTTCACCGGGAAGCCCAGGGAGAAGACGTTGAGCGCCGGAGCGGCCCGGCTGAGCAGGGCCAGGGCGACGTCGGCGAGCAGCAGCACCGCGACCATCGGCCCGGCGATCTGCAGCGCGGCCAGGAACATCATGGAAAACGCGGTGATGAGCACCGCGGCGATCTGGTCGGTCGGCACGCTCCCGCCCACCGGCAGGCCCTCGTAGGAGGTCGCGAAGCCCTTCACCATGAGCAGGTGCCCGCCGCTGGTGAACAGCAGGGTGGTGGCCAGCAGGTAGTGCAGCTTGCCGAGTGAGCTGTTCTGGGTCATCGCCAGCGGGTCGTAGCCCGGCTGGAGCGAGAAGCCGCCGGCGACGTCGAGGATGTCGCCGGCCATCTGGACGGCCGTGAACAGCACCTGGACGACGAAGCCCAGCGCCGCGCCGATGACCACCTCGGTGAGGGCGGTGACCAGCAGGTAGCCGGCCGTCGGTGCGGGCAGGGTCGGGGCGATCTGGGTGGACAGCAGCACCGACAGCGCCAGCGCCAGCGCGCCCTTGACCGGCGCCGGGATGACCCGTGCGTTGAACGGCGGGGCGAAGAGGATGAAGCCGGCGGCGCGCGCCGTGCCGAGGAGCAGTGCGGCGAGGGTGACCGCCGGGACCGAGAGGTCCACGGCGCTACGTCCGGTCGAGCAGCGCGGGTAGCTGGTCGAACAGGGTGTGGGTGAAGCTGACCAGTTCGGAGAGCACCCAGTTCCCGGTCACCAGCAGGGCGATGGAGACGGCGATCATCTTCGGGACGAAGGAGAGCGTGGCCTCCTGGATCTGCGTCGCCGCCTGGAACAACGAGATCAGGAAACCGACCAGCAGCGCGGTCAGCAGGATGGGGGCGGCGACCTTCGCGGCGACCATCATGGTCTGCGCGGCGATCTCCGTGACGTCGGCGTCGCTCATCAGCCGGCACCCCCGTACGAGCCCACGAGGGCTGTCGTGATCAGCGCCCAGCCGTCGACGACGACGAAGAGCAGCAGCTTGAAGGGCAGCGACACGATGGTCGGCGGGACCATCATCATGCCGAGCGACATGAGCGCGGCGCTGACGAGCATGTCGAGCACCAGGAACGGGATGAAGATGACCATCCCGATGATGAACGCGCTCTTCAGCTCCGAGAGGACGAACGCCGGGATCAGCGTGGTCATGCTCACCGCGGTGGGGTCCGCGGGGGCCTCCTCGCCGGAGAGCCCGATCATCAGCTTGAGCTCGTCCTCGCGGGTGTTGTCCAGGAGGAACTCGCGCAGCGGCACGACGCCGGCGTCGTAGGCCTGCGACACCGACATCGTCCCGTCCATGTACGGCTGGACGGCGAGCTCGTTGATGTCGGAGAGCACCGGGCTCATCACGAACAGCGTGAGGAACAGGGCGATGCCGGTCAGCACCTGGTTCGGCGGCGACGTCGCCATGCCCAGCGCGTTCCGGGTCAGCCCCAGGACGACGATGATCTTGGTGAACGAGGTGGCCAGCAGCAGCACGGACGGCGCGACCGAGAGCACCGTGATCGCGAGGATCAGGGTGATGGAGCTGCTCGGGGAGCCGTCCCCGATGGAGATGTCCACGGTGCCGTCGACGGTGGGGTCGACGGGAGCGGTCGGGTCGGTGGGGGTCGTCGGCGCGGCCGACGCCGGGCCGGCGAGCAGGACCGCCGCCACGGTGGCGAGCAGCAGCACCAGCAGGAGGACGGCGGCGCGCCACCGGCTGCTACCCGGTCGCGGCAGCGGGCGCACGA
This sequence comes from Blastococcus sp. SYSU DS0619, assembly GCF_054051035.1. NCBI lineage: Bacteria > Bacillati > Actinomycetota > Actinomycetes > Geodermatophilales > Geodermatophilaceae > Blastococcus > Blastococcus sp. SYSU DS0619. The sequence continues at coordinate 58,498 of NZ_JBJHAM010000002.1, read as the reverse complement.
GGGCGGTCATGACTTGCGGACCGTGCGCTCACGGAGCCCGTCGACCAGCGTGCCCCAGCTGTTGCGGTCCAGGACCGACCCGGCGAGTACACCGTCGGAGGAGCGGGCGACCTGGGCCGGGATGGCCGGTGCGCCGTCGCCGGCCTCGCCGGCGGCCCGCAGCCGCGCGGGTGCGCGCCGCTCGCCGAGGGCGGCCTCCACGGCCTCGGCGTCGACCTCGGCGAGCAGGGTGACCTGCTCCTCGGTGGCGCCGATGACCAGGACGACGTCGGCGATCCGGACGACGTTGACGGTGCTGGTGCGGCCCATGCGCTGCCGGGCGACGACCTCGATCAGGCCGTTGCCCTGGCCGAGGCCCTTCTTCTTGGCCAGCCGGGAGGCGAACCAGAGCACGCCGCCGATCAGGGCCAGCGACAGGAAGAGCCGGATGATCATCCACGTCATCGGGCCGACTCGCTCACGCTCGTCGGTGCGACGACCGCGGAGACCCCCGGACGTGGGGTGCGAGGGTCGCTCATGAGGCCGCGGCTCCCAGCTCCGCCGCAGCGTCGGTCACGATCTCGCTGATCCGCAGCCCGAAGTCCTCGTCGACCACGACCACCTCGCCGCGGGCGATCAGCGTGCCGTTGACCAGCAGGTCGGCCGGCGCGCTGGCGGCGCGGTCGAGCTCGACGACCTCGCCGGGGTGCAGCGAGAGCAGCTCCTGCACGGTCATCCGGGTGCGCCCGATCTCGACGGTGACCTCCATGGCCACGTGCCGGAGGAGCTCGAGGCTGCCGCGCTGGTTGCGGGCGGCGGGGAGGGTGACCTGGAGGGCGAGCGTCGCCTGGTGCTCGCCGTCGGCCAGGAGCGGGACGGCGACGAACATGCCCTTGTCGCGCAGCCCGTCGAGCGCGGCGACCGGCTCCTCGGTGCGCTCGGCGGCCACCCGCACCCGGCCGAGGGCCGCGGCGGCCGCCTCGAGGGCCGGGCGCAGCGCGGCGGCGACGTCCATCTGGCCGACGGGTGAGTTCTGCAGGGCGTCGACGACGTCACCGGAGATCACCAGGACGACGTCACCGGAGACCTCGCCGGAGAGCCCGGCGGTCACCGCGACGGCCGCGGCCGGGGGCAGGGGGACCGTGTCGGGATCGCTGACCGGGGCGCCGGCCGTCAGCACGGAGGTCGAGGGGACCAGGGCTGCGGCCGCGCGGGCGGCCGCGGCGACGACCGCCGTGACGGTCTGGGAGTCCTGCGAGTCGGTGCGGGGCGCGGTCATGCGGAGTCCTTCGCGGCGTGCGGAGCGTGCGGGGTGGGGACGATCGAGGCGGCGAGTCGGCGCCGGTGGTTGCTGGCGATCGCGTAGGCGAACGTCGTGTCGTTGGTCGTGACCTCGAGCGGGCTGTCCCGGGGGTGGCGGAGCAGCAGGACGTCGTCGACGGCGAGGGACAGCAGGTCGGAGGAGGAGACCGTGAGCGGGGCGAAGCGCACGCTCACGTCGACCGGCACGAAGTTGAGCCGGGCGGCCAGGGCCTCGCGGGCCCGCTGCCGCTTGCGCAGCGCGGACTCCGACAGCTGCGGGGACGCCGCGTTGTTGAGGGCCGGGGCGAAGGAGGAGAACGGCAGCACGACCGTCGCCTCGCCCTCGCGGCTCCCGACGGCCATGGCGAAGGTGGCCACCATGACGGTGTCCGAGCCGGCGGCGGCCTGGGCGAGCTGGGGGTTGTACTCGCGGCCGACCAGCACCGGCTGGATCTCGGTGATGGTGCCCAGCGAGGTGGCGAACTCGTCGAGCAGCCGCTCCAGCAGGTGGTTGGTGATGGTGGTCTCCATCGCCGTCATCGGCCGGTTCGGCTGGTTGGCGTTGCCCGATCCGCCGAGCATGTGGTCGACCATCGCCATCGCGATGTCGAGCGGGAAGGCGAGCAGTCCCTTGCCGGCCAGCGGCTCCATGGTGAACGTCGAGATGAAGCAGGGGTTCGGCAGCGTCCCGATGTAGTCGTCGTAGGAGAACTGCTCGATGCTGCTGAGCTCGAGGCGGGCGCCGGCGCGGAGGAACGTCGTCAGGATCGTCGTCGCCTGGCGGGCGAAGTCCTCCTGGGCGATCTGCATGACCCGGACGTGCTCGCGGGAGAGCTTCGTCGGGCGGCGGAAGTCGTAGGTGCGCGGCTCCCCGCGGCGGCTGCGTCCGCTCGGGCCGGCGGCGGGTGCCGGGGCCGGGGCGGCGGCCGGAGCCGGTCCGGTCTCGGGGGTGGTCACGCAACCTCTCATCGGCGGAGAGCGGGACCACCCTGACCGGGCGCCGAGCGGCGACCGTGCCGCCAGGGAGTGGCGTGACGGGTGGGGCGCATGGTGCGCGTCAGGGGTGCCCTCCGTGACCGGAGGGCACCCCTGCGTGGTCGAGCTGCCGCGGCGCGAGAGCGCTGCGGCCCGAGGTCACTGGGTGACGTACTCGGTGTAGTAGATCCCCATGACGGTCGCGTGGCCGTCGCTCGTGTAGGCCTCGACGATCTTGGCCTGCAGCGACTCCTTCAGTGCCTCGCGGGCACCGGTGACGTCGGCCGGCGCGGCCTGGGAGAACGTGGAGATGATCAGGTCCATGGCCTTGGTGCCGTCGACGCCGCCACCGCCGTGCCCGTCGCCGGCGGCGGCCCCCTCCTCGGTCAGCTCCAGCGCGACGCCGATCTTCAGGTACCCGCCGCCGGCGAGGTTCACCGCCACCGCGTCCAGGGGGAGGTAGGTGCCGCTGGACACCGGCTCCACGGCCTCGGCCTCGCCCGAGCTGGCGAAGAGGAAGAAGTACGCGGCGCCGGCTCCGGCGAGCAGTACGACGGCCAGGACGAGGAAGAGCTTCTTCTTCCCGCCCTTCCCCTCGGTCTCCTCACCGTCGACGGGGGCGTTCTTGTCCTTCTTGCTCATTCGGGGTCTCCCTGGTTGGCGGCGTCGATGCCCGGCAGGAGGGCGTTGGCCTCCGCGGAGGCGGTGGACAGGACGACGACGTCGACGCGCCGGTTGACGGTGACGGCGTTGGGGTCCGACTCGGGCACCAGCGGCCGGGTCGAGGAGTAGCCGGTGGCGGACATCCGCGGCTGCGGGACGCCCTCGCCGGCGAGGTACCGCAGCACGGTGGTGGCGCGGTAGGTGGACAGCTCCCAGTTCGACGGCCACTGACCGCCCGGGGTGACCGGGAGGTGGTTGGTGTGGCCCTCGACGCCGAGCTGGTTGGGCAGTTCGGTGACGGCGGGGGCGACGGCGGCCAGGATCGCGCGGCCCTCGGGCCGCAGCACGGCCGCCTCCGCGTCGAAGAGCACCTGGTCGGCCACGATGTGCACGACCAGGCCGCGCTCGTCGATCTCGTACCGCGCGGCGCCGGCGTACCCCGCCTGCGCGAGCGCTGCCTCGATCTTCTCGCGGGCCGCCGCCAGCTCGTCGTAGGCGGCCGCGGCCTCGGCGGCGATCCGCTCGGCGCGCTCGGCGGCGGCCTGGGCCGCCGCCTGGTCGACCTGCGCCTGCTGGACGGTCGGGTCCGGCGGGATCGCGGACGCGATGTCGATCACGCCCGGCAGCCCGTCGAGCACCGACCCCTCGGGCGTGGCGCTGGTCTGCACGCTGACCGGGGTGCCGAAGGCGTCCGCCATGCCCTTGGCGAGGGCGGCGAACTTCTGCTCGTCCACCTTGCTCATCGCGAAGAGCACCACGAACAGCACGAAGAGCAGCGTCATCATGTCGAAGGCGGACACCAGCCACCGTTCGTGGTTCTCGTGCTCCTCGTGCTCCTCGTGCTTCTTGCGGCGACGGCCGTGACCGGCGCTCACGAGCCGGCCCCGGGGGCTACGGGCCTCACGCCGCCTCCTTGGCGACGGAGCCCGGCGGCACGAGGGAGGTCAGCTTGAGCCGGACGGCGCGCGGGCTGGTGCCGGCCTGGATCTCGGCGATGCCCTCGACCAGCAGCTCCATCTGCGCGGCCTGCAGCTCGCTGACCCGGATGATCTTGGCGCCCATGGGGAGGAACCAGAAGTTGGCGGCCATGACGCCCCACAGAGTGGCGATGAACGCGGCGGAGACCATCGGGCCGAGCGTCTCCGGGTTGTTCAGGTTGCCCATCACGTTCATCAGGCCGACGATGCAGCCCAGGATGCCGATGGTCGGCGCGTAGCCGCCCATGTTGTTCATGAACTTGGCGGCGACCTTGTCCTCGGCCTTCTTGGCCGCGATCTCGCTCTCCAGGACGGCGCGCAGCTCCTCCGGGTCGGTGCCGTCGATGCCCATCTGCAGACCGCGCTTGAGGAACGGGTCCTCGATCGCCTTGACCTGCGCCTCGAGCGCGAGCAGCCCCTCCTTGCGGGCCTTCTCGGCGAGGGTCACCAGGGTCTGGATCTGGTCGGTCGGCGGCGGCACCTTGGCCGGCATCACGGCCATCTTGAACCAGCTGCCGACCTTCTTCAGGTCGTCCATCGTCTGGCTGGCCGCCGCCGCACCGAAGGTGGCGATGACGACCAGGACGATTGCCGGCAGGAAGATCAGCGTTGTCGGGGAGACGCCCTCGAGGACCATGAAGACGCACAGGGCGACGACGGAGATGGCGAAGCCGATCAGGGTGGCCGGATCCACGGGTCAGCGCTCCTCTCGGATCGGGAAGGGCACGACCGACGAGTCGGTGACCTGCTGCTGCTCGGGGACGTGCGGACGGTAGGTGCCGCGGTCCATCGCGTAGGAGATGGCGAGGATGCCGGCGCGGTACTCGCAGATCTCCTGGAGCACCTCCTCCACGCTCTCGCGCACCACGTACTTCGTGCCGTCCACCAGGAAGGCCACCGTGTCGGGGTGGGCCTCGACCTTCTCGATGAGGTCGGGGTTGAGCGCGAACTGGTCGCCGTTCAGGCGCGTCACTCGGATCACGGGTCGGTCCTCTTGCTCGGTGGGGCCCGTGCAACGGGCAGCACTGTTGTCATCGGCCCCGGAACGGGCTTCCTTGAGCCGAAACCCCCTGGCCGGGGGCGTGTGACGGACGGCCCGGTCACCCTTCCGGGTGACCGGGCCGTCGGCCGGTGGAGCGGGGCGCGTCAGCGCTTGAGGTTCACCAGGTCCTGGAGGATCTCGTCCGATGCGGTGATGACGCGGCTGTTCGCCTGGAAGCCGCGCTGGGCGATGATCAGGCTGGTGAACTCCTCGGAGAGGTCGACGTTCGACATCTCCAGCGCTCCGGAGACCAGCGAGCCCCGGCCGCCGGCGCCGGCGATGCCGATCATCGCGACGCCGGAGTTGTCGCCCACGCGGAAGGAGGAGTTGCCGGCCTTCTCCAGGCCGCTGGGGTTGTTGAAGGCGGCCATCGCGAGCTGGCCCAGCGGCTGGCGGAGGCCGTTGGAGTAGACGCCCATGATCGTGCCGTCGTTGGAGAGCTGGAAGGACTGCAGGGAGCCCAGCGCGAAGCCGTCCTGCTCGGGGGCGGTGACCTCGCTCGAGCCGGCGAACTGGCTGATCGAGGCGAGGTCGACCGCGACCGGGCCGGGCCAGCCGGCGGCACCGGGGGCGAACGAGATGCCGCCGGTGGGTGCGGTCATGTTGCCGGCCGTGTCGAAGGTGACGGTGCCGTCGAAGGCGGAGCCGTCGGCGTTGGTCAGCGTCAGCGCCGCGCCGCCGTTGTTCTGGACGGTCAGGCCCCAGGTGTCCGCGGCGGTCTTGGTGAAGGTGTAGGTGACCCGCTGCTCGACGCCCTGGGCGTCGTACATCGTGGTCGGCGTCTGCACGAAGGAGCCGACCGCGGCCGCCGCGTTGAGGTTGCCCTCCAGCTGGCCGGCCGTGGTGGCCGACGGGTTGACGATCTGGCCGTAGGGCACCAGCAGGTCCTGGATCGGGCCGTTGGGGTTGATGACACCGTCCGCGTCGGCCACCCAGCCCTGCAGGATGCTGCCGTCCGGGGTGACCAGCCGGCCGCTGGCGTCGAAGTCGAACGAGCCCGCCCGGGTGAACAGCTGCTCGCCACCGGCGCCCCGGGTGACGAAGAACCCGTCGCCCTCGATCATGAAGTCGGTCGAGCGGCCGGTCGACTGGGCCGCGCCGTTCGTCCAGTTCGTGGTGATGCCCGCGAGCTTGACGCCGAGACCGATCTGGGCCGGGTTCGTGCCGCCACGGTCCGCGGCGGGGGCGCCACCGGCGCGCACCACCTGGGAGAGCGTGTCCTGGAAGACGGTGGAGCTGCTCTTGTAGCCGACGGTGTTGACGTTGGCGATGTTGTTGCCGGTGACGTCCATCTTGGTCTGGTGGGCGCGCAGACCGGAGATGGCGGAGAACATGGAGCGGAGCATCGGGGGGTCTCCTCCGGGTGGTGGCTCGGGGTGGGGGTGCGGTGGGCGTCGGTCAGCGGGTGCCGACGTCGGTGATCCGGCCGAGCGGCACGGCGACGCCGCCGACGGTGGCCACGGCCTCGACCGTGTCGGTGCCGAGGCGGACCGAGCTGACGACGCCGGTCAGGGAGGCACCGGTCGTGTCGGTGTAGGTGACGGTCTGGCCGACCATGGCGCCGGCGCTGCTCGATCGCTGCAGCGCCAACATGGAGGCGTTCTGCTTGGCGATCTCCTCGAGCTTCTCCACCTGGCTGAAGGTCGCCGTCTGCGCCATCAGCTGGTTGGTGTCGGCGGGGTTGCCGGGGTCCTGGTACTTCATCTGGGCGACCAGGAGCTTGAGGAAGGTGTCCTTCCCCATCTGGTCACCGCGCTCCACGGCCTGCGTGGCCGTGTACGTGGGCCCGGTCGGAACGGATCCGCTCACTGCGTCCGGCATCGGTGGTCGGTCTCCTCTCAGGCGAGCACGTCCACGCCGGACGACGTGGATCGGGTGGCGGGCTGGTTCGGGCGCCCCTCCTCGCTATCGGCAGCCCGCGCCCCGGACCGGACCTGCTCGCCGGCCTGGCCGCGCGCTGCACCGCGGTCGCCGGAGGCCTGCTGCTCGGCGGCGTGCCGGGCGAGCCAGGAGCCACCGGCGTCGGCGTCGACCTCGACCCGCGAGGGGCTCAGGCCGGCGGACTCCAGGTCGCGGCGCAGTTCGGGCAGCGCGTCCAGGAGCGCCGCGCGGCCCAGTTCGGAGGCGCCGCGCAGGGTCAGGTCGAGGCTGCTGCCGCTGACGGTCACCTGGACCTCGACCGGGCCGAGGTTGTCGGGGGTGAGCACCAGCGTCATCGTGTGCGAGCCGTTGCCGGCGCCGCTGAGCACCGCCACCTGGCGGGCGACCTGCCCGGAGACCGGCAGCGAGGCAGCCGTCCCGGTGGCCGCCTCGGCCTCGGCCGGAGCCGGCACGGCCGCGGTCGCCGGGAGGCCGGCCGGGGCGCCCCCGGCCGGGGACGTGACCGGTGCCGCGGGCGCCGAGGCCGGCTCCGCGGTGGTCTCCGTCCCCGGCACGGGAAGGGCGGGGGAGCCCTGGCCCGGCTCGCCGTCGCCCGGCCCGCCGGAGCCCGGTGCGGTGGAACCCGGGGCGGTGGAACCCGCCGGGAGGACCGGTGCGGGTGCGCCGGCGGACGGCCCGGTCCCGGCCGTGGTGGCCGGGCCGGTACCGGCCGGCAGCGGGCCGGCCGGCTGCTCGGCGCCACCGCCGCCGGTCGCCGTCGGGACGGTGACCACGGTCAGCGCCCCGGCGACCGCACCCGCGGTGCCCGGGAGGGCGCCGGCAGGGGTGCTGCCCGCGGCCGCGCCCGCTGCCGGGGCGGCGCCGGTGGGCACGGTCGCGGCGGGGACCGGGCCGTCCCCGGCCGTGCCGCCCGGAACAGGTGCGGACAGCACCGCGTCGGCCGCCACGGCCCCCACCGGGAGGACCCCGGGCAGTCCGGCGGCCGCCGGGTCGGTGGGGACGGGGCCGCCCGTCGCCGGGGTGGCGGTCGCGCCGAGGGCCAAGGCCCACAGCGCCGCGGCCACGCCCGCGACGGCGGGGTCCACCACGGGGACCGCGCCGTCGGCAGGCAGCTCGGTCTCGTTCCCGGTCGCCGGACCACCGGAGGACTGCTGCCCGCCGTCGGTCCCGGCGTCCCGGGTGACGCCCGAGCCGCCGGCCAGGGCGCCGTCCAGGGCGGACGCGAAGGGCGCCGCGCTGTCGGTGGTCCCCCCGGCGGAGGACGCCGTCGACGCCGCGCGCGCGGCCGGGACGGTGGACGTCACAGGAGCTGTCATCGGTAGGCCTCTGCCTTGCTCAGCACGGAGCGGACGTAGTTCTGGGTCTCCGGGTAGGGCGGGATGCCCCCGTAGCGGCTGACCGTTCCGGGGCCGGAGTTGTAGGCCGCCAGCGCCAGCTCCGTGGAGCCGAACTGCTTGGTCAGGCTGCTCAGGTACTTCGCGGCGCCGTCGATCGCGGAGGCCGGGTCGAGCGGGTCGACGCCCAGCCCCCGGGCGGTCGCCGGCATGAACTGCATGAGGCCCTGGGCGCCGGCCGGCGAGACGGCCGAGGTGTTGAAGCCGCTCTCCTGCGAGGCGACCGCCGCCAGCAGCGCGGCGTCGGTCCCGTGCTTGCTCGCCGCACGGGCGAACAGGTCCGAGTACGGGACGCCGGCGAGCGCGGAGCCCGTGGGGCCCCCCGTCGGCGCAGCGGCCGCCGCCTCGGGGAGGACCCGCCGGATCGCGGTCGGGGTGCCGACGTCGCGGATCCCCACGGTGCCACCGGGCTTCGGCGAGTCGATCATCTTGCCGTTGCCGAGGTAGATGCCCACGTGGTCGACCCCGGGTCGGTCCGGGGAGTAGTCGAAGAAGACCAGATCACCCGGGCGGGCGGAGTCCAGCGAGGCGACGGCCTTGCCGGTGGTCGCCTGCTGGGAGGAGGTACGCGGCAGCTCGATGCCCAGGTTGCCCATGACCAGCTGGGTGAAGCCGGAGCAGTCCAGGCCCTTGCTCGGGTCGGTCCCGCCCCACAGGTACGGCACGCCGAGGTACTTCTGCGCCTCGGCGACCACGGCGCTCTGCGACGCGGTGCCCCCGCCGGTCGACCAGGTGCTGACCGACGAGGTGCCGGACAGGCCCGCGGCGCTGGCCGCCGATGCCCAGGCCGCGGACGTCGCGGCGGTGGCGGTCGGCTGGAACCGGGCGTGGATCTCCGAGATCCGCGCCTGGACAGCGGTCAGTCCGTCCATGCCGTCCCCCTCGACGTGCTGGTGCCCCGACCGGCCCGGCCGGTGACCAGGTCGTCGGCGGCGCGTTCCCCGGCGACGTCGGCGGCGTGCTGCTGGGCGGCCCGGTGCCGCTCGGCGAGCCGCTCCAGGGCCTTGGTGCGCTGCGCGGCCGCGGTCCACTCGGCGCGGACGGCCTCGGCCTGCTCCGCCTGCGCCGTGGCCAGGGCCCGGGCGTCGGCGGCGTCGGTGGCGGCCGTGCGCAGCAGCACCATGGCCGCCACGAAGGAGCCGGCCGGGAGCGACGCCGGCAGCACCGCACCGGACAGGGCCGTCTCGTACTCGGTCGCCCGCTGGGCGGCGTCGGCGGCCGTGTTGGCCGCGGCGGCCGCCGCCGCGGCAGCGGTGCGCTCCTCGGTCCGGCGCAGCTCGAGGACCGGCTGCAACCGGAAGGCCGCGCGCTTCACCCGCTCCTCACGATCCGCTGCAGCCACGCCCACGCCTCGGCGGGGGAGGTGGACTCGCCCATCGGCTGCTGCAGGAACGCGTCGATGCCGGGCGCCAGCTGCCGGGCACGGTCGACCAGCGGGTCGCTGCCGGCCTGGTACGCGCCGATTTCGATCAGCTCGCGGACGTCGCGCAGCGCGCCCATGAGCCGCCGGATCTCCCGCGCGTCGGCCATCTGCGCCGGCGGGACCACCGCACCGGCGACGCGGGAGATCGACTCCAGCACGTCGATGGCGGGGAAGTGCCCGGTCGTGGCCAGCTTGCGGGTGAGGACGATGTGCCCGTCCAGGATCGAGCGGGCGGTGTCCGCGATGGGCTCGTTGTGGTCGTCGCCCTCGACGAGCACGGTGTACAGGCCGGTGATGGAGCCGGTGGCGCCGGTGCCGGCCTTCTCCAGCAGCTGCGGCATCATCGCGAAGACGCTCGGCGGGTAGCCGCGGGTCGCGGGCGGTTCCCCGGCGGACAGGCCGACCTCGCGCTGGGCCATCGCCGTGCGGGTGATGGAGTCCATCAGCAGCAGGACGTCGCGGCCCTCGTCGCGGAAGGCCTCCGCGATGCGGGTGGCGACGAACGCGGCCTTGAGCCGCACCAGCGGGGGCTCGTCGGAGGTGGCGACGACGACGACCGTGCGGGCCAGGCCCTCCGGGCCGAGGTTCTCCTCGATGAACTCGCGCACCTCGCGGCCGCGCTCGCCGATCAGGCCGATGACCCGGACGTCGGCGTCGGTGCCGCGGGTGATCTGGGCGAGCAGGCTGGACTTGCCGACGCCGGAGCCGGCGAAGATGCCGAGGCGCTGGCCCTTGCCGCAGGGGACGAGGGTGTCCAGCGCGCGGACGCCGAAGGTGAGGGGCTCCTCGACGCGGGCGCGGGAGAGCGCGTGCGGGGTCTGCGTCTCCAGGTCCACCCAGTCGACCAGGCCGCCCAGCGGCGGACCGCCGTCCACCGGGCGGCCGAGGCCGTCGAGGACCCGGCCGAGCAGCGCCTCGCCCACCGGCACCTGCAGGGGGCGGCCGGTGGCACGGACGCGGGCGCCGGCGTGGATGCCGGAGAGCCCGCCCAGCGGCATGCAGGTGAGGCGGTCGCGTCCGACGGCGACGACCTCGGCGAGCAGCGGCTTGTCGGCCGGGTTCACCTCGACGAGGTCGCCCACGGCCGCGCTGACGCCGTCGACGCTGAGGGTCAGGCCCATGGCGCCGGTCACCGCGCCGGTCACCTGCGGGCGGGCCGCCGCGCGGGCGCGCTCCAGGAGCACGGGGGAGACGGTCATGATGCGAGCACCGCCTGGACGCGCTGCAGCGCCGAACTCAGCTGCGCGTCGACCCGGCGGGGGCCGGAGTCGGCGATCGCCCCGGCCCGCTCCACGGACGGGTCGGCGACGACGCGCACGCTGTCGGGCAGCTCCGCGAGCGCCTCGGCGGGCACCTCGGCCAGGTCGTCCGGGTGCAGCCGGACGATCGCCGGGGCGTCGGCCGGGCAGAAGGTCAGGGCCCGGCGGATCGCGTCCATGACCGGATCGGCCGCCAGGGCGAGCTCGCGGTCGAACAGCTGCTCGAGCAGGGTGAGCACCGTGCCGACGATCGAGTCGCGGATGTCGTCGGCCACCGGGCGGGCGGTCTCGTCCAGCTGCCGGGTCGCCGCACCGAGCGCGGCGGTGGCGGAGACCAGGCGGCGCTCCCACCGCGCCTGCACCTCGGCGAGGCGCTGCTCGGCGGCGCGCTCCGCCTCGGCGACGACGGCGTCCGCGGCCAGCAGACCCTCGGCGTGGCCGATGGCGAAGCCCTCGGTGCGGGCCTGCGCCTGCAGCCGGGCGAGCTCCTCGGCGTAGACCTCGCCGAGCCGGAACGACGGCTTGCTGCCGGCGACCGGCTGGTCCTCGGCGCGGCGCACCGTCGTCCGGCGCTCCACCGGCGAGGGCTGGAACGGGATGGCGGGGGAGGGGGCGGGCGCCGGTGCCGGCGGGGACGCCGGCAGCACGGCTTCCGGGCGGGCGACCGGCACAGCGGCCGCGCCGCGCTCGGCCATGACCTCCCGGTAGGGGCGGGCCAGCGCGGCGGAGCCTCCGCGCAGGACCGCGCCCTCACGCAGCGCCCATGGGCGTGACTCCGCACCACGGTCCGCTCCTCGCACCCCGCCCAGGGCGCCTCCGCGGTTGCTCCGCTCCTCGCTCGCAAGCTCGCTGCGATGCTCGCTCCCTGTCGTCGCCCGCCTCGCTGCGATGCTCCCGAGGCTGTCGTCACGCAACGAACTCATCGTCCCCACCGCGGTTGATGGTCAGCACACCCTGCTCCTCGAGGGTGCGGATGACCGCGACGACCTTGGCCTGCGCCTCCTCGACGGTGCGGGTGCGGACCGGGCCGAGCAGCTCGATCTCCTCGGAGAGGTTCTCGGCGGCACGCTCGGAGAGGTTGCGCTTGATCTTGTCCTGGACGTCGGGCCGCACGCCCTTGAGCGCGGTGGCGAGGTCGTTGGCCTCCACCTCGCGCAGCACCAGCTGCAGGGAGCGGTCGTCGATGGTGACGATGTCCTCGAAGACGAACATCTGCGAACGGACCTCGTCGGCCAGCTCCGGGTCGGTGCTGTCCAGCCACTCCAGGATGGAGCGCTCGGTCGGCCGCGGGGAGCGGTTGATGATCTCGACGAGGGTCTCGACGCCACCCACGGTGGTCATGTCCTGGTGCGCCAGGATCGAGCCCATCCGGCGGCCGAGCTCCTCCTCCACCAGCCGCACCATCTCCGGCGACGTGCGGTCCATGGTGGCGATCCGGTGGGCGACCTCGGCCTGCTGCTCCGGGGCGAACCCCGAGAGCACCTCCGCGGACTGGGCGGCCGTCAGGTGGGCGAGCACCAGCGCGATGACCTGCGGGTGCTCGTCCTTGAGGAAGGTGACCAGCTGGCGGACGTCGGCGTTGCGCAGCGAGGCGAACGGCACCTCGGTGTAGACGACGTTGAGCCGGGACAGGATGCCCTCGGCCTTGTCCTGGCCGAGCCCCGCGGCGAGGATCTCGCGGGCGAACTCGACGCCGCCGCGGCCGACGAACTGCTGCGCGGTCATCAGGTGGTGGAACTCGCGCATGACGCCATCGACGTCCTCGAGCTCCACGGAGCCGAGCTTCATCAGCTCGCGGGTGAGCGCCTCGACCTCGCGGGGGCGCAGCTGGGCGAGCAGGACGCCGGCCTCCTCCTTGCTCATCTGGGCGAGGAACACGGCGGCCTTGCGCAGGCCGGGCAGCTCGGGGCGCGGCGGCGCGGCGACGGCCGAGCCGGGCATCGTGGGAATGCTGGCGAGGGTCATGGCTTGGTCTCGCCCAGCCAGCCGCGCAGCATGGCCGCGACCTCGTCGGGACGTTCGCTGACCATGGTCGAGATCTCCCCCCGCACCTTCGCCCGTTCGACGGCTTCCAGCTCCAGGGCCGCGTTGTCCGGCGCGACCTCCTGCCGGGTGCTCGCCACGCGGAGGCGGTCGAGCTCGGCGAGCACGTCGTCGTCGAACTCCAGCTCCTCGTAGTCCTCCTCGTCGTCCTCCCGGCGGCGCGAGCGCAGCCAGACGATCAGGACGACGAGGGCGATGCCCGCGGCGATGCCGCCGGTGCGGATCATCGACCACATCTGCGCGCTCGCCTCGGCCTCGCGGGCGGCCTCCATCGCCGCGGCGGCGTTCTCGGCCGCGGTGGCGTCGAAGGGCAGCGAGGCCACCGTGATGTCGTCGCCGCGCGCCTCGTCGAGGCCGACGGCGGTGACCATGAGCTGGGTCATCTGCTGCTGGTTGAGGTTGCCGGCGACGGCGTCGTCCATGACGACGGAGACGGTCAGCCGGTTCAGCTCGCCAGGGGCCCCCTGCACGACCTCGGTCGTCTCCCCGACGGCGTTGTTGGCCGTCGTCGACTCCTTGGTGTACGTGGACTCGCCGCCGGCGTCGGCCGCGGCGTCGGGCATGTTCTCCGGGCCGAGGACGCCGCCGACCGGGGTGCCGGCACCGGTGTACTCCTCGATGTCCGTGCGCTCCGAGATCGGCGGGGTGCCCTCGTCGAACGTGTACGTCTTCGAGGTGGTGCTGCGCTCCGAGAGGTCGACGTCGGCGCGCACGGAGACGACGGAGCGGCCGGGGCCGACGACCGAGTCGAGGATCTTCTGCGCGCTGGCCGAGAGGCGGTTCTCGTACTCCTGCTCCACCTGCGAGCGGGCGTCGCCGGCGGCCGCGGTGACGCCCGTGCCGGCGGCCGAGAGCACCTGGCCGGTCGAGTCGGCCACGGTGACCTGGTCGGGCTCCATGTCCTGGATGCTGGAGGAGACCAGGTTGGTGACCGCCTGGATCTGCTCCCCGGAGAGCGTGGTGCCCGGCGTCAGGTCGAGCAGGACCGACGCGGTCGGCTCGGCCTGGTCGCTCACGAACACCTCGTCCTCGGGCAGGGCGACGTGCACGACGGCGGAGTTCACCCCCGCCAGCGCCTTGAGGGTGTTGGCCAGCTCGCCCTCCAGGGCGCGCTGGTAGGTGACCTGCTGCTGGAACTCGCTGGTGGTGATGCCCTGCTCGTCGAGCAGTGCGTAGCCGGTGTCCTGGCCGGCGGGCAGGCCCTCGCTGCTCATGGCGAGGCGCAGGTCGTAGACCGAGTCCTTGGCGACCATGATCGTGCTGCCCCCGTCGGCCAGGTCGTAGGCGACGCCCTGGGCGTTGAGCTCGTCGACGATCGCTGCGGCGTCGGCGGCGGCGAGGTTGGAGAACAGCGGGGCCTGGGTGGGCGTGGTGATCCAGGTGTAGAAGAAGACGCCGCCGAGGGCCAGCCCGGCGAGCAGCAGGCCGATGACGACCTTCTGCCCCAGGCTGACCGTGTCGAACGTGGAGCGGGCACGCTCCAGCGTCCCGGCGAGTGCGGACTTCATCAGATCTGCATCCTCATGATCTCGGTGAAGGCCGAGACGGCCTGGTTCTTGAGGGTCACGACCATCTCGAGGGCCACGCCGGACTCAGCGCTGGCGATCATGTAGTCGTGCACGTCCGCCAGGTCGCCGGTGGCGGCCTGCACGGCCAGGTCGGAGGTCACCGACTGCTTGGCCTGGAGGGCGTCGAAGGTGGAGGCCAGGACGGCGGCGAAGCCGTCGGTGCCCTCGGTGGCGGTGGTGCCCCGGGTGCTGCCGGCGACGCCGGTGACCGCACCGACGCCGACCGGCGTGATGCCGCCGAGCGGGATGGTCATCAGCGCTTCCCGAGCTGCAGGGCCGCCTGGTAGGCGTTGGTGGCCCGCTCGACGACGGCGAGGTTCGCCTGGTAGCCGCGCTGGGCCATCATCATGGAGGTCATCTGGTCTCCCAGGTCGATGTCGGGGTACTTGACGTAGCCCTCGGCGTCGGCGAGCGGGTGGGTGGGCTCGTACACCATGCGGCCCTCCGGGTCGCCGAACTCGGCGCGGGCGACGCGGACGCCGCCCTCGCCGCTGCCGTAGTCCACGGCCTGGGCCACGACGAGCCGCGCCTGGAAGGCGTCCTCGTCGGTCCGCCGGACCGTGTTGATGTTGGCGATGTTGTCGGCGGCGGCGTCGAGCCACTTCCGGTGGGTCATCAGCCCGGACTGGGAGATGCTCAGAGCCTGGAACATGCTCATGTCAGGACGTCCTCAGTGCCGTGCGCATCGAGTTGTACTTCCCGTCGAGCGCGGTGAGCGCCAGCTGGTAGCGGAGGCCGGTCTCGGTGGCGATCACCGTCTCCGCGTCCAGGTTGACGTTGTTGCCGTTGGTGTTGGTCGGCTCCAGCGAGCGGACGGTGGTGCCGCCCGTGACCGCCGGGGTCGATCCGCTGCTGATGGCTCCGCGCAGCGACGTCTCGAAGTCCGTCCGCCCGGCCAGGAAGCCGGGGGTGTTGACGTTCGCGATGTTGTCGGCGGTGACACGCTGCCGCTGTGCGAGCCCGGCGAGGGCCGCCTTGAGCACCGTCGACGTGGCGTCGGCGATCATCGACAGGCTTTCCGGCGGGTGGAGCAGGACACGATCGACCTCCGGGTAGGCGGAAGAGCACTCGCGAGCGAGTGCGGGGCCGCCGATCCGTGGCGAAAGTGGTGCTCTCCGTGCAGCTGCTACATCGGCAGCCGGCCGGTACCGGTTGACCGCCGTTCCGCCACGCGAGGGACGGCAGGTACCGGATGGGGTGACCGGTACGGATGTGACCAGCGGTGACCCGGGCACGTCGTGCGCCGACCGGGGCAGGGGAGTTGGCACCTTCCGCGCCGCGGGGCGGTCGTCGGGCCGCCGGGACCGCAGAAGAGCACAACGCCCCGCCGCCGGGGACCGGCGACGGGGCGTTGGTGTGCGGGTGGGGTCAGCGAGCGGCGGTGGCGAGCCGCCCGCCGCCGAGGGCGCGGGTGCGGTTGTCGCGGGCCGTCCGCCAGGCGGCGGCCCAGCGCTCGGCGGTGTGCTCGGTCAGGTGGTGGGCGAGCACGTGCTCGCGGGCCGCCGCGGCGACCTCCCGGCGGCGGTCGGCGTCCTGCACGCCGAGCGTGAGCCACTTCGCCCAGTCCTTGGGGGACCGGGCGGGCATCCCCAGGCCGAGCCGGTCGTACTCCTCCGTGCGTGCCCGCACGCAGTACACGCCCCGCGCCGAGTACTCGAGCGGCTTGAGCCAGCTCTTGCTCGTGTTGAAGCGGTCCACCCGCAGCGGGGCGATCCCGATGTCGAACAGCTCGCCCATCCGCGCCGCGTAGCCGTCCACGTCCATCACCCAGGGCACCTCGTCCGGCTCGTCCGGCAGCCCCAGGCGCTTCTTGATGTCCCACTTCTGGCCGAGGATGACCAGCCGGCTCCGGCCGCGGGTGCGGTCCAGCGCCTGCTGCAGCCCGGAGCCCATCTCCTGCAGGTCGTACGGGTGGCTCGGCACGCTGCCGGCCCAGCCGATGGTCACGGTGTCCGAGGTGCGCTCGTAGGCCGGCGGCAGCTCGGCGGTGCGGCGGGGGACCGCGTTCTCGACGACCACACCGCGGCCGTGCCGGGCGTACTCCTTCAGCAGCGCGGGCGTCGACGTGGTGACCAGGTCGGCCTCGCGGGCGGCCTGCGCCGCGAACTCGCTGCCGCCGGCCCGCACCAGGGCGTCGTGGCCCATGTGCCCGTAGGGGACCCCGGACAGCAGATCGTCCATCTCCACGACGACCGCCACCCCCTGCGCCTGCAGGATGCGCTGGACCTGCAGCATCTCGGCGGTCTTGGGCAGCTGGAGGACGACGACGTCGGCGCCCTGGGAGTCGACGTCGACGACCTCCATCGGTGCGCCTTCGGTCATCGCGCGCATGGTGGTGCCGATCCCGCGGGAGACGGCGACCTCGATGCCGAGCCCGGCGGCCTGGACCGCCCGGGCCGGCTCTTCGATGCGGTAGTACGTGGAGCCGGCTGCGATCGCGTGGGTGAGGAAGACGCGCATGGGAGAACCCTTCTGTGGAGGCCTGCTGCCGGTGGGGCGCGGGACGCCGCCCCGGCGTCGGGGCCGGTGCGCGCTCCTCTGTCATCGGCAGTCCGATCCCGGAAGGGTTCCGTCAGGACTGCTTTTCTCCGGCGGAGCTGACGGTCAGAGCGCCCGGTCGATGAACGAGGCCGGGGGGCGCTGGTCGCCGTAGGACATGCGCGCGGCGACGTCGCGCTGCTTCTGGGACTGGGTGATCCGCTCGACCAGAGCCTCGGCGACGGCCAGCTGGTGCTGGAGGAGTCGGGCGGCGCGCTCGCGCAGGTCTGCGGGCACCGGCCCGAGGTCGGTGGGGGGCACCCAGTCGGTGGCACGCCGGCCCCAGGCGGCGATCTCCTCGGCCCGGCCGCGGGCGAGGCTCTCCTGTGCATCGAGGACGTCGGCCTCGAGCTCGGCGAGGGCCGTGTGCCAGTCGGCGGGCTGACGCCGACCGCCGGAGGTCGAGCTGCCGGACGCGTTCGGCTGGGTGGCCGGCGTGTACGGACTCTGGCCGAAGCCCGCCGTGGCGGAGCCGCCGACCGGGCTCACGGTCACGACGGGACGCCGGCCAAGGACATGGCGGCCTGCCGCCATGCGTCGCGCAGCGGCTCGACGACCGCCCGGCAGGAGCTGATCCGGTTGGCGTCGAACTTGAGGTTGGCCTGGACGAGCTCGCTCATCAGCCAGTTGTAGAGGGCGGCCAGGCGGGGGCCGCCCTCCCACATGTCGACCTGCAGGCTCGACAGCAGCTCGAGGACGATCGCCTGGGCGTGCTGGAGCTCTTCGTTGACCCGGGCGCGGTTCCCTTCGGCGACCGCGACCTGGGCCCGCTCGAGGTCCAGGGCCAGCCGGTCGTAGAGCATCACCAGCACCTGCTGCGGCGAGGCGGTGGCGACGGCGTCGCCGAGGTAGCGGGCGCGGAGCGAAGCGGCACTCATCGGGAAGGGCTCCTGAGGTGAAGGGTCGAGCGGGTCGGGCGGGGGACGTCAGGCGGACGGCAGCGAGCCGAGCTGACCGGCCAGCCAGTTGGATTGGTTGGTAAGCGAACTCAGCGCGGTCTCCATGGCGGTGAACTGGCGGGTCAGGGCCACCTTGCGAGCGGCCAGCCGCAGATCCCAGTCCGCGATCCGGTCCTTGATGTCTTTCGCGAGGTTGTCCTGGCCCGTGGCCAGGGAGCCGAGCGTGCCGGTCGTCGCGTCCGAGGCGGCCTTGCTGACATCGCGGACCCGTGCGGCCAGGCCGGTGACGGCGTCGGGCTCGCCGGCCACGCCGGAGCCGGACACCATGCGCTGGGCGAGGTCGGGAGTCGCCGCGAGGGCGGCGGCGAACTTCTCCTTGTCGAAGGTGATCCGACCTTCACGGGTGGTCTGGAAACCGATCTGGGCCGGTGAGCCGTCGTCCCCGACCGCGTCGGAGACGGCCTGCAGCAGCTGGCCGGCGATGGACGTCACCGCGTACTCGCCGCGCAGCGCCGCCGTGCTGCCCGGCGTGTTGTCCGTGTAGGTCTTGATCGTCGAGAGGGCGTTGTTCACGGCGTCGACGAGCGCGGAGACCTTGGTGGCGACGGCGTCGGGGTCCGTGGCGATGGTGACGGTGACCGGGGCGGGCTCCTCCTTGGTCACCGTGATGGTGGCGCCGGGCAGGACGCCCTCGAACGTGTTCGTGGCCGAGCTGATCGTGTAGCCCGTCGTGCCGGCGGTCGTCCCGCCGACGACCAGCTCCGCGTTCTGGCCGGCGCTGGTGGCGCTGAACTCCGTGCCGCCGACGGAGAAGCCGGCGGCCGCGCCGGACGTGCTCGCGCTGATCTGGAGGGCGAACTGCCCGGGTGACACCTGCACGGCGGAGGCCTTCAGGCCGAGGGCGGTGTCGCCGTTGATCTTCGCCGCGACCTGCTCGAGGGTCTCGGTGCCGTCGAGCGTGACCGTGCCCTTGCTGGTGGCGCCATCGGCGGTGCGGATGTCGAGGCTGCTCAGCCCGGCGGCGGTGGTGGCGGTGTCCGGCCACCGGCCGGCGCTCGTCCAGGAGGCGGTGGTCGCGACCTTGGCGACGGTGAAGGTGAGGGAGCCCGGGGTGGCGTAGGAGGCGGTGGTGACGCCGACGGAGGACACCGTGCTGGTGGCCTTGGTGCTGGCGAACGACTCCGGCTTGAGCAGCGACTCGGCGCTGGTGGTGAGGGCCGCGAGCGCGCTGTTGACGGTGCGGTAGGCGCTGGCGGTGACCTGCGTGGTGGACAGCCGCGTCTTGAGCGAGTTCTGCTGCTGCGCCTCGAGCTGCAGCAGCTGGGTGATCATCGTGCCCGTGTCGATCCCGGACACCAGGCCGGTGTTGATGCTCATCGTCATGTCACTGGCTCCTGTGTCGACGGGATAGGGCCCCAAGCGAGTGAGGGGGGAGGCACGAGGGCCTCCCCCCTCACCCGGGGTGGTGCTGAGGGTCTGCGGCCTCAGCTACTCAGCTGATCGGGATCAGCGGAGCAGCGAGAGGACGCCCTGCGAGGCCTGGTTGGCCTGCGCGAGCATCGCGGTACCGGCCTGGGACAGGATCTGGGCGCGGGTGAACCCGACCATCTCCTGTGCCATGTCGGCGTCGCGGACCCGGCTCTCGGACGCGCTCAGGTTCTCGATCGAGACGTTGAGCGAGTTGATGGTGCTCTCGAAGCGGTTCTGCTTCGCACCGAGGCTGGCGCGGGACTCCGACACGTTCTTGATCTGCGTGTCGAGCGTCGCCAGGTCGGCCGTGGCACTGTAGGTGCCCGAGGCCGACATGTTGGTGGCCACGCCGGTGACCGCCGTGGCAACGTTGGTGACGTTGCTCAGCTCGACGGTCATCGTCTCGCCGCCGTTGGCACCCGTCTGGAACGACAGGCTGGATGCGCTGCCGTTCAGGAGCTTGGTGCCGTTGAAGTCGGTCCGGCCGGCGATGTCGGTCAGCGCACCGGCGAGCTCGGTGACCTCCTTGGCGATGTAGCCGCGGGCCTTGTCGTCCACGACGCCGCTGTTGCCCGCCTGGACCGTCAGGTCACGGACGCGCTGCAGGATCGAGTGCACCTCGGTGAGGGCACCTTCCGCCGTCTGCACGACGGAGACGCCGTCCTGCGAGTTGCGGACGGCGACCTTGAGGCCACCGACCTGCGAACGCAGGCCCTCGGAGATCGCCAGACCGGCCGCGTCGTCGGCGGCGCGGTTGATCCGGAAGCCGGAGGACAGCTTCTCGAGCGACTTGCTCATCTGGTTGTCGGTGATCGACAGGTTCCGGTGAGCGTTGAGAGCGGCAATGTTCTGGTTGATGCGCAGACCCATGATGTTCCTCCTTGGACGGGGTCGTACTCGGTCTCCCGCTGCATCCGTGCTGCGGGCCGTACATGAAAGGTCTTCGGCCGGGAGCGGGGGGCTCTTGAGCCGAGTGGACGATTTCTTTCCGGTCGGGTGTCTCAGGCCGTCCGGGCGGTGCGGTCATGGCCGGCCGGCCAGGCGGCAGGCTGCCGGGGGAGTGGCGCGCCGCTGCGCCCGGCCACCCGGTCGACGTAGGCCTTCTGCTGGTTGCGGGCCCGCACGCCGCCGTCGGGCGCGACCTGGCGGCCCTCCCAGACCTCGCTCATCGCCGCGTGCAGGAGGGTGAGGGCCCGGGCCCGCATCTGGGAGACCCGCGACAGGGTGACGCCCAGGTCCGCGGCGATGTCCGTCAGTGATTCATCACCGAAGAAATTCCGTTCCACGACCTCGTCGAGCCGGTCGGGGAGCGCGCGGATGGCGTCGTGCAGGTAGCGGGCGCGTTCGCCACGCAGGACCGCGCGCTCGGGGGACTCCCCGGTGTCGGGGAGGTCGAGAGGCGTCCCCTCGGGGCCGGCCTCGGCGTCGATGCTGACCATGACGGCCCGGTGGACGTCGACCTGCAGGTGGTCGAGCTCGCTGCGCGCGACGCCCATGCTCTGCGCGAGCTCCTCGCGCGTGGGCGGTCGGCCCAGGCTGACGGTCAGCGCGTCGGCGGCGGCGTCGGTCCGGCGGGCCGCGGCGCGCACCGACCGGCTGGCCCAGTCCCCCGAGCGCAGCTCGTCGAGGACCGCGCCCTGCAGGCGGGCCAGGGCGTAGGTGGCGAAGGAGGCGCCGGCGTCCGGGTCGAACCGGCGCGCCACCTCCACCAGGGCCACGTGGGCGCACGACAGCAGGTCCTCGCGGCTCACGTGGCCGGGCAGCGAGATGCGGGCGGCGACGGCGTTGACGGCGAACGCCGCCAGCGGGAGGTGCTGGGTCACCAGCGCGTCGACCTCCTGGGCGGACCGCCCCTTGACCGGGTGCGGCACCCGGCCGGTCTGGGCACGTTCGCGCATCGGCCGGTCGTGCGCGGACCGCTCACGGAGGGGGCGCTCGGTCGCGAGGGAACGGACTGGGGTCACGTCCGTATCTCTCGGCGGCCGGGGCCGGGATCGGCACCACCCGTCGGCACAAACTGCGCCGAACTTGAGAGCCAGTTCCGTACTTCGGCTCAACCCCCTCCGAGCGGGTGCCGATGGCAGCACCGACGGCGGTTGCCCCCGGATCCGTTCCCGGGCACCGCGAGCGAGCACGAGTGAGACGACGGAAGGCGGTGGACGGAGTGGACTACCAGCACCTGTCGACGATGCTGTGGCGGGAGCAGGAGCTCCTGGACCTGCTGCTCTTCAAGGCCGAGGAGAAGCAGTACCTGATCCTCACCGGCAAGACCCGCTGGCTGGCGCGCATCGCGCACGAGATCGAGGTCATCCTCGACCAGCTGCGCACCCTCGAGGTGGAGCGGTCGGCGGCCACCGAGGTGATCGCGGGCCGGCTCGGCCTGGCGACCAACCCGTCCCTGCGCCAGGTGGCCGACGCGGCGCCCGCGCCCTGGAGCGATCTCCTCGCCCAGCACCACGAGGCGCTCCTGGGTCTGATCACCGACCTGCGCAGCCTGTCCGACGCCAACCGGGAGCTCATCGAGGGCGGCCTGTCCGCCATCGGGGATGCGCTCCTGCAGACGCGGTCGTCGTCGGCCGGCACGTACGGGGCGACCGGCCGGCACTCCGACGGCACCCACCGTGCGGTCACCCTGGACGGAGCACTCTGACATGAGCACCTTCGGTTCCCTCAACACGGCCACCACGTCCCTGTGGGCCCAGCGCCGGGCGCTCGACGTCACCGGTCAGAACATCTCGAACGTCAACACCGACGGGTACTCCCGCCAGCGCGTCGACATGACGGCCATCGGCGGCAGCGCCGTCCCGGCGTTCTACTCCACGAGCAGCGGCATCGGTGGCGGCGTCAACGCCGACCAGGTGACCCGGATCCGGGACGCGTTCCTCGAGGGCCGCGGGCACACCGAGCACGCCAACAGCGCGCGGCTGACCGCCGAGACCGACACGTACACGCAGGTGGAGGCGGCGTTCCGCGAGCCCGGGACCACCGGTCTGCAGAACCTCATGGCGGACATGTGGAGCGGGTGGCAGGACGTGGCCAACAACCCGGCGGACCCGGCTGCCCGGGGCCAGGTGCTGAAGCGGCTCGAGACGCTGGTCGGCGGGCTGCACTTCAGCAGCGCGCAGCTGGACGGGCAGTGGCAGCAGACCCGCGAGAACCTCACCGTCCTCGTGGACGACGTCAACGCGGCGGCCGAGACCATCGCCCAGCTGAACACCGCGATCCTGCGCGCCTCGCAGAGCGGGCTGCCGGCCAACGACCTCACCGACCAGCGCGACCTGCTGGTCATGAAGCTCGCCGACCAGGTGGGGGTGTCGGTGCGACCGCGGGACGGTGGCGTCGTCGACGTGGTCGTCGGCGGTGTCACGCTGGTCTCCGGCGGGGCCGCGTCGAAGCTCGCGGTCCAGGGGACGGTCGACCCCGCCGGCACCGCCGGCGACCCGCCCCGCGTCGTCACCGCCACCGGGGGGCTCGCGGTGACCGTCGGTGGCACCGCCGGGGGGCAGCTGCACTCGCTCAACTCGATCCTCCCCACCTACCGGGCGGAACTCGACACCGTGGCCTCGTCGCTGGCCACCGCGCTGAACACCGCCCACGCCGCCGGCTACGACCTCGACGGCCTCGCGGGCGGCCCGCTGATTGGCTCCTCGGGCGGGCCGGTGACGGCGTCGTCCATCACCGTGGCCATCACCGAGCCGCAGAAGATCGCGGCGTCGTCCATCGGCCCCGGCACCGCGAACCTCGACAACGGCAACGCCGACAAGCTGGCCCAGCTGGGCACCGGCGTGGGCTCCCCGGACACGGCCTACCGCGCGATGATCGTCGAGCTGGGCGTCCAGTCCGCGGTCGCGCAGCGCAACCTCGACATCCAGACGGTCATCACCGGGCAGGTGGACGCCGCCCGGGAGTCCGTGGCCGGGGTGAACCTCGACGAGGAGATGACCAACATGCTGTCCTTCCAGCACGCGTACTCGGCCGCGTCGCGGCTGGTCTCGGCGATCGACGAGATGCTCGACGTCCTGATCAACCGCACCGGCCGCGTGGGGCTGTGATCTGAGTGCGCATCACGCAGAAGGCCGTCGCCCTCACCAGCCTGCAGGGTCTCAACCGCAACCTCGATACCTTCGGCAAGCTCCAGCAGCAGCTCACCTCGGGCCGGCTCATCAACGCGCCGTCCGACTCGCCGACCGGCACGAACAAGGCGATGCAGACCCGGTCGGAGCAGGCCGCCGTCGCGCAGTTCAGCCGCAACATCTCCGATGCCGACAGCTGGCTGTCGATCACCGACTCCACGCTGCAGAACATGCTCGACGTCACCCGGCGGGTCCGCGACCTCACCGTGCAGGGCGCGAGCACCGGCAGCTCCTCGGAGGCGAGCCGCATGGCGCTGGCCACGGAGGTCGCGTCGCTGCGGGAGAGTCTGCTGGGCCTGGCGAACACCAACATCCAGGGCCGCCCCCTCTTCGGCGGGGTGACCACCGGCACCACGGCCTACGACGACGCCGGCGCCTTCCAGGGCATCGCGGGTGCCGACGTGATGCGCCGCGTCTCGTTCACCGAGGAGGTCCGCGTGGATCTGACCGGCCCGGAGGCCTTCGGGCCCGCCGGTGACGACCTCTTCGCCGTGGTCGCCCGGATCGCCGACGACCTGGTCAACGACCCGGCCTCCCTCGACCAGGGGCTGGTGGACCTGGACGCGGCGATGAAGCGGATGCTCGGCGGGGTCGCCGACGTCGGCGCCCGGGCGGCCCGGATCGAGCGGGAGCAGCAGATCAACAGCGACCTGGCACTGACCCTGGAGACCCAGCTGGGCGAGGTCGAGAACGTGGACCTGCCGAACACGATCATGCGGCTGCAGATGCAGGAGGTCGGATACCAGGCGGCGCTGCAGGCGACGGCGAAGGCGATCTCGCCGACGCTCATGGACTACCTGCGCTGATGACCGTCCTCGCCGACAGCCCAGCGGTGGGTCCGCTGACGACAACACCGGCTCCGCCCCCGGTCCAGGTGCTGTCGTTCGCCGAGCCGCTGCCGGGGTTCCCCCGGTGGTCCGACTACGTCCTGGTCGCCGGGGACACCGCCGGGCTGCTCTTCTGGCTGCAGGCGGTCGCTCCCGACGGCCCCCGGTTCCTGGCCGTGCCGGCGAGGGAGTTCTTCCCGGAGTACGCGCCCGTGGTGCCGGCCGCGGTGCGGGCGGAGCTCGGGCTGGCCGACATCGCCGACGCCCGGGTCTACTGCCTGGTCAGCGTGCCCGGCGGCGACGTGGCCGAGGCGACGGCGAACCTGCGGGCTCCGGTCGTGGTCGCCCCCGCGACGCACCGGGCGCGGCAGGTCGTGCAGACCGACGGCGCCCTTCCGCTCCGGCGGCGCCTGCGCCGATAACCTCAGTGAAGCCGCGTCAGGGACGCGGCTCCCGTGCCCGCACCCGCGGGCACCGCCACGGACGGCCATCACACACCCATGGAGGGGTACTCGTGCTCACACTCACCCGCAGCGTCGGCGAGACGATCCGCATCGGGGACGACATCGAGGTCCACGTCGTCGAGGTACGCGGCGGCACCGTGCGGCTGGGCTTCAAGGCCCCCCGCGAGGTCGCCATCCACCGCGAGGAGGTCTACCGGCAGATCGCCGAGGCCAACCTCCTGGCCGCGCAGGTCACCGCGGACACGCTCGGCGCCCTCGCGGCGTTCGCGCCCACGGCCCTGTCGGACGCGGCCGACGAGGGAGCAGCAGTGGCGGAGAGCCCGGGCCCCGTGGACGCGGCGCGCTCCGGCGACTGACAGATCTGCACGGCTGCCGGGGGTGGACCTCGGCAGACCGTGCCAATCTGACGGCCCGACGGGGCCTGACGGCCGCGACACGGGCAACTATTGCCGAAGCTTCGGCTCGACAACTGCGGTGGACACAGCGAGTTGTGTTCCGTGATCGGTGCGTGCATGCGGCAGATTTCTCCCCAAGCAAGTGACAGGGGGCGATCAAGATGGCACGCAACGCAATCACCGCTTCGGCGGCCGGCGACCAGGCCGGTGAGCAGGAGTCCGTGGTGGTCCACGTGCAGCTGCGGCCGCGCCGCGGCGCCACCCGCAAGTGCCTCGCGGCGCTGGCGACGCTGGCGGCCGAGCACGAAGACGTGGTCTTCGCCGTCACCGGCCTGAGCAAGGACGACCGCGTCGTCCGGGTGACGGTCGGGGTCGACCTCGGCCCCCGCACCGCGGTGGCCCGGTTCTCGCCGCAGGCGCAGGCGGCCTACGCCTTCGTCTCGGCGCTGTTCACCTCGCTGTACGACCACATGCCGGTCTACACCGCGGAGCCCAGCGGCGCCGAGCGCGCCGCCGCCACCGCGCTCCTCGAGCACGTCAGCGCGGGCGTCGCGCGGGCCGACGCGCTCTCCGTCGACGCGTTCGACGTGCTGCCCGGCCCGTCGGCGCCGAACGCGCCCATCCCCTCGCCTCGCCTCCCCGGTCCGGGGGAGCGCATCCCGGCCTGACGGCCTTCCGCGCGGTACGCCGGCGCCGGCGTACCCGGCACCTCTTCTTCCCCGTAGTGCCTGGAGTTCCGATGTCCGATCGCATCCCGTCCCCGACCCCCTCGACCGCAGACGACCGCGCCCGCAACCGCCAGCCCCTGGTGTTCGGCGGGCTGCCCGAGGCCGACGGCTGGGCGCTGGCGCCCATCACGCCCCGCGACCGCGTGCACTTCCGGGTGGACCACGAGCTGCCGCTCGACGAGTTCCGCCGGGAGCTGCCCGACGGCGTCACGGCCAGCTACGACCAGGGCGACGGCCTCTACCGGGTCGACGGCGCCTGCGGAACGGCCGCGGTGCTCGCCGACTGGGTCAAGGCCTGGTGTGCCGGGCGCGGCGTGACCACCGTCGGGCTGCGCGCCGAGACCGGGGTCCGTCGCCGCGCCCCCCGGGACCTGCCGGCGGATTTCCTCGCCGACCTGTGCCGCCACTACGGGCCGGTGAGCCTCAAGCGGCTGCAGCGGAACATGAGCACCATCCGGCTGCACCTGCCCGACCCGGACGACCTCGGGCAGCAGGTGTTCGAGTGGGTGCTCAAGGCCGTGGCCCAGTACGACGAGACCAAGTCGGTCCCGTTCGGGGCCTTCCTGGCCACCCAGCTGTCCAAGTGGGTGCACGACCTGGGGCGCAACGCCCACGGGCGCACTGCCGCCGACACCGAGCACAAGCAGCAGAAGGCGATCGCCGCCTTCATGGCCGAGCACCAGCGCCGGCCGAGCGAGCGGGAGCTGGCCGCCTACATGGGCCAGAGCGTCGCCACGCTGCGCCGCAACTCCCAGACCGTCGCCACCCTCAACGGGTTGCGGAACCTGCAGTCGCTGGACGGCACCCCCGAGGCGACGGAGATCCTGCTGCCCGACTCCTCCGAGGCGCCCGACGAGATCATGGGGGAGGCGGAGCAGACGCTGCTGTCGCACGCCCTCACCGCCGCCTGCGCCCCCGACCCGAACGCGCGCAGCGACCAGCGCGCCGGCCAGCCCAACGTCCTGGGCTGGGCGACGTGGTACCTCACCACCTGGGGCGGGCAGACCAAGACCCAGCTGTCCGCCGACCTGAACACCTCGGTGCGCAACATGAACGTCTACGCCGACCGCGTGGAGAAGGCCCTCAAGGACCGGCTGGCCGAGCTCGCCGACTGAGTGGCGACCTGATCCGAGATCGTCGAGATCCCGCGAGCCCGCACCCGTTCCCGAGCGGACGGTGCCGGCTCGCGGGATCTCGTGCGTTCGGGGTGGAGCGGCAACCGGCCGGGTGCCAGGGGTGTGCACGGGACGGGACGTGCCTGCGCGCCGGACGGGCCCGCGCTCGGAGCAAATACGGAAAAGCCGCCGGTGAGGGGTCCGTTGGCTCCTGCACCTGCCGATATCCCTCATGTGACGCCCCGTCCGAGCAACCGCCACCACGCCGATCCGGCGTCGTCGGCGCTCGGACCGGCCTGCCGGGACGGTGCCCGGTGAGCGCGCTGCCGTCGGGTGATCCGGGTGTGCCGGTCCTCGCCCC
The DNA here is from genome assembly GCF_054051035.1 of Blastococcus sp. SYSU DS0619. Classification (NCBI taxonomy): domain Bacteria; kingdom Bacillati; phylum Actinomycetota; class Actinomycetes; order Geodermatophilales; family Geodermatophilaceae; genus Blastococcus; species Blastococcus sp. SYSU DS0619. The sequence continues at coordinate 31,062 of NZ_JBJHAM010000002.1, read as the reverse complement.
GCACTGGCTCGACGCCGCGGCCCGGGAGTTGCTCGCCGACACCGTGCGGACCGCGCTCGGGGATCACGCGCTGCACCCCGTCACCGCCATCCACCTGCAGGACGTCCTCACCGAGCTGCACGTGGCGGCCGCCCGCGAGGCGGTGTGGCCCGCGTCGACGGCCCGGGTCCGTCTCGCGACCGGCTGGGACGCGGACGTCCTCCCCGTCCGGCTGAGCCCGGCCGAGCTCGCCGGGGTCCTCGCCCTGCCCGGCCTGCCGGACCGGCTGCGCGGCCTGCTCACCAGTGGGGGCCGCACGTGACCGCCGGCCTCTTCGGCACCGCGTCGTCCGCCCGGTTGCTGCACCGCCTCCGGGCGGCGCCGGTCGAGGTGGCCGACCTGCACGACGTCGCGACGGAGCTGCTGCCCCGGCTGGCGTCCCCACGGCTGCAGCTGGACCTGGTGCGTCGCCCGGGCGCGGGCACCGTGCTCCACCTCGAGGAGGACGAGCGGGTCCAGCGGGTGCCGCTGACCGACCTGGCCGACGACATGAGCCGGGCAGGGGTGCCCGGCACGGCCGCGGGCATCGCCGCCGCGCTGCGGACCTGGGTGGCCCGCCGCCCCGTCACCGATGCCGCGGCGGCCGCCGGCGGGGTCGCGGTGCTCGACTGGGCGGACGCCGGCCAGACGTCGATCGGCTGGACCGTCGTCGTGCTGCGGGGGGAGCTGGCCGTGCTGTGGACGCCCTCGCCGGCGGCCCGGACGGCGGAGCTGCACCGGGTGCGCTCCGCGGCCACCGGCCGGGCGCACGACGTGCGGCTGGAGCTGCGGGTGGAGGGCCCCCTGGCGCTCTGGTCGCACCGCACCGTGCCGGCGCTCGCCTCGGCCGCCCTCGTGGCCCCCGAACTGCTGCTGCACCGGATCGCCGGCGCGGGCCTGGCGCTACCCGACATGCACGTCGTGGTGACGCCGCACCGGCCGGTGGCCTGCGCGGGGCCCGGCGTCGCCCGGCGGCTGGCCGGCCAGGCCAGCGACGCGAGCGTGACGCTGCCCTGGCGCCGCCTCGTCGACCTGCCCTGGCTCTGAACCGTCCCGGACGGTTGCGGCGGCCAGACGGTCAGGAGATGTAGCCGCACTCCCAGTGCCGGATGTCCGATGCGTACTTCAGCCCCGGCCCGGGGCGGCCTATGGAAGACGACCGGGCGGACGCTCAGGGAATCGAGCTCGGCCCCGGTAGATCCTGGGTGGCGAGGCGGTGCAAGATCCCGACGAGGTGCCGCAGGTCGTGCCACACCGATATCACCTGGTCCGGTTCCAGGATCTCGTCGAGCGTGTCCACGTCGTCAGAGAGTTGACCGAGGGTGAAGTCCGGCGCCGACGGCGTCTCATCGACCCGGTACGTCGCGCGCGCGTCGAGCACCCAGTAGTAGTCAGCTGACAAGGGGACCTCGTCCCCGCGTTCGGCTTCGAGCGCGGTGAGCACGCGGTCGAGGGCCTCCCGAAGCTTCCCCATGGGCACGGACAGCGGAACGGTCATGTGTGACTTGCTACCAGCAGATCCCTCCGGGGCCGCCTCGGGCTGCTAGCTGATTCGACCGAACTCCCAGTGCCACGGCTCGGGCTTCTCGCCGCCGGGACGGGCCCAGTCGGGCTGGACGAAGCCGAAGCGGGCGGCGTTGGCCGTCATCCAGGTCCACTGCGGCGTCCCGGCGACGTTGACCCCGCCGCCGATGTCGACCGCGAGGGCCCAGCCGTGGTTCGACGTGCCCGGGACGGCCGCCAGCCCCGGCTTGGCGTAGTACGCCGCCACCTGCGCCCCGAAGGACCGGTAGGAGTCCGTGATCCGCAGCGGCGTGCCGAACTCCGCGGCGAAGGCGGCGTCGAGCTGGGCGTAGGAGGCCGCGGCGTCGCAGCGCAGCGCGTGCCCGGCGATGCCGAGCCGGCACAGCGCCTCCGCGGGGATGCGGCCGTTGGACCAGCCGCCCCACGCCGGGCTGACCGGACCGGGTGCGGGCAGCGGGGCACCGCACGCGCCGGTCCCGCCGCCGGCGGGCAGGGGTGCGTTCGGGACGACGGGGGCCGGCACGGGGACCCGCACCGCCGCGGCGCCGGCCGGCAGCGGGCGCACCCCGACCTGGTAGGACGCCGCCGAGGCGCCGACGACGTCGCCGTCGCCGAGGTAGATGCCGACGTCCTGGCCGCCGGGGGAGAACACCAGGTCGCCCACCTGGAGGTCGCGGGTCGGCACGGCGGTGCCGGCCGCCCACTGGGCCGCGGGGGTGCCCGGCAGCGCGTACCCGGCCAGCAGCCAGGAGGCGGCGGTGAACCCACCGCAGTCGTAGGTCTCCGGGCCGGTGGTGCCCCCGACGAACGGCTTGCCGAGCTGGGAGAGGGCGTTGCTGACCGCGGCCACCGTCTCGGCGGGGAGCACGGTCACCGGCTGGCTGGCGATGATCGCCCAGGCCACCCCGGGGACGGGGTGGCCGTCGGCGTCGAGCGCGGGGGAGAGGCCGGCCGGCAGCGCGTCGAGGTCGGCCAGCGCGGCCGCGGGCGGCGGCGCGATGCCGGCGGCGGCGAGCTGCCCGAGGTACTCCTGCCACCGGCGCGTCGCCGCGTCGTTGCGTTCCTGCTGCACGCCGGAGGCGGGGATCGTGCTCAGGCCCGCGAGCTGGACCGAGACCTCGGCGGGGAGGTCGTCGACCTCGGCGCGCACGGCCACCAGGACGTCGGCGGCCCGCCGGTCGGCGGCCGCCACGGCGGCGCGCGCGTCGGCCACGCGGGCCACCGCCGCCTCGAGCCGGGCGGCGCTCCGGGCCGCCCGGACGGCGTCACCCGTCAGGTCAGTCCCGGCGCGGTCGGCCAGGGCCTGCAGGTAGAGCACGCCGGAGACGGCGTCGGCGTCGCGCAGGTCGAGCGCCAGCACCGGGTAGCGGGTGGTGGCGCCGGCCCGGTAGAGCTCGGCCGCACCCGCCCCGACGGGCAGCTGCGTGCGGGCGAGCTCGTCCCGGGCGGCCTGCTCGGCGGTGAGCGCGTCGGCGAGGCGGGTGCGTCGCTGCTCGGCCTCACCGGCCAGCTGCTGATAGCGGTCGGCCTGCTCCAGCAGCGAACTGCGCGCGGTGAGCGCCAGCGTGGTCGGGTCGAGCGCAGTGCCGGCCCCCTCGGGCGCCGGGGCGCCGGGGAGCAGGAGGGCGAGCGCGGCCGGGATCAGCAGGGCACTGGTCGCGACGACGCCGAGGCGGGTCGACCACGTCGTCCCGGTGCGCTCGGCGCGTCGCGCGGCCCGGGTGCGGCTGCGGGCAGGCGCGCGGCGGGCCGCGCCACGACCGGCGGTGGGGCGTCCGCGGCCGGCCGGGGTCCGGGACGTGCCCGGGCGCCGGTCACCCGAGCGGGCGGCGACGGCGGCGCGGGCCGCGGCGAGCTGCTCCGGGGTGACCCCGGGACGGGCGGCGGCCGCCTGGCGCTGTGCCCGTGCCTCCCGCAGCGCCGCAGACTGCGCCGGGGTCAGGGGCGGTCGGGCCGGGGCGCGCTTCCCGCCGGCCGCACCGGCGGAACCGGAGCGGGCGGCGGTGCTGCGGGTGCTGGACGTACGGGTGGCGGAGGTCCGCGGGGCGGCGCTGCGGCCGGCGGGGGTGCGGGCCGAGGACGCCGGTCGGGGCGTGCTCGCACGCGCGGGTGTGCGCGGTGCAGCCACTGCGTCCCCCCGGGCGATCTCGTCGTGACGGATGGGGCTCCTGGGACCAGTGAGGTCAGGAGCTCACGCACATCCATCGACACGCCGTGGGAGATGCTTGAAGTAGTGCTCTCGGAGGGTCACCCGTTCGGGGTGGGGTGATCCTCGGGGGAGATGCGGAGGCCGCGGGGGACGCCCCTCAGGGCGCCCACCAGGCGCCGTGCCGGTGCTCCAGCGGGATCCTCAGCTCGCCGCCGTCCTCGGTCGAGACGACGAACTCCAGCTTGGTGATCCGGACCGGCGAACCTTCGCCCTCGGGCTCGAGGAGCCGGCCGGTGGCCAAGGGCATGGGCGGCAGGACGAGGAGGTCCTCGTCGGGGAGCTCGGCCATGCGCGGTCCTTCCGAGAGCGGGGTCGCATCCACCGTAGGGACCGCACCCGGGGACGCAACGGGCCGGGTGACCCCGGAGGGTCACCCGGCCCGGGGGTGAGGTGCGTTCAGCGTGCGTCGAGGGGGATGAAGTCCCGTTCGGTCGCGCCGGTGTAGAGCTGCCGGGGACGACCGATCTTCGTCGACGGGTCGGCGATCATCTCGCGCCACTGCGCGATCCAGCCGGGCAGCCGGCCGAGCGCGAAGAGCACGGTGAACATCCGGGTCGGGAAGCCCATCGCCTGGTAGATCAGCCCGGTGTAGAAGTCGACGTTCGGGTAGAGCTTGCGCTCGACGAAGAAGTCGTCCTTCAGCGCGATCTCCTCGAGCTGGCGCGCCAGGTCGAGCAGCTCGTTGTTGCCGCCGAGCTTGTCGAGGACGGTGTCGGCCGTCGACTTCACGATGGCCGCGCGGGGGTCGTAGTTCTTGTACACCCGGTGGCCGAAGCCCATCAGCTTGACGCCGGGCTCGCGGTTCTTGACCCGCTCGACGAAGCGCGGGATGTCCCCGCCGTCGGCCTTGATGGCCTCGAGCATCTCCAGCACCGACTGGTTGGCGCCGCCGTGCAGCGGGCCGAACAGCGCGTTGATGCCGGCCGAGACGGAGGCGAACAGGTTGGCGTGCGAGGAGCCGACCAGCCGGACGGTCGACGTCGAGCAGTTCTGCTCGTGGTCGGCGTGCAGGACGAAGAGCATGTCCAGCGCCTCGGCCAGGTCCGGGTCGACGTCGTAGGGCTCGGCCGGGAACCCGAAGGTCATGCGGAGGAAGTTCTCCACCAGACCCAGCGAGTTGTCCGGGTACAGGAAGGGCTGGCCGACCGACTTCTTGTAGGCGTAGGCCGCGATGGTGGGCAGCTTCGCCAGCAGGCGCAGGGTCGACATCTCGACCTGCTCCTCGTCGAAGGGGTCCAGCGAGTCCTGGTAGAAGGTCGACAGCGCGCTGACCGCCGACGACAGCACCGGCATCGGGTGCGCGTCGAGCGGGAACCCCTTGAAGAACTGCTTGAGGTCCTCGTGCAGCAGGGTGTGCCGCCGGATCCGCTGGTCGAACTCGCCCAGCTGGTCGGCGGTGGGCAGCTCGCCGTAGATCAGCAGGTAGCTGACCTCGAGGAAGCTGGCCTTCCCGGCGAGCTGGTCGATCGGGTACCCGCGGTAGCGCAGGATGCCGGCGTCACCGTCGATGTAGGTGATCGCCGAGGTGCACGCCGCGGTGTTCACGAAGCCGATGTCGAGGGCGACCTTGCCGGTGGTCGCCAGCAGCTTGCTCGTGTCGATGCCGTCGGCGCCCTCCGTCCCGGTCCTGATGGGAAGGGGCAGCTCGCCGCCGCTCCAGCGCAGGGCTACGTCGTCGGTGCTCGCTGATTCGCTCATCGCTCGGCACGTTACTGCGTGCCAGGGCGTCGCGGGAGGCGGACGGGCGTGTCCTCCCGTCCGCGTGCCGCGGCCGGGGTCAGGTCCGCTCGACCGGGCGGGCGAACACGTTCACCTGGCCGAGGTAGCCGTCCGGCAGGGGGAACGGCAGCACCCGGCCGTCCTCCTCGGCCAGCGCGGTGAACTCGAACTCCCCGGCCCGGCCGAGGAGTTCGATCGAGTCCTCCTGCGTCCAGCCGTGGTCGGCGGCGGCGACCGGCGTGTACTCGTAGACGACGGTCGGCCGGACCGCGGCGATGAACTCCAGCGCGCCACGGAGCACGTCCGGTTCATGGCCCTCGACATCGATCTTCAGCAGCGAGACGCCGTCGAGTTCACCGGCCGCGTGGAGGGTGTCCAGCCGGATCGCCGGCACGGTGACCTGCTGCCACTCGTTGAGCAGCCCGAAGGCGTGCCGCCGGGCGGACGCGATGGCGCTGTTGCCCGGCGTCGCGTTGAACACGAGGGACCCGTCCGAGTCGCTCACCGCGGCGTTGAACAGGGTCACGTTCGGCGCGTCGTTGAGCGCGATGGTCGACGCGGCGAGCCGCATCGTCTCCGGCGAGGGCTCGAAGGCCAGGACCTGCCCTGCCGGACCCAGGTGCGCCGCCATGCTGGCCGCGACCACGCCGATGTTGGTGCCCACGTCCAGGTAGTCCCCCGGGCGCCGCGAGAGCTCCACCGCGAGCGCGTCGATGAGGGTGCTGTTGCACCCCGGGTCGACGGCGTGCAGGGCCGACGGCCAGTCCCGGGCGTCCCCCAGGTACTGGACGCCGCCGGTGAGGGTGCCGGTGAAGTACGGCCGGCCCGGCGGGACGTCGGCACGCAGCCGCGCGAAGTCCCGGACGAACTGCTCGTCCACCCGGGACAGCGGTCCGGTGCGGCGACCGGACCGCTGGAACTCCGCCTCGGTCAGCGCATCCCACATCCCGCTGAAGTCGCCGATCTGCTCCTGCACGCCGGAGAGGACTTCCCGGCAGTCGGGCAGACGGAGCCGGGCCACGCCGGCTCGGTCCGCGTCCGTGCCGCCGGGGAGGTCGCCGGGGAGGTCGAACGTCCAGGTCGCGAGGGCGCGGCCCTCGTGCCACCAGCGCCGGCGGGGGACGACGGCGAGCCACGGTTCGGGCAGCAGGACCGCGGGGTCCTCTGCGGGCACGAGCTCCAGGTCGATGTCGGGACCGGCGGCCAGGGCGCTCTCCAGCAGGGGGACGGCGTGGTCCAGGTCCGCCGGCGGCACCGTCACCACGGCCCGCTCGGCGACGCCGGCGGCGAGGAGCTCGCGGAAGGCCTGCACCGTGGCGCCGACCTCGACGGGGTCGAGGGCGGGGGCGGCGAGGGCGACGGGGTACCGACGCGTCCAGACGTCGAGCTCCTGGGTGAAGCGGTCGCGGACGGCGGGCCCGTGGGCGCGCTCGGCCAGGCCGGTGGCCCGGGTGGCCGGGGTGGGCCGGGTGAGCTCGACGAGGGCGGCGGTGGACAGGAAGGCGGCCTCCAGCGCGGCACCGTAGTTCTCGGTGTCGATGAGCTGGTGCAGGCGGTTGGCCGCCTCCACCAGGGCCCTGGCCTGGGCCCGCCGCTCGTGGCCCTCACCGGCGAGGAACCCGTGTCGGGCGCCCCAGTCGGCCAGCCGGGACCAGTCGCGTTCCCCCCGGCCGAGGTACCGGGGGTTGTGGGTGTTCTGCCCGGCGTGGAGGCGGAACCGGCTCAGCGTGCGGGGGGTGTAGAAGGCCGGGCCCTTGGCGAGCAGGTGCAGCCAGAGCTGGACGTCGTTGAGCACGTCGACCGTGCGGCCGTCGATGATCCAGAGCTCCGCGGGGTCGACGTCGTCGCGTCGGAACAGCACGGTGGTGGGCTCGCCGATCACGTTGGCGCAGTTGAGCAGCACGTAGTTGCCCAGCCCCTCGCCGGCGAGCAACGTCGGCCGGTCGGCCAGCTTGGGGAACTCGTGGTCGGGAACGGCCTTGCCCTGCTCGTCGATCAGCATCCGGTGGGAGAAGGCCATGGCCGCCTCCGGGTGCTGCTGCATGCCGCGCACCAGCTCCCGCACGCAGTCGGTGCCGAGCACGTCGTCGTGCATGAGGTACTTCACGTACTCCCCGCGGGCCTCGGCCAGCAGTCGGCGAGGGTTCTCCAGCGCGCCGATGTTGGGATCGAACCGGAGCACCCTGACCCGGGCGTCCTCGGCTGCCACCCTTGCGAGGATCTCCGGGGTCCGGTCGGTCGACCCGTCATCACCGACGAGCACCTCGATGTTGCGGTGGCTCTGCCCGAGCGCGGACCTCAGCGCCGCCTTGAGGAACCGCTCACCGTTGTAGGTCGGGACGAGGATGCTGACGAGGGGCTCTGCCACGGGCGTTTTCTCCTGACGGTCGGGTGCGATGGCCTGGGTGGCCTCCAGGACGCGGCGCCGACTCCACAGCTGGGCGTCGACCCCGTACGCCTGCCGCGTCGTCCGGAGTCCGGCCTGTGCGACACGGCGCAAGCCGTCGGGCTCCGCCAGCATGTCGAGGACCCGCTGCACGACCTCGGTGGCGTCCGCTGCCGGCATGTGGATGTCGCGGCGGTCCGTGTAGAGGCGGTTCTGGTTCAGCGGGTCCGTCGCTACCACGGCGACGCCGCACAGCGCCGCCTCGACGCACGCGCCGGTCGGGAACCCGTCGAAGGCGCCAGGGGCCAGCCGCCCCGTTGCCGTCGGTGAGACGACGATGTCCATGCTCCCGAAGAACTCGCGCAACTGGGGGGTGCTCAGCACCCCGGCGAACTCGAGCTCGAGGTCCGCGTGCTCGTCGGCGACGTCCGAGGCGCCGAAACCGCCGACGACGTGGCCGCGGACGGGGAGACCCGCGTCCCTGAGCAGACCCAGGGACTCCAGGAACACGGGGAAGCCCTTGTCCGAGCCGTCGGGGGTGTAGCGGTGCGCCACGAAGCAGACGTCGAGGACCGGCTTGCCGCTGCCGAAATACTCGGTCCGCAGGCCGGGGCCAGGCCTGAGGTAGCCCGGATCGACCACGACACCGAGCACCTCGGTGACCGGGACCGACCCACCGGTGATGGTCTGCACGAGGTCGGTCACCAACGGCTGGGTGGTGATGACGTGCCGGAGCTGGGGGGAGCGCAGCACCCGGCGCAGCTTGCGCTCCGCTCCGGCCTCGCCGAGGTGCAGGCCACCCCCGGGATAGAGGGTCAGGACGAACGGCAGCGCGGCTCGCTCCAGGTCGGCCAGGAAGCGCGCGGCGTTGTTGAGGAACATGACCGACGCGGAGTCGAACTCCGCGAGCCGGCGGGCGTCGTACGGCGAGATCCCGGTGGCCGTCCGGGGGTGGAGTTCCGCGTACTGGCTGACCAGGGGCTCGAGCGGCTCGATCGTCGTCATGACCTCGGCGACGACGCCGTGGCGCAGCATCCAGTCGAACTCCGCGATGCGGAAGCCCGTGCCCTTCGTCGGGAAGTAGTCGTCGAGCACCACCATCCCGCGGGCCCCGTCCGGTGCGGCGGCGGACGCTGCGGGCTCGGCCGGGGCGACACCCGGAGGGGCGTCCGGGGCGCCGGTGCCCGCACTCAGCTCCTGCACGACGTCCGGCGCCAGCAGGTGCAGGTAGGTCGGCACGAGCGAGTGCACGTGCTCGTGGGGCGCCCGGTGCCGCGGAGCGCCGCCCGGGAGCAGTCCCACCGGCCCGTACCCGGTCATCGCCAGGCCGATCAGCCAGTCGTGGGCTGCCGTCTCGAAGATCTCCGGGTGGAGTCGTTCCACCGCGTCGCCCCGGTACGTGGCGCGGCTCCACGCCAGGGCGACGTCACCCTGCACCAGCTGTCGAGCCGTCACCTCGACGTGGGCGGAGGAGATGCTGCCCTCGGCGAGGCTGCCCGCGGCGGCCATGGACACGTGTGGATGGGTGTCCAGCAGCTGCACCTGGCGTCGCAGCTCGTCGGACGACGACCACTCGTCGTTCCCCGCGAGCACGGCGATGTAGCGGCCTCGGCAGGCGGCGAAACCGCGGTGGAGGCCCAGCGCGGCGCCGGGTCGTCTCTCGCCGGCGAGAGCACGCACCTCGACGGCCACCCGCTGCGACCACGCCGCGACGACCGGCAGCGTGCGACCGCCGGACGACTCGTCGACGACGACGATCTCGACAGCTTCGTCGAGTCGCTGGCTCCGGATCGACTCCAGCGCGCGCTCGACGAGGCTCCCCTCATCGCGGATGACCAGGAGGACGCTCACTCGTGGAGGTGTCACGCGCGTCGACCGCCTTTCCGAGTGCTGAACCACGGGAGGGTGGCGTGGATCCGATCCACGCGGTCGTCGTCCGGCGGGAGGGCTGAGAGCGAGGGGCGCCCACTGCGCGTAGGTCCGGGGGAAGCGCGCCGCGATCGGCCAAGATGTGTCCGAACTCGCCCGAGGGGCGGGTGTCGTCGGACGACCCGGGAGCAGCAGTGGAACGACTGGTCGTGATGGGTGCGGGTGGGCACGCGCGTGAGGTCCTCGACGTGCTGGAGTCCATCCCCGACGGCCCGGCGCGGGAGCGGACGACCGTCTTCGCCGAGCCGGGGTCGACCACCGCGGCGGCGGCGGCGGCCGTCCGGGAACGGGGCTACGGGCTGGTCGACGCCCTGCCGGCGGATGCCAGCCACTACCTGCCGGCCGTCGGCGCCCCGGCGCTGCGACGACGGTTCGTGACGCTCGCGGAAGACCGGGGTCTGGAGCCGGTGCAGGCGGTGAGTCCGCTGAGCACCGTCCCGCTGGCCGTGCGGGAGGTTCCCGGCCTGGTGGTCTTTCCTCGTAGCCACATCAGCACGGCCGTCACGCTCGGCCGCCACTGCCATCTCAACACGGGCTGCTCGCTGAGCCACGACTGCCGGCTCGGGGAACGGGTGACGTTGGGCCCCGGTGTGCTGCTGGCTGGCGGCGTCGTCGTCGAGGATGACGCCTTCCTCGGAGTCGGCGCCGTCGTGCTGCCCGGCCGCCGGATCGGTAGCGGCGCCGTGGTGGGCGGGGGCGCGGTCGTGGTGCACGACGTCGCCCCGGCGACGACGGTCGCCGGCAACCCCGCCCGCCCCCTCGGCCCGGGCTGAGCACCTCCCCGCGGCACGTTCGGCCACGAGCAGCGGCGGGCGGTTCACTGCGTCGGTCCGGGGGCAGTCACCGGGGCGGCTCCGGGGCGGTCCGCTGCGCTCCCGGCGATCACCTCCCGGGGGTGGGGTACGCCGCCCGGTGCGCCGAAGGCGGCCGGTTCCCGCATGGGCTGCGGCAGGCGGCGTGGCGTCGTTGCGACGACGCGGAGCACCAGGTCCCGAATTCGCTCCAGGGAGTCCGCGCTGATGTCGTTGGCCATCGGCAGGCCCACGATCCGCTGGGACAGCGATTCGGTGACCGGCAGGTCGCCCACCCGCCGGGCCGACGTGAGCGCCGGGAGCAGGTGCATCGGCGGGTCGAAGTACGCGCGCACCTCGATCCGTGCGTCGTGTGCCTTCTGGAGCAGCAGGTTGCGGGCGGCGGCGGTGGGCAGCGCGACCGGCACGAACTGGAACGTGGAGCCGGCGGAACCGGCCTGGAACGCGACGCCGGTGGGCTCCAGCTCGTCCCGCAGCCACCCGGCGGCGGCACGGCGGCGCGCCAGCACGTCGTCGAACCGGTCGAGCACGGCGAGGCCCACGGCGGCGGTGAGCTCCGGCATCTTCCCGTTGATGCCGAGGTGGCCGGTCACCGAGCGGGTCTGGTCGAACCCGAAGTTGATCAGCTCGGCCGTCGCCTCGAGGACCTCGGCGGAGCGGGAGGTGACCAGCCCGCCCTCTCCGATGGCGAAGGGCTTGGTGGCGTGGAAGCTGAAGACCTCCGCATCGCCCTGGTCGCCCAGCGGGCGGCCGTCCTCGTCGACGGCGCCGAACCCGGCCGCGGAGTCGACGACGACGGGGACGCCCAGGTCCAGCAGGGCGGCGGCCAGCGAGGCCCGGCGGGCCCGGCTCGGGGCGGTGCCGAACGTGGAGCACTGCAGCACGCCGGCCAGGGAACCGCGCAGGCCCCGCAGCCGGGCGAGCGACTCCTCCGAGGGCTGCCAGTCGTAGGGGTCGATGTCGACGAACACCGGCTCGAACCCGGCCCAGATCACCGCGTTGACGCTGGCGACGAAGGTGAACGAGGGCACCGCGACCAGGCGCCGCGTTCCCCGGGGGGTACCGAGGCAGGCGCGCAGCGCCACCATCAGGCCGGACGTCGCGTTGGTGACCGCGACGCCGGGGAGGTCGAGCCCCAGGTGGTCGGCGCAGGCGCGCTCCAGCCGGGCGACGCACGGTCCGCCGTTGGAGAACCAGCGCAGCCGCTCGGCCTCGGCGAACCAGGGCTCGACCTCGCGCAGGCTCGGCAGCACGGGCGCCTGGAAGCGGATCAGCTCGTGTGCGACCACCGGGTGCACTCCTCACGTGACGGGTCCGCCGGCTGGACGCCCGTGGACTCCGCCGACCGTCCTGGCGGGGTGCCCCGCTGGACGCGCCGAGCGCGCATCGACCACACGGGCGGGCTGGGCGGGCCCGCACGGGCCCGGCTCCGGACAGGGGGGATCGTCACCCGCTCGCCGGGCCGCCGTGCCCACGACTCGCCGTCGCCATCCGGCCACGCACGGTCTCTGGGCAGAGGAGTGCCGCTGGGCCCCAGGAGTCACAGCGGTCCCGGCCGGCACCGCGCCGGCCGGGACCGCCGGTGGGTCAGGGGTGCGTCATGGACAGCACGTCGAGTGCGGCATCCAGCTGCTCCTCGGTGAGCTTGCCCTGCTCGACGTAGCCGCGCTCCACGACCACCTGCCGGATCGTCTTCTGCTCCTTGAGCGACTGCTTGGCCACGATCGCGGCCTCCTCGTAGCCGATGTACTTGTTCAGCGGCGTGACGATCGAGGGGGAGGACTCGGCGTAGGTGCGGCACTGCTCCACGTTGGCCGTGATGCCGTCGACGCATCGGTCGGCCAGGAGCCGGCTCACGTTGGCCAGCAGCCGGATCGACTCGAGCACGTTGCGCGCCATCAGCGGCAGCGTCACGTTCAGCTCGAAGACGCCGGTGGTGCCGGCGTAGGTGACCGCGGCGTCGTTGCCGATCACCTGGGCGCCGACCTGGATGACCGCCTCGGGGATGACCGGGTTGACCTTGCCCGGCATGATCGAGCTGCCCGGCTGCAGGTCCGGCAGGGCGATCTCGCCGAGGCCGGTGCGCGGGCCCGAGCCCATCCAGCGCAGGTCGTTGGCGATCTTCACCAGGCCGACGGCGATCGTCTTGAGCTGCCCCGATCCCTCGACGAGGGCGTCGCGGGAGCTCTGCGCCTCGAAGTGGTCCCGTGCCTCCGACAGCGGCAGCTCCATCTGACCGGCGAGCTTCTCGATGATCGCCGCGGCGAACCCGGGCGGGGTGTTGATGCCGGTGCCCACGGCGGTGCCACCGAGGGGCAGCTCGCCGATGCGGGGCAGGGAGGCCTCCAGCCGCTCGACCCCGTAGCGGACGGCCGCGGCGTAGCCCCCGAACTCCTGGCCCAGCGTCACCGGGGTGGCGTCCATCAGGTGGGTGCGGCCGCTCTTCACGACCTCCGCGAACTCCTCGGCCTTCCGCTGCAGCGACGCCTCCAGGTGTCGCAGCGCCGGGATGAGCGTGACGACGATGGCGCGGGTGGCGGCGATGTGGATCGCGGACGGGAAGACGTCGTTGGACGACTGCGAGGCGTTGACGTGGTCGTTCGGGTGCACCGGCGCGCCGAGCGACTCGGTGGCGAGCGAGGCGATGACCTCGTTGGTGTTCATGTTGCTCGACGTGCCCGAGCCGGTCTGGAAGACGTCGATGGGGAAGTGGTCGTCCCAGTCGCCGCGGGACACGGACCCGGCGGCCTCGGTGATGGCGTCGGCGATCGACCGGTCCAGCACGCCGAGGTCGGCGTTGACGGTGGCCGCCGCGCCCTTGATCGCGGCCAGGGCGCCGATCAGCTCCCGCTCGATCGGTGTCCCGGAGATGGGGAAGTTCTCGACGGCACGCTGGGTCTGCGCCCGCCACTTGGCCCAGGAGGGGACGCGGACCTCTCCCATGGAGTCGTGCTCGATGCGGAAGTCGCTGGTGTCCTGGCCGTTGCCGTCCTGCGCTGCGCCGTTCTGCTGGGCCACGCTGTGCTCCCGGTGGTGTGGATGGTGACAGTGCTCCGCACGGGACCCTAGACACCCGTGGGAGGACAGGTGGGTTCCGCCCTCGCCGGGGTCCGCCGAGGAGGGCCGTGAGTGCCGGAGGGATCCGCGCCGTCCACGGTGCCGACCCGGCCCGAGCCCCGAGGAGGGCCCCATGTCCCAGCCGCCCCTGACGCCGGGTTCCGGCGGCACGCCGTCGCCCCCGGAGCAGGCCGTCCCCGGGTGGCCGGCCCCTGATGCCGGGTGGGCCGCTCCCGGTGCGCAGCCGGTGCCGGACTGGGCGGCGACGACGTCGTGGCAGCCGGCCGGGCCGGCCCCCGCTCCCGCTCCCACGGCGCCGGCCGGGCGGAGCCGCCGGGTCGTCGCCGGTGCCGCCCTCGGCGGGCTGGCCGTCGGGGCGGTCGCCGCCGCGTTCCTGGTGAGCGCGGTGTTCGTCGGCAGCGCCGAGGACATCGGCCGCGCGATGGCCGAGGAGCTGACCCCCGGTCTCGCCGAGGGCATCCGCGAGGGGCTGGCGGAGGGCACCCAGGACCAGATGGACTCCGCCATGGGCATGCTCGAGGAGGGCATGGGCTGGTACGGCGGCATGCCGGCCGGGACCGTCGAGCAGTTCCCGCCGGTGGCGCCCGGTGACCTCGGCCCGGACCAGACCCTCGACGCCTACGCCCAGGGCTGCTTCGACGGCGACCTGCAGTCCTGCGACGACCTGATGTACGAGTCCCCGCCGCTGTCGGGCTACGAGGAGTACGCCAGCACCTGCGGCGGCCGGGTGAAGGCCTACACGGTGATGGTCTGCACCGAGCTGGAGTGAGCTCCGGGCGCCCGCGCGGCGCACGGTCTCGGCTAGCGTCCGGGGGCGTGAGCGATCCTGAGGACACCGCCCGCCCGCCCGCCGTGCGCGTCTCCGACGCGGAGCGGGAAGCGGTGGTGGCCCGGCTGCAGGCGGCCGTCGGGGAGGGACGCCTCGACCTCGACGAGTTCGGTCAGCGCGCGGAGGCCGCCTACGCGGCGCTGACCCGCGCCGACCTCGACCAGCTGGTGGCCGACCTGCCCTCCGACGCCCCTCCCCGGGTGCAGCTCGTGGGGCAGCGCCCGAGCGAGGAGGTGACGAGCGTCTTCGGCGACATCACGCTGACGGTCGGCACGGCGCCGCCGCAGCGCGCCGGCACGGTGTTCGGCGACATCCGCATCGACCTGCGGGGCCTGCGGACCGAGGCCGACCGGATCGACCTGACCCTCAGCACCGTCTTCGGTGACGTCGACGTCATCCTCGCCGAGGGGGTGGACGGCGAGCTGCACGGGCGCACCGTGTTCGGCGACCGGCGGGTCGACCTGGCGCCCGTCCCGCGGCTGGCGGGCACGCCGCTGGTCGTCGTCCACGCGAAGGCCGTCTTCGGCGACCTCCGGCTGCGCAGCCTCGCACCGGGGGACTCCCCGACCCGATGGGGCGCCCTGATGGAGAAGCTCGCCGCCCGCAAGCAGCTCCCACCGCGGCCGCCGATCCCGGGTGCCCGGCCGCCGTTCCCGCCGCCGCCGATGTGACCGACGGCGGGCCCGGGCCGCTCCCGCACGCCTGCGCGGAAGCCTCCGGGCCCCACCCGGCGTGACCGGGCGTCAGTCAGTCGCGGTCGAAGGGCACCGCGGAGTAGGCCCGCAGCTTCTCCAGCGAGTGCAGGCTGTCGATCGAGCGGATCGTGCCCGAGCGGGAGCGCATGACCAGCGACTGGGTGGTGCAGCCCCCGGCGCTGTAGCGGACCCCGCGGAGCAGCTCGCCGTCGGTGATGCCGGTGGCCACGAAGAAGACGTCGCCGCGCACCAGGTCGTCGATGTGCAGCACCCGGTCCAGGTCGTGGCCGGCGTCGAGGGCCTTCTGCCGCTCGTCGTCGTCCTTGGGCCACAGCCGGCCCTGGAGCGCGCCACCCATGCACTTGAGCGCGCAGGCGGTGATGATCCCCTCCGGGGTGCCGCCGATGCCCAGGAGCAGGTCGACGCCGGTGCCCTCGCGCGCGGCGGCGATCGCACCGGCGACGTCGCCGTCGGTGATGAACTTGATGCGGGCGCCGGCCTCGCGGACCTCCTGGACCAGCTGCTCGTGGCGGGGCCGGTCGAGGATGCAGACGGTGACGTCGCCGACGGAGCTCTTCTTCGCCTTGGCGATGCGGCGGATGTTCTCCGCGACCGGCGCGGTGATGTCGACGACGTCGGCCGCGGCCGGGCCGGTGGCCAGCTTCTCCATGTAGAAGACCGCCGAGGGGTCGTACATCGCGCCGCGCTCGGCCACGGCCATGACCGCGATCGCGTTCGGCATGCCCTTGGCCATCAACGTGGTGCCGTCGATCGGGTCGACGGCGACGTCGCACTCGGGCCCCTGACCGTCGCCGACCTCCTCGCCGTTGTAGAGCATGGGCGCCTCGTCCTTCTCGCCCTCGCCGATGACCACGACGCCCCGCATGCTCACCGTGCCGATGAGCGCGCGCATCGCGTCGACCGCCGCGCCGTCACCGCCGTTCTTGTCGCCGCGGCCCACCCAGCGCCCGGCAGCCATCGCGGCCGCCTCGGTCACGCGCACCAGCTCCAGTGCCAGGTTCCGGTCGGGAGCCGGGCGGTCGGCGGAGAACCTGTGCCCGCCCGTCGTCGCGGGGAGGGGGCCTTCGGGAAGGGGCAGCGACACAGGACCTCCTGGTTGGGCCACCGGGTGGTGGCGGTGCCCGGGCCCGGCCGTGCCCGGCGGGTGCGTGCCGGGCGGATGCCGCGTGGGCGCTGGGCGCCGGTGGGGGAGAGCTCGCCTGCGATCCTAGGGCCATGACCGGAATCGGCCCGACGAACCAGCGTCCCCAGGTGCCCGACGACGCAGGCGCCTCCAGGGCCGAGGTGCCGCCGCCGTCGTCCGCGGTGCAGCGCGCGGACCGGATGAGCGCGGCCAACATGCTGCGCTCGCTGCTGCCGCTCGTGGTGATCTGCCTGCTGATCGTGGGCTGGATCGCGTTCAAGAACGACCCCGGCGACCCGGTGCGCGAGATCGACCCGTCCACCACGATCCAGCTGGCCCAGTCGCGGGCGGACTACCCCGTGCCTGCCCCGAGCGGGCTGGGCGAGGACTACCGGCCGACCAGCGCGCGCACCGATGCCGGCAACGCGGCCGAGGGCGACGCGGTCACCCTGCAGATCGGGTACCTGACGCCGTCCGGCGGCTACGCCGGCTACGTCGTCTCCGACGCCCCCGAGGCCGACGCGGTGACCGCGGTGCTCGACGGGGCGACGGAGGACGGCGCCGTCGAGCTGGCCGGCGAGCAGTGGACCCGCTCCACCACGCAGCGCGGGGAGACCGCGCTGTCCCGGGTCACCGACGGCGTCACGCTGGTGGTCACCGGCTCGGCCGACGACGACGAGCTGGCAGCCGTGGCGGCCGCGGTGCGGCCCTGGGCCGGCTGAGCCGCCGGCCGGGGGGCGGCGGGCGCAAGGTCACGACATGGTGACTCCCCGGTGCGTCCGTCCGCGGCGTCGGACCCGCGCCGGGAAGGTGTGGGCATCGACCACTGGACCGACTGCCTGAGGAGCCCCGGATGCTGGCACGCGAGGACTGCACGAGCAGTGATCACCGGGCTCCGGCCGACGGCGGGTCGTGCGCCTGCGGGATGGTGACCCGGATCCCCGTGGCCCAGGCCCCGGTGGCGACCGACGTGCGGGACGTGCTGGCGCGCTGCCTCGACGACGAGGCGTTCGGCGCGCCCGCCGGGGCCCGCCCGTCCGCGGACGGGGCGCCGGTGCTGCAGCAGCGCGTCGAGCGTGTGCTGGCGGCCCTGGTGGAGGCCGGGTTCGTGGTCGCCCCGGACACCCGGCTCCGCCCGCCCGCCTGAGCCCCGGGTGCCGGCGGTCCCTCGGCGGCTCAGGCGTCATCGGCGGGCGCCGCTGCGGCCAGGCGCTCGCGGGCGCGGTCCAGCCAGTGCTGGCAGAGGCGGGCGAGCTCCTCGCCGCGCTCCCAGAGCGCCAGCGACTCCTCCAGCGTGAGGCCGCCGGCCTCCAGCCGGCGGACGACGTCGGCGAGCTCCTCCCGCGCCTGCTCGTAGGTGGTCGCCGGCTCCGGGCCGCGCTCGTCGGTGGTGCTCATGCTGGGTCCTCCTGAGGGGTGGGCGCGGCGGCCCGGTCGACGCGGACGGGGAGCCGGCCGCCGGCCACGCGCACCCGGAGCAGCTCGCCGTCGGACACCGAGGCCGGGTCGCGCACCAGCGAGCCGTCGGCCTGCTGCACGACGGCGTAGCCGCGCTCCAGGGTGGCGGCGGGACTGAGGGCGGCCACCCGCGCCCGGGCGTGCTCGAGGTCGCGCTCGGCCGCCTCGACCCGGTGGGTCAGCGTGCGGCGGGCCCGGGTGCGCAGGGCGAGGACGTCGTCCTCGCGGCCGTGCAGCAACCGGTCGGGGGAGGCCAGCGCCGGGCGGGTGCGCACGGACTCCAGCCAGCGCTCCTGCTGCTCGAGCCGGGCGGTCACGAGGTGCCGGGCGCGGGCCCGCAGCCCGTCCACCAGGCGCCGCTGCTCCCCGATCTCGGGCACGATGCGGTGCGCGGCGTCGGTGGGCGTGGCGGCCCGGACGTCGGCGGCGTGGTCGACCAACGTCGTGTCGGTCTCGTGGCCGACGGCGGTGACCACCGGCGTGCGGCAGCCCGCCATCGCGCGGACCAGGCCCTCGTCGGAGAAGGGCAGCAGGTCCTCGACGGAGCCACCGCCGCGGGCGACCACGATGACCTCGACCGCCGGGTCCGCGTCCAGCGTGCGCAGGCCGTCGATGACGTTGGCCGCCGCCTGCGGGCCCTGGACGACGCAGTTGTGCACGGCGAAGCGCACCGCCGGCCAGCGGCGGCGCGCGGTCACGAGGACGTCGCGCTCGGCGGCGCTGTCCCGGCCGGTGATCAGCCCCACGACGCGGGGGGCGAAGGGCAGCGGCCGCTTGCGCGCGGTGTCGAACAGCCCTTCGGCGGCGAGCAGGCGGCGGATCCGCTCGATCCGTGCGAGCAGCTCGCCGAGGCCGACCGCCCGGATCTCGGTGGCCCGCAGCGAGAAGGAGCCGCGGGCGACGTAGTAGTCCGGCCGGGCCCGCACGATGACTCGGGCGCCCTCGGTCAGCTCGAGCCCGGGGCGTTCGGCGACGTCGCGGTGGCAGGTGACCGGCACCGAGAGGTCGGCCGCGGGATCGCGCAGGGTGAGGAAGATTGTGGCGGCGCCGCTGCGCCGGGAGAGCTGCGCGACCTGACCCTCGACCCACACCTCGCCGAGCCGGCCGATCCAGTCGGCCACCTTGCGGGCCACCGTGCGCACCGGCCAGGGGGCTTCCGGGCTGGACGGGGCGGTCATGCCCCGAGCGTGTCAGACGGCACCGACACCACCCGGACGCCCCCTCCCGGCGACATGTGCGCATGACGCCGGGGCGCGACCCCGCCCCGGCTCACGCGCCGGGGCGGGGTGCAGGACGTGCTGGTTCAGGCGCCGCGCGGGGACAGCGGGCTGGACTCGACCGCCTGCTCCTCGAGCTTCTCCAGCCGGTTGCGCAGCATCCGCAGGTAGGGCTCGCGGGCGCGCGTGGCCTGCTCGTAGGCCAGCAGGTCGGAGACGGTGTTCAGCTGGTACCCGCGGAGGCGGCCGCGCAGCTGGGCGATCGAGAAGCTGTCGTAGCCGTCGACGGGGGCTTCGGTGGGCGCCTGGGCGCCGGAGTCCTCGCTGCCGGCCTGCTCGACGGCGGGCTGGTCGGTGGCGGGCTCGGCGTCGGTCGTGCCCCCGGTGGCCTCGGCCACGGGGGAACCGCTCTCGTCGACGGCGACGTCCGTACCGGCGTCCGTGTCGGTGGCGGCGGTGTCGGTGGTGCTGCCGTCGGTGGTCGCCACGGTCTCGTCGGTACCGGGCTCCTCCGCCGGCGCCTCGACGGCGGCGACCCCCTCGTCGGTGATCGCGGCGTCGACGGTCTCGATGTCGCCCTCGGCCGTGAGCACGTCCACGGAGGTGGCGACGTCGGCGGTCGCGTCGGCCGCGGGGGCCGGGTCGCTCTCCAGCAGGGCCCGCTCGAGGGCGTCGGCGTCCTCGGTGGCCGCCGCCTCGTCGGTGCCCGGGGTGAGCGGGTCGGTGTCCGGCGTCGTCGGCACCATCTCGTCGATGGCGAGCTCGTCGAGCACCTCGTCGGTGCTCGGTGCCTCCTCCGCCGGCAGGTCGGTGAGGCTCTGCTGGGCCTCGTCCGCACCGTCGGCGAGGTCCTGGACCCCGTCGGCGAGGTCCTCGACGAGCTCCTGGCTGAGGTCGTCGATCGCGGCGACGACGGCGTCGGCGGCCGGGTCGTCGGGGAGGTCGGCCACCTCCTCGTCGGTGATCGCGCCGGCGTCGGCGACGCGGTCGAAGGCCGAGCCGCGGAAGCCGGCGGCCGGCTCCTCGTCGTCGTCGAAGGTTGCCAGCCCCGGTTCGGCGTCGCCGCGCAGCCCGACGAGCAGCTCGTCACCGCGGGCGACGAACCCGGCGTAGGTCTGCTGCACCTTCATCGCGTGCTGCATCGCCACGCCGATGACGCGGACCGGCAGGCCGGGCAGGGTCTCGGGCAGCTTCCGGGCCTCGTCCAGCACGGTGGCCGCCAGACCGGCGGCGGCGCGGACAACCTCGGGGATCTCACGGGACATGGCCACAGCGTGCCCCAGAAAGGACCCGGCGACACACCCGACCAGCATCGATGCGCCCGCCGGGGGGATGTGCCTGGTCACATCCGTGCCCCGCGTCACCCGCGGCCGCCGTCCGAGTGCTCCCGGCCCACCTACCATGGGTGCATGGCTGATCAGCGCGGACGTGTCCTGCTGGCCGATCCCCGGGGCTACTGCGCCGGCGTGGACCGGGCGGTGGTCGCCGTCGAGCGCGCCCTGGAGATCCACGGTGCGCCGGTGTACGTCCGGAAGCAGATCGTCCACAACAAGCACGTCGTGGCGACGCTCGAGCGGCGTGGCGCCGTCTTCGTCGACGAGACCGACGAGGTGCCCGAGGGCTCGGTCGTCGTCTTCAGCGCGCACGGGGTCTCCCCGGCGGTGCACCAGGAGGCGGCCGACCGGCAGCTGCACACCATCGACGCCACCTGCCCGCTGGTCACCAAGGTGCACCAGGAGGCCAAGCGCTTCGCCCGGGACGACTACGACATCCTGCTGATCGGGCACCGCGGGCACGAGGAGGTCGAGGGCACCTCCGGGGAGGCCCCGGCCCACATCCAGCTCGTCGACGGCCCCGAGGACGTCGCGAACGTCCAGGTGCGCGACCCGGAGAAGGTGGTCTGGCTGTCCCAGACCACGCTGTCGGTCGACGAGACCCTGGCGACGGTGGACCAGCTCAAGAACCGGTTCCCGGGGCTCCAGTCGCCGCCGAGCGACGACATCTGCTACGCCACGCAGAACCGGCAGCAAGCCGTGAAGAAGATGGCGGGGGAGTGCGACCTGGTGCTCGTCGTCGGCTCCACCAACTCGTCGAACTCCGTGCGGCTGGTCGAGGTCGCCCTGGAGGCCGGGGCGCGCGACAGCCACCTCGTCGACTACGCCGCCGAGATCGACGAGGCCTGGCTCGACGGCGTGCGGACCGTGGGCGTCACCAGCGGCGCCTCGGTGCCGGAGATCCTGGTCAGCGAGGTGCTCGACTACCTGGCCGCGCGGGGCTACCCGGACGTCGAGACGGTGAAGGCCGCCGAGGAGCGGCTGGTGTTCGCCCTGCCGCACGAGCTGCGGAAGCCCCGCGCCTCCTCCGGCGACTGACCGGCCGGCCGGCGGTCAACGACCGCCGGCCCGCAGCACGGTCTCCTCGACGCTCGACTCCGTCGCCCCGAGCTGCTCGGAGATGGCCCAGGCGCTCTGGGCGACACGGCGGCCGAGCTGGTCCGCGCGGGCGTCGTCCATCCGCACGCCCGGGACCGACAAGCCCAGGGCGCCGATGACCTCGCCGGTGTGGTCGAACACCGGAGCTGCGACGGCCCGGATCCCCGAGGTGCGCTCGGCGTTCGAGCCGGCGTAGCCGCGCCGGCGCGCCTCGGCCAGCTCCGCCCGCAGCCGCTCGGGGTCGGTGATCGTCGCGGGCGTCACCGCGGTGATGGGACGGGCGAGCCACCGGTCCTGCTCGTCGGTCGGGAGCACGGACAGGATCACCTTTCCCGGCGCACCGTGCGGCAGCGGGATGGGCACACCGATGTCGGTGTAGGTACGGCGCAGCTCGTGGTGGCTCTCCACCTGGTCGACGACCACCCGCTCGCCGGTGGGCAGCAGCTCGTGGAGGCCCACGGTCTCGTCCACCTCGTCGCGCAGCGCCGTCATCACCGGCCGAGCGGCGTCCCGCAGCGTCGTCGGTAGCGCGCCGCTGCGCGCCAGCTGGACGAGCAGGGGCCCCAGCCCGTACCGGCGGTCGGGTGTCTGCCGCACCAGCCGGTTGGCCTGCATCGCCATCAGCAGGCGATGGGTCGTGGTGGTCGACAGGCCGGTCGCCCGTGCGAGGTCGGAGATCCCGAGCGTCGGCCGCCGCGCGTCGAAGCAGCGCAGCAGCGCCACGGCCCGGTCGATCGACTGCACGCTGCTGCGGCCGGCGTTGCTGTCCTCGTCGCCCACGTCTTCTCCCCCGATGACTCGGTCGTGCCTCTCACGGACCTCCACCGCCGCGTTCAGAAACCAGCATGCCGGAGGCCTTGACGGTATGGCGCGCGTCACTCTACGGTCGTCCCACCAAACGGAACTGCATCCCACTATACGGAATGAGCCCATGCTTCCACTCGACGGCTTCCGGGTGCTGGACCTGACCCGGTTCCTCTCCGGTCCCTACTGCACGATGGTGCTGGCCGAGCTCGGCGCGGACGTCATCAAGATCGAACAGCCGGTGACCGGTGACGACTCCCGTCGCATGGCGCCGAAGGTGAACGACGAGAGCTACCCGTTCGCGATGCCGAACCGGAGCAAGCGCAGCGTCTCCGTCGACCTGAAGAGCGATCGCGGCCGGGAGCTGTTCCAGCAGCTGGCCCGGGACGCCGACCTGGTCATCGAGAACTTCCGGCCCGGCGTGGTCCGGCGCCTGGGGATCGACTACGAGTCGCTCAAGGCCACCAACCCCGACATCCTCTACTGCTCGATCAGCGGCTTCGGCCAGACCGGGCCGTACCGCGACCGGCCGGGGTTCGACATCATGGCCCAGGGCGTCGCCGGCTTCATGCGCATGACCGGGGAGCCGGGCGGCAAGCCGGCGAAGGTCGGGATCGCCATCAACGACATCGCGGCCGGGGTCACCGCCGTCTACTCGATCATGGCGGCCGAGATGGTCCGCCGGGCCACCGGTGAGGGTCAGTACATCGACATCTCCTTGGTCGACGCCGGCCTGGCCTGGACGGTCTGGGAGTCCGGCGCCTACTTCGCCGACGGCGAGATCCCGCAGCCGACCGGCACCCGCCACCGCCGCTCCACCCCGTACCAGGCGTACCGCACCGCAGACGGATACGTGGTGATCGGAGCCAACAACGACCGGCTGTGGCTGCGCCTCATCAACGACGTGCTCGGCGTCCCGGAGTGGGCCGAGGACCCGCGGTTCGCCACGCTCCCCGACCGCATGAGGAACATCGACGAGCTCGAGCGGGAGATCGAGGCCATCACGACCACGGCTCCCACCGACGTGTGGATCGACAAGCTGGACAAGGCGGGCGTCGTCGGTGGCCCGGTGCTCAGCTACGACGAGTCGCTGCGGGACGAGCACGTGCTCGCGCGGGACATGGTCGTCGAGCTCGAGCACCCGATCATCGGCCCGATGAAGACCATCGGCCCGCCCGCCAAGTTCTCCGGGCTGGACTTCAAGGTCCGAGGACCTGCGCCGTGGCTCGGCCAGCACACCGCCCAGGTCCTCGCGGAGGCCGGCGTCGACGAGCACGACATCAAGACCCTGTTCACCGAGGGCGTCCTCTACGACGCCCACCCCGACCTGCAGGAAGGCTGACGATGTCCGACCACCTCCTCGTGGAGCGCCGCGGCGAAGTCGCCGTGGTGGTGCTCAACAAGCCCGAGAGCCACAACGCGATCAGCATCGACATGTACCGGGACCTGCCCGGCTTGGTCGCCGGTCTCGACGCCGACCCCACCGTGAAGGTGCTGGTCCTCCGGGGGGCGGGGGAGAAGTCCTTCGCGTCCGGCGCGGACATCAGCGAGTTCGAGCGCGAGCGCGGCAACGCCGAGGCGGCGCGGAACTACAACGAGCACGTCGCGGCGGCCGAACGGGCCATCGAGGGCGCGACCAAGCCGACGATCGCCATGATCCACGGCTACTGCATCGGCGGCGGCGCGGGTCTGGCGCTGGCGTGCGACATCCGCTTCGCCGACACCCGCGGGCGGTTCGGCATCACCCCGTCGAAGCTGGGGCTGGTCTACAGCCTGGAGTCGACCAAGCGGGTCGTCGACCTCACCGGCCCGTCGCGGGCCAAGTGGATCCTCATGTCCGGCCAGCAGATCCAGGCCGAGCGCGCGCTGCAGCTGGGGCTCTTCGACGAGGTCTACCCCGTCGAGGAGCTGGAGACGGCAACCTTCGAGTTCGCCGAGCTGCTCACCACCCGGGCGCAGGTCAGCGTCCGCGAGGGCAAGGCCATGGTCGGCCGGGTGGTGGCCGGCCAGGTCGCGGACGACGAGGAGACCATCCGGATCCGCAACTCGTCGTTCGACACCGAGGACTACGCCGAGGGCGTCCGCTCCTTCCTGGAGAAGCGCGCCCCCCGGTTCACCTGGTCGTGACGCGGATGCCGACCCCCCTCGCCGAGACGGCCGTCGAGCGTGCCGAGCAGGCGGCGGCCGACCCCGCCCAGGAGTTCGGCAACTTCTTCCTGGGCCGGTTCCTCGGACTGGACATCAGCTACGACGACGAGGCCCAGACCTCGACGGTGGTGCTCCCGTACGCACCGTTCCTCTGCAACCCGCAGGGGACGATGCACGGCGGGATCATCGCGACGGCGATGGACATCTCCATGGGCCATCTGTGCCACCGCTTCCTGTCCACGGCCGTGACCGTGGAGATGCAGTTCCGCTTCTTCCGCCCGCTCACCGGGACCGGCCGCATCGAGGGCCGGCTCCTGAAGCCGGGGCGGCGCATCGTGCACCTCGAGTCACGTCTGTACGACGAGCACGACCGGCTGGCCGCCTTCGCGTCCGGCTCCTGGCACCGCTTGGACGGCGTCCAGAACCCTTCCTGATGACCCGGATCCGGCACTGACGCCGGTTGGAGGTACAGCAATGCGTACCAAGCTCATCACCGCGGCCGCCGCGGCAGCGTTGACCGTCTCGCTCACCGCCTGCGGCGCCGGCTCCGCGAACTCCGGCGGCTCCGGGGGCGGCGACTACCCGTCCGAGCCGCTGGACTGGACGATCGCCTTCGGCCCCGGGGGCGGGAACGACATCATGGCCCGCACCATGGTCGACATCCTCCAGAAGGAGGAGCTGTACCCGGAGAACATCGAGATCCAGAACCGGGAGGGCGGCAGCGGGGCGACCGGCTGGGGGTACCTCCTGGGCCAGGCCGGCTCCGGCTACGGGGTCTCCACGACGTCGGGCTCGTTCATCACCACGCCGCTGCAGGCCGACACCGGCTGGGAGCCCACGGACTTCACGCCCGTCGGGTTGTTCGCCACCGACGACGCCCTGCTGCTGGTGCCGGGCGAGGGCCCGATCGACACCTGGGAGCAGTGGGTCGAGGCCGCCCAGCAGGAGCGGCTGGTCGTCGGCGGGATCGGCACGGTCAACGTCGACTTCATCGTCAGCGCGATGCTGGCGGAGCAGGCCGGGTACGAGGTCGAGTACGTGCCCTTCAACGAGGAGGGCCAGCTGCAGACGGCGCTGCTGTCCGGCGCGGTCGACGCGATGATCTCCAACCCCGGGTCGATCCTCGGCCAGGTCGAGGCCGGTGACATGCAGCCGCTGCTCTCCACCGCCCCGGAACGGCTCGACGTCCTGCCGGACGTCCCGACCGCCGAAGAGCTCGGCTTCGAGGGCCTCCCCTCCATGCCGCGCGGCCTGATCCTCCCGCCGGACGCGCCGGCCGAGGCCCAGGAGTGGTGGATCGACACGATGAAGCAGGTCGTCGAGACCCCTGAGTGGCAGCAGTACCTGGACGAGAACTACCTGTCCGAGGACCTCCGCTGGGGCGAGGACTTCACCGAGTACCTCACCGAGACCCAGGACCGGTTCGAGGAGATCCTGACCGAGCACGGGGCGCTGTGACCGCCCCTTCGGGGAGCGTCACGGTGGGGCGGCGTGGTCTGCGCCGTCCCACCGGCAGGTCCCTCTTCCTGGCCGTCCTGCTCGTGGTGCTCGCCGTCTACACCCAGATGGCGTTCGACATGGAGTGGCGGACGGTGGCCGGCCGGATCGGCGCCGGATTCTTCCCGCGGATCATCGGGGTCCTGGCCCTGGCGATCACCGCGTACGCGCTGGTCACCAGCCTGCTGCCCGGTGCGGTGGACGGCGAGGACGAGGTGGGCGGCGAGGAGGAGGCCGGCGACGCCGACCTCGGCCGGCACCCGCTGCCGCTGCTCGTGGTGATCGGCCTGGCTGCGCTCGTCGTGATCGTCTTCGTCCCGCTCGGGATGATCGTCGCCAGCGCGCTGTTCCTCGCCGCCGTCCTCTTCCTCCTCAACCGCGGGCGTCCGGTCATGAACGTCGTGCTGAGCCTGGCGGTGCCGGTCGCGGTGTACCTGCTGTTCCAGACGCTGCTGAACGCAGGTCTGCCTGGCGGCATCCTGCCGCGCTTCTAGAACCCGGAGACCCGACGTTGGACGTCTTCAATGATCTCGGCCAGGGGATCCTGGCCATCCTGACGGTGCAGAACGTGCTCCTGCTCGGCGCCGGTGTGCTCATGGGCATGGTCGTGGGCGTCATGCCCGGGCTGGGACCCTCCGCCGGGCTGGCGATCCTGCTGCCGATCACGTTCACCCTCGATCCGACCGGCGCGGTCGTCATGCTCGCCGCCGTCTACTACGGCGCGATGTACGGCGGCACGATCACGTCGGTGCTGATCAACACCCCCGGTGAGTCGGCGACGGTGGCCAGCACGTTCGACGGCTACCCGATGGCCAAGCAGGGCCGGGCCGGCCCGGCCCTGGTCATGGCGGCGGTCGCCTCGTTCGTGGCCGGGACGATCGGCGCCGTCCTGATCAGCGTGGCCGCTCCACTCACGGCCTCGGTCGCGGCGAGCTTCGGCCCGCCGGAGCTGTTCCTCGTCGTGATCCTCGGTCTGTTGACGCTCATCGTGATCGTGGGGAAGAACCGGCTCCTCGGGGCGCTGTCGGCGCTGATCGGCTTCGCGCTGGCCACGGTCGGCATCGACATCGGTGGCGGTGAGCAGCGCTACACCTTCGGGTCGACCGAGCTCATCAACGGCATCGACTTCATCCCGGTCGCCATCGGGCTGTTCGGCGTGGGGGAGGTGCTGCACACCCTCTGGCGCGGTGGCCACCTGGAGAAGCTCGGCTACTTCAGCGTGAGCGCCCGCAAGCGTGGGTTCTGGCCCACCAAGGAGGACCGGCGGGAGTCGCGGGGCCCCATGGTGCGCGGCTCGTTCCTGGGCTTCTTCGTGGGGACCGCGCCCGGCGCGGGAGCCACCGTGGCCTCGCTGATGTCCTACAACCTGGAGAAGTCCATCTCCCGGAAGCCCGAGCGGTTCGGCAAGGGCGCGATGGCCGGGCTCGTCGGCCCGGAGGCGGCCAACAACGCCGCCTCGGCGGGCGCGATGGTGCCGCTGCTCACCCTCGGCATCCCGGGGTCGGCCTCGACCGCGGTGCTCATCGGTGGCTTCCTGATGTGGGGGCTGCAGCCCGGGCCGCTGCTCATGGAGCAGAACCCGGAGTTCGCCTGGGGGCTCATCGCGAGCATGTACCTGGGCAACGTGATGCTGCTGCTGGTCAACATCTTCTGCATCCCGGTGTTCGCCAGTGTCGCCCGCGTGCCCTTCCGGGTGCTCGCGCCGATCATCCTGCTGGTCTGCATCGTCGGGACGTTCACCGTCAACGGCAGCATCATCGAGGTCGGCATCATGCTGGTCTGCGGCATCCTGGGCTTCTTCATGCGCCGGTACGGCTTCTCGCCGGCCGCGCTGGTGATCGCCCTGGTGCTCGGCCCGCTGGGCGAGGAGACGCTGCGCCAGACGATGCTGATCTCCGGCGGTGACTTCGGCATCTTCCTCGAGCGGTCCACCTCGGTGGTGCTGCTGGGTGTGATGGCCTTCCTGGTCCTGGTGCCGCTGCTGACGCCGTACCTGCGCCGCGCGACGGCCGCCCGGCTCGACGCCATGAGCCAGCGGCGTCGAGAGCGCCGGGACGAGGCCGAGGCGTCGCGAGAGCGCGACCGGACCTCGGTATGACCTTCGCCTCGGTGGCGACCACGCTGGTCGCCGCGCTGGTGGGCGCCGCCCTCGCCACCCTGCTCAAGCTGCCGGCGGCCCCGCTGCTGGGCGCGATGGTGGGCGTAGGGGTGGTGAAGCTGACCAGCGAGCTGACCTTCCAGATCCCCGGGGTCGGACGGTGGATCGTCTACGTGGCGGTCGGCTGGCTGCTCGGCCAGACGGTGACCAAGGACGCCCTGGGGGCCCTGCGGTCGCACGTCGTCGCCGTGCTGGTCTGCGTGGGCCTGTTCCTCGTCTTCGGACTCGTCCTGGCCTGGGGGCTGTGGCGCTTCACCGATCTGGACGTCCACACGGCGCTCCTGGCGACCGCCCCCGGAGGGATCGCGCAGATGGGGGCGCTCTCGGCCGAGGCGCAGGTGAACGCGCCCCTGGTCCTCGCCGTGCACGTCCTGCGGATCACGTCGGTGATCGTGCTGATGAGCCTCGGCATCAAGCTCATGGGAGGGAAGTCGTGACCGGTCCGCTGACCGGCGTGCGGGTGGTCGATCTCAGCCGGGCCCTGGCCGGGCCGTACGCGACGATGATGCTCGCCGACGCCGGGGCCGACGTGCTCAAGGTCGAGCCGCCGACGGGCGACGACAGCCGCGGATGGCTGCCCTTCGTCGAGCGCGACGGGGCCCGCGAGTCGGCGTACTTCCTCGCCGCCAACCGGGGTAAGAAGTCGGTGCGCCTGGACCTGAAGTCCGAGGAGGGCGCCGCCCGCCTGCGGGAGCTGTGCCGGACGGCGGACGTGCTGGTGGAGAACTACCGGCCGGGTCTGCTCGATCGGCTGGGCCTGGGCCTCGAGTCGCTGCGGGCCGACAACCCGGGACTGGTGACCCTGTCGATCACCGGCTTCGGGTCGGGCGGCCCGGACGGGCACCGACCGGGCTTCGACCAGATCCTCCAGGCGGAGGCGGGCCTGATGAGCCTGACCGGTGCGCCCGACGGGGAGCCGACCCGGGTCGGGCTGCCGATCGCGGACCTGCTGGCCGGGATGTTCGGTGCCTTCGGGGTGAGCGCCGCCCTCCGGGAGCGGGAGACGACGGGGCGGGGCCGCGCGGTGGAGACCTCGCTGCTCTCCGCCGTCGTCGCGGTGCAGGCCTTCCACGGGGCCGGGTGGCTCACCGCGGGCGTGGAGCCCGTGCGCACCGGCAACCGGCACCCCTCGATCGCCCCGTACGGGGTGTTCCCCTGCGCCGACGCCTCGATCGTGGTGGCCGTCGGCTCCGAGGGGCTGTGGCGCCGGTTCGCGGACGCCGTCGGGATCGACCCCGCCCGCCCCGACGTCGCCACGAACGACGACCGGGTCCGCCACGTGCGCGCGCTGGAAGCGGAGATCGGGGACATCCTGAGGACCCGTCCCGCGGACGCGACGCTGGCCGCGCTGAGCGCCGCCGGGGTGCCCGCCGGGCGCATCCGGACGATCCCCGAGGTCTACGACTGGGCGCAGGTGCGGCACCTGAGCCTGGTGCACGAACTGGAGCACCCCACGCTGGGCACCGTGGCCGTTCCCGGCTCGGCCCTGCGGTTCGACGGTGCGCCGGCGGCCAGCCCGATCGCGCCACCGGTGCTCGGACAGCACGAGGAAGAGGTGGTCGACAGATGACCGGACCCAGGATCGCGGTGATCGGCGGCGGCATCGTGGGCGCCGCCGTCGCCGAGCGGCTGACCCGCGCGGACCCGACCGCACGGGTCGTCCTGATCGAGAAGGAGGAGGGGCTGGCCCGGCACCAGACGGGACGCAACAGCGGTGTCGTGCACGCCGGGTTGTACTACGCGCCGGGCTCCCTCAAGGCCACGTTGTGCCGCCGGGGCGTGGGCCTGCTCCGGGAGTACTGCGAGCGGCGGGGCGTCGCGTACCAGGAGATCGGCAAGGTGCTGGTCGCGCTCGACGCGGTGGAGGAGAGCCGGCTCGCCGACATCGAGGACCGGGCCCGGGCCAACGGGGTGCCGGGCGTGCGGCGGATCGACGCGGACGAGCTCCGCCACATCGAGCCCCACGTCCGGGGCGTGGCCGGGCTGCACTCCCCGACGACGGCGATCGTGGACTACCCCGGGGTCACCCGTGCGCTCGCCGAGGACCTGGTCGACCGCGGGGGCGAGGTGCGTCTGGGCGTCGAGGTGATCGGTCTGGCCGAACGTGGCTCGCAGGTGCTGGTGACCGGACGGACGCCCGACGGGCCGCGGACCGAGGAGCTGTTCGACCTCGTCGTCGCCTGCGCCGGCCTCCAGGGTGACCGGGTCGCGGAGCTGGCCGGGGACGCGCGGGAGCCGCGGGTGGTGCCGTTCCGCGGCGAGTACTACCTGCTGCGGCCGGAACGCCGGCGTCTGGTGCGTGGCCTGGTCTACCCGGTGCCCGACCCGCGCTATCCCTTCCTCGGGGTGCACCTGACGCCACGGGTGGACGGCGAGGTGATGGTCGGCCCCAACGCGGTGATGGCCCTGGCGCGCGAGGGCTACGACTGGACGACCGTCTCGCCCCGGGATCTGGCCGAGGTCGTCGGCTACCCCGGTTTCCGCCGCTTCGCCCGGCAGCACTGGCGCACCGGCGTCCGGGAGATGGTGGGGTCCTTCAGCAAGCGGGCCTTCGTGGCCGCCGCCCGCAGGTACGTGCCGGAGCTCCGGGTCTCCGACGTCGTTCCCGGACCGCGAGGGATCCGGGCCCAGGCGCTGGACCCCGACGGCGCGCTGGTCGACGACTTCCGGATCACCCGTCGCGGTCCGGTGCTCGCCCTGCGCAATGCCCCCTCGCCCGGCGCGACCTCGTGCCTGGCGATCGCCGAGCACGTGGTCGACCAGTTGCTCGGCACCGACGCAGCGGGTGCCGCGTGAGCGCTGTCATAGGGCTACCCGCCGAAGCCACTCCTGGAGGAGGACTCCTGTGCGACTGACGTCCCTGAGGATCGACGGTGGCGAGCCGGCGGCGCTGGTCCGGCCGTCGGGTGCGGTGTTGTTGACGGCGGTGAACGAGGCGCTGGGCACCACCTGGTCGGGCACGGTGCAGGAGCTGCTGGAGCACGGTGAGGTCGAGGCGCTGCGCC